>NZ_JBEOSZ010000023.1:0-25637 GCF_040303285.1 Streptomyces sp. NPDC096046 | reverse complement strand
TGGGCAGGAGACACCCACCGGCACAGCCCCGTCCCACCCGATTGCCCCGGCACCCGGCCGGGCCGCCCCGGCCGCCTCCGTCGCTGCCGGTTCCATGGCCACGGACGGGTCCGCCGCACCGGCCGCCCGGGGGCGGAAGACGCCCGCCGGGGCCGCACCGGACTCCGTTGCCATCCCCCAGCCCCGTCGGCCCGATCGGGTCGGGTACCGGCTGCACACCCGGAGGGTCAGCGGTGCCGTTGACGCCGAGGCGGTCTTCAGCCGGATGTTCGCGGGATCGCCGCGGAGCTTCTGGCTGGACAGTTCGCTGGTGGAGCCGGGGCGGTCACGGTTCTCGTTCCTCGGGGACGACCGGGGGCCGCTCGCCGAGTTCGTGCGGTACGACGTCGGCGCCGGGCGGTGTGAGATCGAGCGGGCGGGCCGGCCCCTGCGGCGGGTGAGCGCGAGTGTCTTCGACTACCTCAAGCGGAAGTTGGCCAACCGCCGGGTGGACGCGACCGGGCTGCCGTTCGACTTCACCGGCGGCTACGTCGGCTACTTCGGCTACGAGATGAAGGCCGACTGCGGGTCGGCCAACCGGCACCGCTCCCCCACCCCGGACGCCGCGTGGCTGTTCGCCGACCGGGTGATCGCGGTGGACCACGAGGAGGGCTTCACCTACGCCGTGTGCCTGGCGGAGGACACCCCGCAGGCCGCACGGGAGGCCGCCGACTGGCTGGAGGGCGTGCTGGCCGGCCTCTCCTGCGTGGCGACGGAACGCCCGCCGCTGCCCGGACCGCCGCAGCCGGCCGACCCCGACGCCGCCGAGCCCTGGCTGGTGCGCGACCGGGCGACGTACCTCGCGGACATCGAGGCGTGCCGGCGGGCGCTGCGGTCCGGCACCAGCTACGAGGTCTGCCTGACGAACGCCGCCCGGCTGCCCGCCCCGCCCGACCCGCTGGAGTTCTACCGGACGCTGCGCCGCGAGAACCCGGCCCCGTACGCGGCGTTCCTGAGGTTCGGGGAGCTGGGGGTGGCCGGTTCCTCGCCCGAGCGGTTCCTGCGGATCGACCGGGACGGCACCGCCGAGGCCCGGCCCATCAAGGGCACCGCGCCCCGGGGCGACGGGCCGCAGGAGGACGCCCGGCTGCGGGACGCGCTCGCCTCGGACGCCAAGACCCGGGCCGAGAACCTGATGATCGTGGACCTGCTCCGCAACGACCTGGGGCAGGTCTGCCGGACCGGGACCGTGCGGGTCTCCAAGCTGATGGCCACGGAGACCTATGCCACCGTGCACCAGTTGGTCTCCACCGTGCAGGGCAGGCTGCGGGAGGGCACGGACGCGGTGGACTGCGTGCGGGCCTGCTTCCCGGGCGGGTCGATGACCGGCGCGCCGAAGCTGCGCACCCTGGAGATCATCGACACGCTGGAGACCGAGGCCCGTGGCGTCTACTCCGGCGCCCTCGGCTACTTCGGCTGCGGTGGCGGCGCGGACCTGAGCATCGTGATCCGGACCGCCGTGTTCGCCGACGGCCTGATGCACCTGGGCGCGGGCGGCGCGATCGTGCTCGGCTCCGATCCGGACGCCGAGTACGAGGAGATGCTGCTGAAGACGGCGGCCCCGATGCGCGCCCTTCGGCAGCACACGGCCGGCCGGATGCGGCAGGAGGGTCCGCCGGGGCAGCGGGCCGGGGCGGTCGGGGAGGCCCGGCGATGACCAGTCCGCAGGTCATGCTGAGCCCGGCGGAGGCCGAGGCGCCCGGGAATCTCGCGGCCCACCTGGCGGAACTCGCCGAACGGCGCGGGTGGACCGGGCGGGCCGCCTTCCACCAGGGGCACCGGGCCTGGACCCACGGTGAGGTGCACGACCTCGCCGCCCGCGCGGCCACCGTGCTGGCCGGTCACGGGGTGCGCCCCGGCGACCGGGTGCTGCTCGCGCTGCCGGACTCCCCGGCCTGGGTGACGGCGTTCCTCGCCACCGCCCGCCTCGGTGCCGTGGCGGTGCCGGTCAACCCCGAACTCCCCGCGTCCGACCACGCGTTCCTGGCCGAGGACACCGGCGCCGTGCTGTGCGTGACCGGACCGGGCCTGGAGGACCGGTTCGCGGGCCGCACGGGGCTCGGCGCCGACCAGCTGATGGCCCTCGCCCCCACCGCCGGACCCGCTCCCGCCCACCAGGTCGACGCGCACACCCCGCTGTACGTGCAGTACACCTCCGGCACCACGGGCCGCCCCAAGGGCGTCGTGCACACGCACGGCGATCCACGGACGTACCACGACCTGATCGGGCGGCGGGTGCTGCGGATCACCGCGGAGGACGTCACCCTGTCGGTGTCGAAGCTGTTCTTCGCCTACGGGTTCGGCAACGCGTTCGTCTTCCCCCTGTTCTCCGGCTCGTCCGCGGTGCTCGTGGACCGGCGCCCGACGCCAGCCACCACCGACGAACTCGTCGCCCGGCACCGGGTGACGCTGCTGTACTCGGTGCCGTCCGCGTACGCCGCGCTGGTCGCCGAGCGGGGCCACGGGCACGAGGGCTGCTTCGCCTCGGTGCGGGCCGCGGTGTCGGCCGGCGAGGGGCTGCCGGAAGGGCTGGCCACGCAGGTGACCGCGCTGCTGGGCGCGCCGGTGCTGGAGCAGATCGGCTCCACCGAGGCCGGTCACGCGTTCTGCGCCAACGGGTTCGCCCACAACCACCCGGGTACCGTCGGCCCGCCCGTCCCCGGCTTCGAGGTGGAGTTGCGCGACCGCGACGGCCGCCCGGTGCCGGACGGCGACGAGGGCGAGATGTGGGTGCGCGGGCCGACGGTGACGCCCGGCTACCTCAACCGGCCCGAGGAGACCGCGCGGACCCTCGTCGACGGCTGGCTGGCCACGCGGGACCGGGCCCGCCGCGAACCGGACGGCACCTACCGGCACCTCGGCCGGACCGACGACATGGAGATGGTCGGCGGCATCACCGTCTCCCCGCTGGAGGTGGAGGCCGTGCTGCGTTCCCATCCGGCGGTGCGGGAGGTGGCGGTCGCCGCCGTTCCCGACGGACGCGGCGCGAGCCGGCTGCGGGCCTTCGTGGTTCCCGTCCCGCCCGTCCGGGACGGTCTGGCCGACGAGCTGACCGGCCTGGCGCGCGAGAGCCTCGCCGCGTTCAAGGTCCCGCGCAGCGTCAGCTTCGTCCCGTCGCTGCCGCGCACCCCGACCGGGAAGCTGCGCCGCCATCTGGTGCGCGAGGGCGCCTGGTGAACACCACGGAGAGGAACGACCCCATGCGACAGCCCCTGCTCGCGGACCGCGGCTTCTATCTGGGACCGCTCCTCCGGCGGGCGGCCGACCGGCACGGGTCGGTCTTCGTCACCCTCGACCGGCCGCTCGACGTCGCCCCCTCCCTCGGCACCGACCTGAGCTACACCGTGCTGGCCGAGGTGGTCGAGGAGTTGTCCGGCCGACTGTGGCAGGCCGGGGTGCGGCCCTCGGAGCAGGTCGCCGTGCACAAGGCGGACAACGTCGACATCATGCTGCTGACCTGTGCCGTCTCCCGTATCGGGGCCGTGCCCGTGCTGCTGTCGCCCGCGCTGGCCCCGGAGGTGGCCGGGCAGCTCCTCGGACGGCTGCGGCAGCCCTGGCTGATCACCGACGGCGCGACGCTGGACGGCCTGAAGGGCGTCGCCCTGTCCGGGCTCGTGCGGCGGACGCTGTCCGTGGACGACGCGCCCGGTGCCGAGCCCCTGGCGAAGTACACCGGCGCCGAACCGCCCCCGCCGGTCCGGCTCCACCCCCGTGAACCCGCCCTGATCACCCACAGCTCGGGCACCACCGGCGTCCCCAAACTGGCCGTGCACAGCGCGCGGACCATGTGGAACCGGCTGGTGCCGCAGCAGGTGATGGGCCGGCCCACCCGGGGCGAGACCGCCGCGCTGCACATGTCGTTCGTGCACTCGCGCTTCTACCACCTGCTCGGCGTGCTGCTGCACTACGGCAGCCCGCTCGTGCTGATCACCGACCCGGACCCGGCCTCGGTCGGCCCCCTGCTGGTCCGGCACCGGCCCGGCATCGTGGAGACGCATCCCAACACGTTCGTGCTGTGGGAGGAGTTGGCCGGTGCGCCCGGGGCGCCGCTGTCCCGGGTCCGGTCGTACGGCTCGACGTTCGACGCGATCCATCCGCGGACCGTGCGGCGGCTGCTGGACGCGTCGCGGCGCCGTACGCCCTGGCTGGTCCAGCTGTACGGGCAGAGCGAGACGGGCCCGGTGGCGTTCCAGGTGGTGACCCGGCGCAGTGCGGCCCGGGCGGACGGCCGCCGGGTCGGGTTCGGGATACCCGGCTTCACCCGGGTCCGGGTGACCGACGCCGAGGGCCGGCGGGTCGCGCCCGGCACCCCGGGCCGTATCGAGGCGCGTACCCGCGGCCGCATCCTCACCTACCTCGGCATGCCGGACCGCTACGACCGTCAGCTCACCGGCGGCTGGTGGGAGATGGGCGACCTGGGCTACCGCGACCGCCTCGGCGCGCTGTACCTGATCGACCGGGAGATCGACCGGATCGACGCCGTGCACAGCAACCTGGAGGTCGAGGACACGCTGATGTCCCGGCTGGAGGAGCTGCGCGAGGTCGTGATCGTGCCGGGGGCGGACCGTGAGCCGGTGCCGGTGGTGTGCGTGCGCGGGGAGCGGCCCCTGGACCCGGAGCGCTGGCGGCGGGCGACGGCCGGGCTGCCGTCGATGGCCGAGCCGCGGCAGTGGCGGTTCGAGGAGCTGCCGATGACGGCGACCTGGAAGGTGAAGCGGGTGGAGATCGCCCGGATGCTCGGCGAAGGCGTCAGGGCATGACCCCGGTCGTGGTCGTGGGGGCCGGCCCGGTGGGCCTGTCGGCGGCCCTCGCGCTGCGCGGCCACGGCCTGCCGGTCACCGTGCTGGAGGCCGACCCGGAGGACCGTGAACGGCCCGGCAGCCGGGCCCTGTTCGTGCACCGGGAGACCCTCGGACTGCTGGACGCGATGCTGCCCGGCCTCGCCGCCGAGATCACCGCGTACGGGCGGACCTGGCACACCAGGCGCACCCTCTACCGGGGGCGCGAGGTCTACGCCCGGACCTTCCCGCCCCCGTCCGGCCCGCCGCCCTTCACCAGCCTGCGCCAGACGGACACCGAACGCTTTCTGCGCGCGGCCTGTGGGCGGGCCGGGGTCGGCTTCGAGTGGGGCACCCGGGTGACGGGCGTGCGCAGCACGGGAAGCGGGGTCCGGCTGACGGGTGCGGACGGGCGGGAGTGGAGCGCCTCCCACGTCGTCGCCGCCGACGGGGCCCGCTCCGCGGTCCGGCGCGGGCTGGGCATCGAGCTGGAGGGCACCCGCGGCGAGGGCTTCCACGTCGTCGTGGACGTCGCCGACGTGCCGGGCGGCGAGCTGCCGTTGGAGCGGGTCTTCCACTACGAGCATCCCGGGGCGGGCGGGCGCAGTGTGATGCGGGTGCCGTTCACCGGGGGCTTCCAGATCGACCTCCAGTGCCGCGACGACGACCGGCCGGAGGAGTTCGGCACCGAGGAGGCCGTCCGCCGCTGGCTGCCGGCGATCGTCGGGGAGGGCTACGGCGACCGGATCCTGTGGGTGTCGACGTACCGCTTCCTGCGCAAGGTGGCCGCCTCGTTCACCGATCCGCACCGGCGGGTGCTGCTGGCCGGTGAGGCGGCGCATCTCTTCCCGCCGTTCGGGGCGCGCGGCATGAACAGCGGGATCGCGGACGCGGCGGCCGCCGCCGGGGCGATCGCCGCCGGGACCGCGGAGGCGGTCGCGGACTTCGCGGAGGTGCGGCGCGCGGCGGGCCTGTTCAACATGGCCGCCGCCGGCACGGCCCTGGACCATCTGCGGCCGCGCCGCCGGATCGTCCGGGTCAGGCAGCGGGCCGCGGCGGCCCTGGCGCCGGTGCTGCCGTGGTGCGGATCCTGGCTGGAGCACGCGCCGTACGGGCCCCGGCACGGGGCGCCCGCCGTCGCGGGCCGCAGGTACTGAGGAGAGGACCCCATGGTGACAAGACCGGCGGTGGTGGCGGGCCTGTGGGCCTGGACGCCCGGCCGTGGCCTGGTCCCGGCCCCGGAGCGGGCGGACGGGGGGCGGCTGCTCGTCGCGGACTCCTGGCTGCTGCGCGAGGGCCGGGTGCGGGCCTACGCCCGGCACCGGGAGCGGTTCTCGCGGTCCTGCGGTGACTGCGGCGGGCCGGAACCGCGCCGGCTCACCGCGTTCTGGCAGGACGTGACCGCCGCCCTGCCGAGAACCGGGGAGTGGTTCCCCCGGGTGGAACTCGCGGCGGGGTCCCTGGAGCTGCGGCTGCTGCTGCGGCCGGCTCCGCCGCTGGGTACGGGAGTGCGCCTGTGGGCGGCGGGCCAGTTCGATCCGCGGACGGTGCCTCGGCGCAAGGGCCCGGACCTCGACACCCTGGCCCGGGTGCGCCGCCGGGCCACGGGCGAGGGCGCGGAGGAGGCGGTGCTGATCGCCCGCCCGGGCACGGTCCTGGAGTCGGCCACGGCCAGTGTCCTGTGGTGGGAGGGCGACACCCTGTGCCTGCCCCCGCCGCGGCTGCCCGTCCTGCCGAGTGTGACGGCCGGGCTGGTGCAGGAGCGGGCGCTGCGCTCCGGGCTGCGGATCGCGCACCGCGAGCGGGCCGTGGCGGAGCTGGACGGCCGTGAGGTGTGGCTGGTGAACGCGCTGCACGGGATCCGGCCCGTGACGGACTGGGTCGGACGGCCGATGCGGCTGCCGCCGGCGGAACGGGCCGCGGAATGGCGAACCTGGCTGGACAGCCTTATGGAGCCGCTGCCGGCCGAATGAATTGCGGGCAGAGGGCGACGCCGGGTCGAATTCGACCCGGCGCCTTTTCCGCTGCCTTGTTTCAGCTTTTCGGGACCATGCGCGTCGCTATCGCGATCCGGTTGTAGGCGTTGATGACGGTGGCCGCCCAGATGAGGGCCGCGATCTGGTTCTCGTCGAAGACCCCGGCCGCCTCGGCGTAGACGGCGTCCGGGACGCGACCGTCGTGGACGAGCGTCACCGCCTCGGTCAACGCCAGGGCCGCACGCTCGCGTTCGGTGAAGAAGGGTGTCTCCCGCCAGGCGGCCAGGGTGTGGATGCGCTGCTCGGTCTCACCCCGTTCGCGGGCGTCCCTGGTATGCAGGTCGAGGCAGAAGGCGCAGCCGTTGATCTGCGAGGCGCGGATCCTGACCAGTTCCAGCAATTCTGGTTCGAGCTTGGCCTCCTGGGCGGCGGAAACGGCGGCTGCGTGTAGGGAGCCCATGGCCGCGGAGACGTCGGGGGTGATTTTCTTCAGGGCCACACGAGAGGGGGAAAGGCTTTCACTCATGGGGTGACCATATCCGCCGGACGGCATTTCGGAGGGTAATTCGAGCGATTACCCGGGCAGTACCGCGGACAGCGCGTCCAGCGCCCCCGACCAGGCGTGGTCCGGTGGCGTGCCGTAGCCGACGACCAGGGCGTCGACGGGCTCGGCCCGCGCGGCGGGGTGGGTGTAGCGGGCGAGTCCGTGGAGCGCGAGGTCCCGCCAGTTCGCCACCTGGACCACCGACTGCTCGGTGCCCGGGGGCAGGCGCAGCAGGACGTGCAGACCGGCCGCGATGCCGGTGACGCGGGCCTGGGGGGCCCGGGTCGTGACGGCGGCGATCAGGGCGTCCCGGCGGCGCCGGTAGCGCAGGCGGGTCGCGCGCACGTGCCGGTCGTAGGCGCCGGAGGTGAGGAACTCGGCCAGGGTCAGCTGGTCCAGCACCCCGCAGGTGTCGACGCCGCCCTTGGCCGCGGCGACCTCCTCGGCGAGGCCCGGCGGCAGCACCGTCCAGGCCAGCCGCAGCCCGGGCGCGAGGGACTTGCTCGCGGTGCCCAGGTAGACGACCCGGTCGGGGTCCAGGCCCTGGAGCGCACCGACGGGCTGCCGGTCGTAGCGGAACTCCCCGTCGTAGTCGTCCTCCAGCACAAGACCGCCGGTGCGCCGCGCCCAGTCCACGACGGCCGTACGGCGGTCTCGGTGCAGGGGCACGCCCATGGGGAACTGGTGGGCGGGGGTGAGCAGCAGCGCGTCGGCTCCGGACAGGGCGCCCGGGTCGGTGCCCAGCCGGTCGAAGGGCAGCGGGGCGGTGTCCAGGCCGGAGGCGGCCAGGATCCTCCGGTGCACGTCGAGACCGTACGACTCGACCGCGACCGTCCGTGCTCCGCGCGCCCGCAGGACCGTGCCGAGCAGCTTCAGGCCGTGCGCGAACCCGGCGCACACCACGATGCGTTCGGGGCCGGTGCGCACGCCCCGGGCCCGGGAGAGGTACGCGGCGAGCGCGGCCCGCAGTTCGGGGCGGCCGCGGGGGTCGCCGTAGTCGAGCGCGTGGTGCGGGGCGGCGGCGAGGGCGCGGCGGGCCGCCTTGAGCCAGGCCGTGCGCGGGAAGGAGGCGAGGTCGGGACTGCCGGGGCGCAGGTCGTAGGCCGGACGGACGGGTGCGCGGGGCCGGGGTGCGGTGCCGGACGGCGGGACGACCTCGCGCGCGGCGACCCGGGTGCCCGAGCCCTGCCGGGCGGTGAGCCAGCCCTCGGCGACCAGGTCGGCGTAGGCGTCGGCGACGGTGTTGCGGGCGATGCCCAGGTCGGCGGCGAGCGTGCGGGAGGAGGGCAGCCGGGTGCCCGGGGCCAGCCGGCCGGAGCGCACCGCCTCGCGCAGGGCGTCGGTCAGCCCCCGGCGCAGGCCCGGCCCGGTCGGCTCCACATGCAGGTCGATGCCCAGAATGGCCCAGGGTTCCGCCATGGAAATGGACCATACTCCTGGGTTGCTTCCCTCCTAGGGTCGAGGGCATGACGACGCACACCGACACCCCGGCGACCGTGGAGTACGCCCCCGAGCAGCCCGCCCGCCTGGAGTGGGCCAAGCACGCGCCCGAGGTCTACCAGGCGATGGTCCGGCTGGAGACCGCCGCCCGGAAGGGCCTCGACCACAAGCTGTACGAGCTGGTGAAGATCCGCGCCTCCCAGATCAACCACTGCGCGTTCTGCCTCGACATGCACACCAAGGACGCCCTGGCGGCGGGCGAGAGCGTCGAGCGGATCGTGCAGCTCAGCGCCTGGGACGAGTCGCGGCACTTCTACACCGCGAAGGAGGTCGCCGCGCTGGAGCTGACGGAGGCGGTGACGGTCCTGACGGAGGGTTTCGTGCCGGACGAGGTCTACGACAACGCCGCGAAGCACTTCGAGGAGGCCGAGCTGGCGCAGGTCATCGCCGCGATCACGGTGATCAACGCCTGGAACCGGTTCGGGGTGACCTGCCGGATGGCGCCGGGTCACTACCGGCCCGGCCAGTACAAGTGACCGCTCGGACCCGGCTGCTGGATCCGGCGGTCGGGCGGGCCCTGTCCGCCCTGAGCGCCACGGCGAAGAAGGGTCTCGGCGATCCGGCCCTGGCCGAACTCGTGGTGATCCGCGCCTCGCAGCTCAACCACTGCGCCTGCCTCGACATGCACCTCGCGATCGCCCGCGAGTACGGGGTGAGCGAGGAGCAGCTCGGTCTGCCGGCCGCGTGGGAGGAGGCCGATGAGGTCTTCGACGAGCGGGAGCGGGCCGCGCTGGCGCTGACGGAGGCGGTGACCGTGCTGACCGGGGGCTTCGTGCCCGACGAGGTGTACGAGCGGGCCGCCAAGCACTTCGACGAGACCCGGCTCGCCCATCTGATCGGGCTGGTCGTCGCCATCGACAACTGGAACCGGGTGATGGTCGCCCGCCGGATCCCGCCCGGGGGGTACACGCCGTGAGCAAGGCGGAGGCTTTCCGCGCCCTGCATCATCACCGGGCGCCCGGTGACCCGCTGGTCCTGCCCGGGCCGTGGGACGCGGCCAGTGCACGGGTGTTCGCCGACGCCGGGTTCCCCGCCCTCGCCACGCCCAGCGCCGGGGTCGCCGCCTCGCTCGGCCACGAGGACGGGCAGGTCCCGGCCGACGAGATGTTCGGGGCGGTCGCCCGGATCGCCCGGGCCGTCGAGGTGCCCGTGTCCGCGGACGTGGAGGGCGGCTACGGGCTCGCGCCGAGGGAGCTCGTGGAGCGGCTGCTGGAGGCGGGGGCGGTCGGCTGCAACCTGGAGGACTCCGAGGGCGGGGTGCTCAAGGAGCCGCGGGCGCACGCCGACTGGCTGGCGGCGGTGCGGGAGGCGGCCGGCGACCGGCTGTTCGTCAACGCCCGCATCGACACCTTCGCCCGCGGGGTCGACGATCCCGGCCCGGCCATCGAGCGGGCCGCGTTGTACGTCGCCGCCGGGGCCGACTGCGTGTACCCGATCGGGGCCCCGCCGGAGATCCTGCCGCTGCTGCGGGCCGGCATCCAGGGGCCGGTCAACGTGGGGGCCCCGGTCGACGGTGGCCCCTCACCCGCCGAACTCGGCGCGCGAGGGGCCACCCGGATCACCTTCGGGCCGGGACTCCAGCGACGGGCCGCCCGGGCCCTGCGGGAGATCGCCGACCGGTTGGTGCGGTGAACGTCAGGACAGCCACTTCTTCCATGTGGACTCGTGGCTGTCCACCCACTTCTTCGCCGCGTCCTCGGGCGTCATCTTCTGGTCGGCGATCATCAGGGAGACCTCGTTCTGGTCCTCGGTCGTCCACTCGAACTTCTTCAGGAAGGCCGCCGCCTTGCCGCCGTTCTCCGCGAAGTCCGCGTTGAGGTACTTCTGCAGCGGGGTGTGCGGGTAGGCGCAGGCGACCTTCTTCGGGTCGGCGTCGCAGCCCTCCTTGTACTCCGGCAGCTTCACCTCGGTCATCGGGACCTTCTCGAAGAGCCACTGCGGCGTGTACCAGTAGGTGAGGAAGGGCTTCTTCTCCTTGGCGAACTGCCGGATCTGCGTGATCTGCGCGGCCTCGGAGCCGGCGAACACCACCCGGTAGTCCAGCTTCAGGTTCTTCACCAGCGCCTTGTCGTTGGTGACGTAGGACGGCGAACCGTCCATCAGCTGGCCCTTGCTGCCGCTCTCCGGGGTGCGGAACTGATCGGCGTACTTGTTGAGGTTCTTCCAGTTCGTGACGTCCGGGTGCTGCTTGGCGAAGTACGTCGGGACGTACCAGCCGATGTGGCCGGTGACGCCGAGGTCGCCGCCGGGCGCGATCGTCTTCTTGTCCTTGACGTAGCGCTGCTCCTGCTCGGGGTGGCCCCAGTCCTCCAGGAGCGCGTCGACGCGGCCCTGGCTGAGGGCGTCCCAGGCGGGCACCTCGTCGACCTGGACGGTGTCGACGCGGTAGCCCAGCTCGTGCTCCAGGATGTACTGGGCGACGGCCACGTTCGACTGGGCGCCCACCCAGGACTGCACGGACAGGGTGACGGTCTTCGCGCCCTGCGCGTTGGCGAAGGGCGAGGCCTGCTCGGTCATGTCGGCGGCACCGCAGCCGGTGAGCAACGCCAGGGAGCTCACCGCGGCGAGCGCGGCAGTGGTACGGACGCGCATGTCAGGCTCCCTTCTTCGCGCGGCGTTCGGTGGGCTGGGTCACCCGGTCGAGCATCAGGCCGAGGCAGACGATCGCCACGCCGGCCACCAGACCGGTCGCCAGGTCGCCCTGGGCGAGGCCGAAGACGACGTCGTAGCCGAGGGCGCCACCGCCGACCAGGCCGCCGATGACGACGACGGCGAGGACCAGGACGAGGCCCTGGTTGACGGCGAGCAGCAGGGCCCGGCGGGCCAGCGGGAGCTGGACCTGCCTCAGCTGCTGCCAGCTGGTCGCGCCGAGCGAGCCGGACGCCTCCAGCGCGGCCGGGTCGACCTGGCGCAGGCCCTGGGTGGTGATGCGGACGACGGCCGGCAGCGCGTAGACGATCGCGGCCGCGACGGCCGGGGCGCGGCCGACGCCGAACAGGGCGACGACCGGGATCAGGTACACGAACTGCGGCATCGTCTGGAACACGTCGAGGACCGGGCGCAGGGCGCGCTCCAGACGGTCGCTGCGGGCCGCGGCGATACCGACGGCGAACCCGACGACGAGGGTGACGGCGACGGCCGCCAGGACCTGCGAGAGGGTGTCGAGGGACGGCTTCCAGACGCCGAGGACGCCGATCGCGGCCATGGCGAGGACGGCGGTGAGCGCGGTGCGCCAGGTGCCGATCACCCAGGCCAGGGCGGCGACGATCAGCAGGACCCCCCACCAGGGCAGCGCCTGCAGGCTGTCCCGCATCGGGTCGAGGACCCAGGTGGTGAAGTGGCCGGCCCAGTCGGCGGTGCCGCCGATGACGGGGACGCCCGAGTACAGGTGCGCGGTCATCCAGTCGACGGCGCGGTTGACGGGCTCGGCGATGCCGACGACCCAGGTGTCGGGCCAGTCGAGGCGGCCGGCGAGCCGCCCGGCGACCGCCACGGCGACGACGCCGGCGAGCGCGATGAGCCAGCCGCGGCCGCTGTGGGGCTCCGGTTCGGCGCCGAGCCTCCCCCAAGCTCTCGACTTCGCTCGAGCAGGGCGGGACCCCCCTCCCGCCGCGCCGGTGACGCGGTCGAGGACGACGGCGAGCAGCACGATCGGGATACCGGCGGCGAGCGCGGCACCGACGTCGACCGAGGCCAGGGCCTGGTAGACGCGGTCACCGAGACCGCCCGCGCCGATGACGGCCGCGATGACGGCCATGGACAGCGCCATCATGATCGTCTGGTTGAGGCCGAGGAGGAGTTCCTTGCGGGCCAGCGGGATGCGGGCCGTCAGCAGGCGCTGGCGTGCGGTGGAGCCGAGCGACTCGACGGCCTCCAGCACCTCCTTGTCGGCACCGCGCAGACCGAGCGAGGTCAGGCGGGCCATGGGGGGCGCGGCGTAGATGACGGTGGCCAGGACGGCCGCCGGGACGCCGATGCCGAAGATCAGCACGACGGGCAGCAGGTAGGCGAAGGCGGGCAGCACCTGCATGGTGTCCAGGACCGGCCGCAGCACGCGGTCCATCCGGTCGGACAGCCCGGCGGCGAGTCCGAGCAGCGCGCCGACGACGACCGACGCGAGGACCGCGACGACCATCAGGGCGAGCGTCTGCATGGTCGGCACCCACATGCCGAGCAGCCCGCAGGCGAGGAACGCGGCGGCCGTGCCGAGCGCCAGCCTCACACCTGCCACGCGCCAGGCGACCAGGGCGCCCAGGGCCGTGACGCCCGCCCAGCCGACGGCCAGGAGGGTGAGGTAGACGGCCCGTACGGCGATGACGACGACGTTGCTGACGTGGCCGAAGAAGTACAGGAACAGCGGATGGCTGTCGCGGTTGTCGATGATCCAGTCGCTGGTCCTGGCGAGCGGCTCGGAGAAGTCGACGGTCAGCGCGCCGGGCCAGGCGCCGCTCGCCCAGCGGGCGTTGGCCAGCGGCACGAGGATCGCGGCGGCGAGGCCGAGCAGCAGCAGCTTGCGGACGGCGTGGTGCTTGAGGAGGGCGGGCAGGCCGATGCGCGTCGGGGACGCGGTGATGGTCGCCATCACACCGCCTCCCTGGGCTGCCGCGTCCCGGGCGGAGCGGGCCGCTCCGTCCCGGCGACGACGCCGAGGAGCGTGTCGGAGTCGACCACGCCCACGCACCGGCCCTTGTCCACGACCCGGGCCGGAGCGCCGGCGCGGGCGACCGCCTCGATCGCCTCGGACACCGTCGCGTCGGGCCGCACGGCCGGTCCGCTGCCGTCCTGGTCCGCCGAGGGCCGGCGCATGGCCGTACGGACGGTGAGGACCTGTTCGCGCGGGACGTCCCGGACGAACTCGCGGACGTAGTCGTCGGCGGGCGCGCCCACGATCTCCTCGGGGGTGCCGAGCTGGACGATCCGGCCGTCGCGCATCAGGGCGATGCGGTCGCCCAGCTTGAGGGCCTCCTGGAGGTCGTGCGTGATGAAGACCATCGTGCGGCCCTCCTCGTGGTGCAGCCGGACGACCTCCTCCTGCATGTCGCGCCGGATCATCGGGTCGAGCGCGCTGAACGGCTCGTCGAAGAGCAGGACTTCGGGGTCGACGGCGAGTGCGCGGGCCAGACCGACACGCTGCTGCTGACCGCCGGAGAGCTGACTGGGGCGGCGCTGCTCCATGCCCTCCAGGCCGACCTTGGCGACGACCTCGGCGGCCCGCTCGCGTCGCTCGGCCTTGCCCACGCCCTGGATCTCCAGGCCGTAGGCGACGTTGTCGAGGACCGTGCGGTGCGGCAGCAGGCCGAAGTGCTGGAAGACCATCGCGGCGCGGTGGCGGCGCAGTTCGCGCAGCCGGGAGCGGTCCATGGCGCGGACGTCCTCGCCGTCGATGGCGATGGTGCCGGCCGTGGGCTCGATCAGCCGGGTCAGACAGCGCACCAGGGTGGACTTGCCGGAGCCGGACAGGCCCATGACGACGAAGACCTCACCCTTGCGCACGTCGAAGCCGACATCGCGGACGGCGGCCGTGCAGCCGGTGCGGGAGCGCAGCTCGGCGGGGTCGAGGGCGGTGAGCTCGGGGTCGGCGGGAACGCGCTCGGCCTTGGGGCCGAACACCTTCCACAGGCCCTCCACCGAGAAGACGGGGGTGGTGTCCATGGTCTGCTCCGTGGGGGGTTCGAGGGTCGCGGTCATCGGGAACCACCGCCGATCAGCTCGGCGGCCTTCTCCCCGACCATGAGCACACCGATCATCGGGTTGACGGTGGTCATGGTGGGGAACACGGAGGCGTCGGCGATGCGGATGCCCTCCAGGCCGCGGACGCGCAGCTCCGGGTCGACGACCGCGAGCCGGTCGTCGGCGTCGCCCATCTTGCAGGTGCCGGCGGGGTGGTAGACGGTGTGCGCGACCTTGCGGGCGTACTCGCCGAGCTCCTCGTCACCGGTGACGTCCGGGCCGGGGGCCACCTCGCGCTTGAGCCAGCCGGCCAGGGGCTCGGTCTTGGCTATCTCGCGGGCGATCCTGATGCCGTCGACGAGGGTCTTGCCGTCGTAGTCGTCCTCGTCGGTGAAGTAGCGGAAGTCCAGCGCGGGCTTGACCTCGGGGTCGGCGCTGGTCAGGTACAGCCGGCCGCGGCTCTTCGGCTTGGGGATGTTCGGGGTCATGGAGACGCCGAACTCCGGCCGGCGGTAGCCCAGTCGCTCCGGGTTGTCCGTGAAGGGGATCTGGTAGAAGTGGAACATCAGGTCGGGGTGCGCCAGTTCGGGGTCGCGGCGCACGAACAGGCCCGCGTCGGAGTCCATCGCGGAGTTCTCCGGGATGGGGCCGTTCGTCTCCCACACGATGACCGACTCGGGGTGGTCGAGCAGGTTCTCGCCGACACCGGGCAGGTCGTGCGTGACGGGGATGCCGAGCTTCTCCAGGTCGGCCTTGGGGCCGATGCCGGAGTGCATCAGCAGCCGGGGCGAGTCGACGGCGCCGGCGCACAGCAGGACCTCGCGCCGCGCCTTGACGAGGATCTCCTCGCCGTCCTTGGTCCGCACGTGCACGCCCTCGGCGCGGTCGCCGTCGAGCTGGAGCTTGTACGCCCAGGTCTCCAGCATGATCGTCAGGTTGGGCCGCTCGTCCATCACCGGGTGGAGGTACGCGACCGACGCCGAGGACCGCTTGTTGTTCTCGGGGTGGTAGGCGAGATCGAAGAAGCCGACGCCCTCGGTGAACGGCTTCTGGTTGAAGCCCTCGACGCGCGGCACGCCCAGCGCCTCCTGGGCGGCGTCGACGAAGTCGCGGGCGATGGCGTTCCGGTCCTGCTCGTCGACCGGCACGATGTTGTTGAGGAGCCGGGCGAAGTACGCCTCCATCTGCACCGCGCCCCAGCCCTTGGCGCCGGCGGCCTCCCACTCGTCCCAGTCGGCGGGCAGCGGCTTGAAGGCGATCAGGGTGTTGTGCGAGGAGCAGCCGCCCAGGACACGCGCCCGGCTGTGCCGGATATGCGAGTTTCCGCGTGGCTGTTCGGTGGTGGGGTAGTCGTAGTCGAGCTCGCCGCCGAGCAGACCCATCCAGCGGCGCAGGGTCAGTACGTCGTCACGGCCGACGTCACTGGGGCCGCCCTCGATGACGGCGACGGTGACGTCCGGGTTCTCGGTCAGGCGGGAGGCGATCACGGAACCTGCGGTTCCGCCGCCTATCACGACATAGTCGTACTCATGGCGGATGTGGGACATGGCGTGCTTGCTCCAGTGGGGGTGAAGTGAACGGGCTCGGGGACGGGGACGTCAGCCCGGGATGTGGGGGTGAACCCGGGATGGGGCGTCGGCGGCCCGGCGGGGGACGGGGTCAGCCCGCGAACCAGCGCACCGGCTGGGGAGCGAGGTTCTGGTAGACGTGCTTGGTCTCCCGGTATTCGGCGAGTCCGGCCGGGCCGAGTTCGCGGCCCACACCGCTCTTGCCGAAACCGCCCCACTCCGCCTGCGGCAGGTAGGGGTGGAAGTCGTTGATCCAGATCGTGCCGTGGCGCAGTCGCCCGGCCACGCGGCGGGCGCGGCCCGCGTCGGAGGTCCAGACGCCGCCCGCGAGTCCGTACTCGGTGTCGTTGGCGAGGGCGACGGCCTCGTCCTCGGTCCGGAAGGTCTCGACGGTGACGACCGGCCCGAAGACCTCCTCCCGCACGACGCGCATCTCGCGGTGGCAGTGGTCGAGGACGGTCGGCTCGTAGAAGTAGCCGTTCTCCGGACGCTGCGGGGACGGCTCGGGGCGCTTGCCGCCGGAGCGCAGCACCGCGCCCTCCTTGAGGGCGGACTCGACGTACATCTCGACCTTGGCGCGCTGCTGCTCCGAGACGAGCGGGCCGCACTCGACACCGTCCTCGGTGCCGCGGCCGAGGCGGATCTTCTCGGCGCGCCGGGCGAGTTCGGTGACGAAGCGGTCCCGGACGGACTCCTCGACGATGAGGCGGGCACCGGCCGAGCAGACCTGGCCGCTGTGGATGAAGGCGGCGTTGAGGGCCTGGTCGACGGCGGTGTCGAAGCCCTCCTCGGTGGCGCAGGCGTCGGCGAAAACGACGTTGGGGTTCTTGCCGCCGAGTTCGAGGGCGACCTTCTTGACGGTCGGGGCGGCGGCCTCGGCGACCTTGGTGCCGCTGACCAGGCCTCCGGTGAAGGAGACCAGGTCGACGTCGGGGTGCTCGGACAGGCGCGCCCCGACGGAGTGCCCCGGGCCGGTGACGATGTTGGCGACGCCCTCGGGGAGCCCGGCCTCGACGAGCAGCTCGATGAGCGCGATCGTCGTCATCGGGGTGATCTCGCTCGGCTTGACGACGAAGGTGTTGCCGGCGGCGAGGGCGGGGGCGATCTTCCAGCTGGCCTGGAGCAGCGGGTAGTTCCAGGGCGTGATCATCGCGCAGACGCCGACGGGCTCGTGCACGACGACGCTGTGGATGGCGGTCGAGCCCGCGTCCACGACCCGGCCGGGGGCCTCGCCGGCGACCAGGTCGGCGAAGTAGCGGAAGGCGTCGGCGACACAGTCGATGTCGACGCGCCCCTCCTCGACGGTCTTGCCCGCGTCGCGGGCCTCCAGCCGGCCCAGCTCCTCGCGGTCCCGCACGAGGAGGTCGGCGACGCGCCTGAGCAGCGCGGCCCGCTCGGCGGCCGGCGTGTGCGGCCAGGGCCCCTCGTCGAAGGCACGTCGGGCGGCCGCGATCGCCAGGTCGGTGTCCTTCTCGTCACCCTCCGCGACCACGGCGAAGGGCAGGGCGTCCGCAGGGTCGAGGATCTCGCGCGTGGCGCCGGAGACGGCCGCGCGCCACTTTCCTCCCGCGTGGATGGTTTGACGTGCCTGAAGTTCGGTACTTTCCGCCATGATCGCTGTTCGCCTTCCGTTCCTGATCAGCGCCCTTGTGTCACATCCGTGTCACTAAGAGACCGGGATCGCCTGCCCGACTCCCCTGGATGCATGCGCGCCGATGGCCGAAAGTGCGCTGTGTCACGGGAGATGCGGACAAATCCCCCCAAACCATGCAAGTACCGAGTGTGATAGGCGACCGCCCCCCCGGCGACGTGCACAGGGTGTGGGTCACCGCGCACCGTCCGCCTGGTGGTCCTGGCCGCCACGGCGGCGGTTCTCGCCGGACACGGCGGGTCCCGGCAGGGCTCGGGAAAGCCCGCAGGCCCCGCACCGGAACCACCGGTGCGGGGCCTGCGCGCGAACGCGGAGAGACTCCGGTCAGATGAGGCCGAGGCCGCGGACCGCCTCGCGCTCCTCCTCGAGCTCCTTGACGGAGGCGTCGATCCGGGCGCGGGAGAACTCGTTGATCTCCAGGCCCTGGACGATCTCGTACGCGCCGTCCTTGGTGGTGACCGGGAAGGAGGAGATCAGGCCCTCCGGGACGCCGTAGGAGCCGTCCGACGGGATGCCCATGGAGACCCAGTCGCCGTCGGCGGTGCCGTTGACCCAGCTGTGGACGTGGTCGATCGCGGCGTTGGCGGCGGACGCGGCCGACGAGGCGCCACGGGCCTCGATGATGGCGGCGCCGCGCTTGGCGACGGTCGGGATGAAGTCCTCGGCCAGCCACTTCTCGTCGTTGACGACCTCGGCGGCGTTCTTGCCGGCGACCGTGGCGTGGAAGATGTCGGGGTACTGGGTGGCGGAGTGGTTGCCCCAGATGGTCAGGCGCTTGATGTCGGCGACCGTCGAACCCGTCTTCTTCGCGAGCTGGGTCAGCGCGCGGTTGTGGTCCAGGCGGGTCATGGCCGTGAACCGCTCGGCGGGGACGTCCGGCGCCGCGGCCTGGGCGATCAGGGCGTTGGTGTTCGCCGGGTTGCCGACGACCAGGACCTTGATGTCGTCCGCGGCGTGGTCGTTGATGGCTTTGCCCTGCGGCTTGAAGATGCCGCCGTTGGCCTCCAGCAGGTCGCCGCGCTCCATGCCCTTGGTGCGGGGGCGGGCGCCGACGAGCAGGCCTACGTTGGCGCCGTCGAAGGCGACGTTCGGGTCATCGGTGATCTCGATGCCCTGGAGGAGCGGGAACGCGCAGTCGTCCAGCTCCATGGCCGTGCCCTCGGCCGCCTTCAGGGCGGGCGTGATCTCCAGCAGGCGCAGCTTCACCGGCACGTCCGCGCCGAGCAGCTGACCGGAGGCGATGCGGAAGAGCAGGGCGTAACCGATCTGGCCGGCCGCGCCGGTGACGGTGACGTTCACGGGAGTGCGGGTCATGGCGTTCTCCGTATGACAGCTGGCGGTGGGGCGGGCTCCCTGCCCCGGACGTTTGATCGATCTCTTGGCGTCAAGAGATCCATCCAGCGGTCAGGCTATCGCGCATCGGGGATCCCGGACGTCCGGGTCGGTGTGGCCCGGCCCACAACCCCTCCCCGTGTCATGCGAGAGGCGGCCGCCCGTCCGGGAGAGGAGGACGAAGGCGGCCGCCTGGGGGATACCCGACCAGGCCGGACTCCCGTGGGGGTACGGTCCGCGTGCCCCCGATTCCGGTAAGCATTCCACCCCGACGGAGATTCCTCGCCGGGCCGGGGCGGGCCACGCTCCACGCGCCTACTCGGTGCAGCCCTTCTGCCCGGCCGCCAGCGTCGCGCAGGCCTTGGCGTCGGCGGCGCTCTTCACCGCCACCATCGGGGTGTACGCGATGGTGTCCCCGGCCGCGGTGATGCCGCCGGACTGCTTCGCCTTGCCCGCGCTGATCTGCACCTCGTCGCCCTGTGCCCCCTGGATGATGCGCCCCCAGGCCGTCTTGCAGGTCTCGCTGTAGCGGACCTCGACCGTGGCCGCGCCGACGGTCGCCGTCTGCGCGGTGGTCACCAGATCACCGCTGCATCCCATGGCCTCCGCGTCCTTGCCGGTGCAGCCGTCGCCGCTGCACTTCACGCCGGGCGGCAGCTTCGGGTCGGCGCTCACGGTCGGCGAGGGCGACGTGCCACCGCCCTGGTTCTCGCCTTCGCCACCGCCGCCGACGAGGTAGAACGCACCGGCGATCACCACCAGCACGCCCGCGACACCGGCGAGGAAAGTCGCGGTCCGCTTCTTGCCCGCGGAGGCGGAGGCGGCGCGACGCGTCCCGCCGGAACCACCGGAGGCTCCACCGGCCCGGGCCGGGACGGCGTCCTGCGGTTCGCCGTACGAGCCCGCTCCGGCGCCCGTGGTCCGGCCCGGGCCGCCGGACGACCCGCCGGGGGCAACGGGCCCCGAGCCCGTGCCGGTGCCGGGACCGGCGGAGCGCCCGCCCATCGGCGACGGGCCCTGGTACCCGGCCATGCCCCACGAGTTGACCTCGGGCTCGGCGCTCCGGCTCTCCTCCCGCACACCCGAGCCGGTGGAGTCCTGGACCTCGGGGGCCGTCGGCTGCGGCGGCACGGACGGCGCCACACCGGCCGGTCCCGCGATGCCCGGCGTGACGGTGGTGCCACCGCGGCGGACGGGCTTGGAGCTGCCCGCGGCGGCCGCTCCGCCCTTGCCCGAGGAGGACGTCGTGCCACCGGCCGAGGGGTCGGTGAAGTCCTGCCCGCCGAACTCGCCGAGCGCGGCGCGCGCCTGGGAGATCCGTATGGCCTCCATCGTCATGTCGTGCCGCATCTCCGAGCGGCTCCAGGCACGCTCGGCGAGCTCCCACATGGTGCTCAGGTGCACCGGATTGGTGCCGGTGACCTCGGCCAGGGCCACGATGGCGCCCTTCGGCGCGAGCAGCCGGCCGTTCAGGTAACGCTCCCAGGACGTCTTGCTGTAACCCGTGCGGTCCGCCACCGACGCGATGCTCAGACCGCTGCGGTCCACGAGCCTGCGCAGCTGGCTGGTGAACTCCCTGATCTGTGGATCGAGCTCATCCGGCAAGGCCTTCCAACGAGGCATTGCTCCCCCTCTTCCCCCCGAAACGTGCTGATATTTCTCGCGCTGTTCGCCCCGCGCGTGGCGGCCTGGGCCGAGTCCCCGTTCTGGATACCCACAGGGATGCGCCCCGTCAGGATCTCAGTTCCCTGACAGGGGGCGCACAGAAGCGTGGTGACCGCGCGCGATACACCCTGGACCGTCCCGATTGTCCACGCCCACCCCGCGCTTGCACCACTTCATGCCGAATCGGATGCGGGACGTAGCGGAACCGTCACTTCCGTGCCACAGCGCACTGACAGCCGTTGAACAGGCCGTTCGCCGTGCTGGAGGGTGGGGCGTGACGGCGGGCCCGTCCCTCCTCGGGGGAGGGGACGGGCCACCGTCTCGTCACTCGTTGGTGACCGTGAAGTGCAGGGTGTCCTTCAGGAACGGGATCTGCAGCAGCGGCTTCGGCTGCGCCATCAGCGCCAGCAGGACGATCACGGTGCCCAGCAGGGAATAGGTGACGATGTCCGTGAAGCGGGAGCGGACGGCGAGCATGCCGACGTCCGGTAGCAGCCAGCGCATCGCGCCGCCGGCCAGCAGGGCGACGCCGATCAGCAGCGTCCCGAACCGGAACTGGCCGAACGCCGTCACCAGCAACCCGAGCCCGGCCAGCCCCAGCACGGCGAGCACGGGCCACTGCCGCGCCGGCGCGGGCGCGTCCCCGGACGCGGCCCGGCCGCCGCCCTCGGGCCGCGCGGTGTCCTTGGTGAACAGCGGAAAGCGCCGGGTGACCCGCCGCGGCCGTCCCTGGGCGTCGGGCGCGCTGATGGGGTCACGGACGGTGAGGTCCTCCGTCGGCTCCTCGCCGCCCGGGGCGTCCTGTCCGCCCGGCGTCTCGCGCTCGCTCGGGGCGCGGTGCTCAGCCGACACTGCGCTCCGCCGCCTCGACCACGTTCACGAGCAGCTGGGCGCGGGTCATCGGGCCGACTCCGCCGGGGTTCGGGGAGATCCAGCCGGCGACCTCGGCGACGTCGGGGTGGACGTCGCCCACGATCCGCCCCTCGGCGCTGCGGGAGACGCCGACGTCGAGGACGGCCGCACCGGGCTTCACGTCCTCGGCGCGGATCAGATGGGCGGAACCGGCGGCGGCCACGATGATGTCGGCGCGCTTGAGATGCGCCGACAGATCACGCGTGCCGGTGTGGCACTGGGTCACCGTCGCGTTCTCGCTGCGGCGGGTGAGCAGCAGCGGCATCGGCCGGCCGATGGTCACACCGCGTCCGACGACCACGACCTCGGCGCCCTTGATCTCCACGCCGTAGCGGCGCAGCAGCGTCAGCACGCCGTTCGGGGTGCAGGGCAGCGGGGCGGGCTCGTTGAGGACGAGGCGCCCGAGGTTCATCGGGTGCAGGCCGTCCGCGTCCTTGTCCGGGTCCATCAGTTCGAGGATGCGGTTCTCGTCGATGCCTCTGGGCAGCGGCAGTTGCACGATGTACCCGGTGCAGGCCGGATCCTCGTTCAGCTCGCGGACGACCGCCTCGATCTCCTCCTGGGTCGCCGTGGCGGGCAGTTCGCGCTGGATGGAGGCGATGCCCACCTGCGCGCAGTCGCGGTGCTTGCCGGCGACGTACTTCTGGCTGCCGGGGTCCTCCCCGACCAGGATCGTGCCGAGGCCGGGCGTGACGCCCTTCTCCTTCAGCGCCGCCACGCGGGCGGTCAGGTCGGACTTGATCGCGGCTGCGGTGGCCTTGCCATCGAGAATCTGGGCGGTCATGACCCCATCCTCGCGGATGACCCCGCCGCGGTTCCAATCCGACCGCGATCCGGGCACCGCGGGGCCCGTGCTCCCGTATCCGCCCAAGATCAGCGATGTTGCACTTGCACAACACATCGGGAATGCGGCTGGACAAGCCGGTCAATGGTGAAGAACGATGACGTGACAAGTGCCGCGGGCAGCTCAACGGGGGGACGGCCGCAATACTGAAGATTTCCTCCGTGCGGATGTCACGCGTCGTCCCCGCACTCGGACAACGGAGGAAAGCCCCCATGAGCTACGGCGACCCCAACAACCCCTACGGCGCTCCCCAGGGGCAGCAGCCGCAGCAGCAGCCGGGCTACGGCTACCCGCAGGACCAGGGGCAGCAGGCTCCCGGTTACGGCTACCCGCAGGCGCCTCCGGTCTCCCCCTACGGCGGCCCCGCCGCGCCGACCACGATGCCCGGCTCGGTGAGCGCGGCCCGCGTGATGATGTGGGTCATCGTCGGTCTGCAGGTCCTCGGCGTGGCCATCTTCGCCTTCTCCGCCATCGCGCTCAACGCCGCGAAGGACGACGAGTCCCTCAAGGACAACACCGCCTTCCAGGACCTGGTCGGCGACTCGACCGGCTTGATCTGGGGCTACGTCGTGTTCGGCCTGGCCTGGCTGGTGTTCGCGGCCGTCCTGGCGACGAAGTTCAAGAACGGCGGCAACGGCGCCCGGGTCACCATCCTGGTCTTCGCCATCATCACGGCGGTCCTCGGCATCTACCCGTTCGTCATCGTGGGCCTGGTGCACACGATCCTCGCCATCCTGGTGGCCGTCTTCGTCGGCAACGCGGCCGGCAAGGCCTGGTTCAACCGCCCCCGCTACTGAACGGGCCCGGCCGACTGGACCGGTTCACGCCATTGACACCCAAGGGCCGTGTCCCACCCGTACGAGGGGGGCACGGCCCTGGTGCGTCGCCCTGGTCTGACGGTCGTGGCCGGTCAGGCACGGGGAGAGCACCTTGTACAGCACCCACCGGGTTTCCGGTGGGACCGTAGGCCGGCTGCGGTGGCGGGCCGGTGCGCCGGGGTTTCCGGTCGGGCCACCGGTTCGGCGACGGCGGCGGGCCGGTGCGCCAGGGTTTCCGGTCGGGCCACCGGTTCGGCGACGGCGGCGGGCCGGTGCGCCGGAACTTCCGGTGGGACCGTAGGCCGGCTGCGGCGGCGGGCCGGTGCGCCGGAATTTCCGGTCGGGCCACACGTTCGGCGACGGCGGCGGGCCCGTGCGCCGGGGTTCTCGCCGCCCCCACCCCGGGGGCGGTAGCCTTTCCGCCCAACTGGCGTGACACAAGCGTTCGTTGTGAGACCGCAGCTCATCGGGGGGCCCATGTCAGACCGACGGCCGATGCCGCCGTACTCGCCGGCGCCCGGAAACACGGCGCTGGAACAGGCGGGCGCGAGTCCGTTACGGGCCAGGGACCCGGGACAGATCGGCCCCTACACGCCCCTCGGGTTACTCGGCTGCGGCGGCATGGGCCGCGTCTACCTCGCCCGAGCCGCCGCCGACGCCCCTGGTCTCGCCGCCGTCAAGGTGATCCGCCCCGAGTACGCCGAGGACCCCCGGTTCCGGCGGCGTTTCGAGCGGGAGGCCTCCGTGCACGCCCGGCTGCGTACACCGCACGCGCCTCCCCTGCTCGGCAGCGGGTTCGAGGACGAGTTGCTGTGGATGGCGACCCGGTACCTGCCCGGCCTCAACCTCGCCGATGCCGTCCGCGAGTGCGGTGCGCTCGAACCGGCCGGGGTGTGGCGGCTGGTGGCGGAGCTGGGTCGGGCGCTGTCGGCACTGGACGCCGCCGGGGTCGTGCACCGGGATCTCAAGCCCTCCAACGTGATCCTTACACCGCAGGGCGCGCACGTCATCGACTTCGGCATCGCACAGGCCGTCGACAGCAGTGCGATCACCGCCACGGGCAACCGGGTCGGCACGCCCGCCTTCATGGCGCCCGAGTATCTGCGCGAGGGGCTGTGCGACAGCGCCTCCGACGTCTTCTCGCTCGCCGGAAGCCTGATCTACGCCGCAACCGGGAACGCCCCCTTCGGGGACGGGACGGGCGTCGACGTGATGCACCGGGTCGCGTTCGAGGAGCCACGGCCCGGCATCATGGCCAGACTCGCGGCCCGGGACGCTGAACTGGCCGCGCTGCTGTCCGCCTGCCTCTCCAAGGACCCCGCCGGCCGCCCCACCCCCGAGCGGCTGACCGAGGTCGCCGAGGGCCGCCGAGCCGCCGCCTGGCCCGAGCCGCTGGGCGGCCGGTTACTCGCCCGGCGGCAGGCCTGCGACGCACTGGAACGTCGCACCGGGCAGAAGGCCGCTCCCGCCGCCGTCCCGTCGCGTACGCCGGCGCCGGACCCGCAGGCCCCTGCCCCGAGCACCGCACGCAGTCCCGCACGCGGTCCCGTCGGCGAGAGCGGGGCCGGGCGCCGGAAGCGGAAGGTGTACCTCGCCGTCACCGCCGGTCTGGCCGTGGGCGCCGTCGTTGCAGGAACCTTCTTCCTCAGCCGTCCGTTCCTCGGCGGCACCGCCTCGGCCGCGCCGACGGCGGTCGCCACCGGCCGCGGCGACGACGCTCGGATCTCCCCCGTCCCCGGCTCCTCCGCCGTCCCCGGCTCCTCCGCGTCGTCTTCCAGCGCCGAGGAGGAAGAGAAAGAGGCAGGCGGGGAGGAGAAGGAAGCCGCATCGGGGAAGCGGGCGGACGATGTGCCGCCCGGCGAGGGGGCAGCGTCAGGCGCGGCCGGATCCCCTTCCACCGCCGAAACCTCCGGCGCCTCGGCCGGGGGCACAGGCGGCAGCAGTGACGGAGGGACCCCGACCACCGCGCCCAGCAGGACGGCGACCGGGCCCGCCACCCCTCCCTGGATCTCCCGGTGCACGCACTACTCCGGCACCGAGCTCACCGTGCGCGGCGACCGCGGTGAGCGCGTGCTCCAGGTGCAGTGCATGCTCACCCAGCGCGGCTTCAAGGTCGGTGACGCGGGCGTGGACGGACAGTTCGGCGGCTCCACGCTGGCCGCGGTGAAGAAGTTCCAGAAGGCGAAGGGCCTCGCTGCCGACGGCCGGGTGGGACCCGGCACCTGGACGGCGCTGCGCGGTTCGACCTAGGGGGCTTCTGATGGATCTACGTGGAAGAAGGAGCGGCGTTCGGTGCGTGCGATCGGCGTGCGCCGTGAACGGTCATGTGGCGGAGCCACC
>NZ_JBEOSZ010000022.1:38728-135999 GCF_040303285.1 Streptomyces sp. NPDC096046 | reverse complement strand
AAGCCCTCGTAGCGGAGCTACTAGGGCGTTTCGGCAACGCGGCGAGGTGCGGTGCCAGGCCGCGCGACCCGGACGGGCATAGTGAAAGGACCCCTTAGACGGTGTCAGGGGTTGAGCGATGTGCTCACCTGCGTCTTCGCTGGTCGCTCGCGACCGAAAACCGTCAGAGCGCTTGCTGTTATTTCTGGGGGACCTCTGGCTGATGACCGACCCTCGTGCCTTCGCCCTGGCTCATGGGGACAGGGCGAAGACACGTTCGCGGTCTCTCAGTCGATGCAGAACTCGTTGCCCTCGATGTCCAGCATCGGGATGCACGAATCATTGCCGTCGTACAGCGTGCGCACGTGCACCGCACCGAGCGGGACCAGTCGTGCGCATTCCGCCTCAAGTGCGGCGAGGCGCTCTTCCCCCACGAGTCCGGGTGGCGGCGGTACGACGTATCCCAGCACCTCGCACCAGAAACGAGCGAGACGCTCGGGTTCTGCGCAGTCGAAGGTGACTTGGAACTTCTTGATCGGCGTCATCGGGAAACCGTATGGGCGCCGTGCCGGCACCGAGGCTCCGGGCGTCGTCTCCGTGCAGATCGAGGTCTCGCGTGACGTGAGGTGGTGACGGGCGGTGGTGTCCGCGACCGGGAGCGGAACGACCTTGGCTTCCGGCGCAGGGCGGGGCGGACGGGGTACTACCGGTCGTGCAACATCTCGGGCCGGGTGACGGGCACGATGGTGATCAGTTGGTCGAGGCCCTTGAAGTCGTCGGGGTTGGTGGTGAACAGGGGGAGTTCCTCGGCGGCCGCGACGGCGGCGATCATCAGGTCGGCCACACGGCGACGGGGCTTGCGGCCCGCGGAGACGACGGCGGCGCAGATTCTGCCGTAGATGCGGGCCGCCTCCACGTCGAAGGGGATGGGGTCGAATTCGTTCTCGGCGCGCTGCAGGACGTCCATGCGGCGGGCCCGCTCGGCGTGTTCGTCGTAGTCGCTCTGCTCGCCGCCGCGCACCTGGTGGGGGCCTGCGGAGAGTTCCGCGAGGGTGATGGCGCTGATGGCCATCTCGGCAGGTAGCTCGTCGGCGTCGATCCACTTGCGCAGGATCATGATGTTGGTGTCGAGCAGGCCTTGCTCGTACTCAACGGGCATACGGGTCGTCCCAGTCCTGATCGACGACGGCGTCCTGGTCGTCACGGAAGGCGTCGAGCGAGATGTCGGGGGCGGTACGTGACATGGCCGCGAACTCGGCACGGGGAACGAAACGGCGACGGCGGCGGAGCGGGACCAGCTCGCCGACACGATGCCCGTCGCGGGTGACGGTGAAGGCCTGTCCTCCCTGGACGGCGTCCATGATCTCTTTGGAACGGGTGCGCAGGTCGCGCTGAGTGATCTCCGGCTGCGCTGTCATGCTGTCCACGATAGCGAAGGTGTGCTACCTGGTGCTACACCGTTCCCCGCGGTTGCGGACAGGCAAAGGTGCCTGCTCAAGGGCGATGTGCATCCGGACACGAAAAAGCCTCTCACGCGTTTCCGCAGGTGAGAGGCTGTATGCGCCCCCGGCAGGACTCGAACCTGCGGCCAAGCGCTTAGAAGGCGCTAGGTGGGTAGCGTGCCACACCCTGGCTGACCTGCTCCTCTTACCGGGCAGCACGCGTCATCATCCGGACTTCGACACGCATTCGACGCGGCTCGGGCTACTCGTACGTCGTCGCTGCTTGCAGGGCTCGGGCGAAGAACGCCCAGTCGCCGCCAGGTGGCAACTCCCGGCCGGTGTTGCGGTACCAGCCGTCCGCGTCATCCATCCAGGCGGCCAGAGCGTCCAAAAAGCTCGGAAGGTCCGCGTTCTCCCACGGCCTTCCGTCCTCGGCATGACCGCGACGCAAGGAGCGAACGAAGGCTGCCAGGTCTTCTCTGCTGTCGATGTGATCAGGAGAAGTGGTCATGGCTGGGGACCCTACTTGGCGCGCAAAGCCTGAGTCGCCCTGTGAGGGGAGCTAGCGGTTGATCGGGATCTCGTAGACGATCTCGCAGTGAGCGGCGGGCACCACGATGTCCGCCGTCTCCACGGGGCGCCCATCGTCGCTGTAGTACGTCCGCCGGATGTGCGTCACGAGTGCGGCCTTCTGGATACCGAGAAGCGACGCCTCCTCGGCGGTCGCCTGCCTCGGCTCCGGCTGCTCGACGGCGTGGCTGACGGTGACACCGATCGCGGCCATGCGGTTGACGACACCCGTACCGGCGTGCGGCCCGCCCTCGGGAAGGACGACGAGTGTGCCGGCGGTGAGGTCGTACGGCTCCCAACTCGTCGACAACTGCACCGGCCTGCCGTCGGCAAGGAATTCATACGTGGTCCGGACGCACAGGTCGCCCTCGCCGAGGCCGAGCCGCGCAGCGATGTCCGCCGGGGCCGGCACCTTGGCCTCGGTCCGGCTCTCCCAATCCCCTTGCCTGCCGAGGGCCTTCATGTCCGCCCGGAAGGGCGATCCGCTGGGCTGCTCCCGAGCTGATGACCTGACGACCCGGACTCGCTGCCGGGGCTCGGCGACGTAGGTCCCTGAGCCGGCGCGGCCTTCCAGCACGCCCTGGGAGATCAGCAGTTCCTGCGCCCGGCGGACCACGTTCTCGCCCACGCCGCACTCCTGGCCGATCTGGGCACGGGACGGCAGGCGGTCACCGGGCTCCCATACGTGCTCCGCGATCCGTCGCCGGAGTTCGTCGGCGATGCGGAGGTAGGGCGGCTGCTCAGACATATGGAAAATCTAGTCCACTAGCTCTAATCTAGTTAACTAGCTTCACGCAAAGTGATCACCGGTGACGGAGGCTGTCCTGTGCCCGCTTCGGGAGTACTCGCGGCGGCCATCGCTGCCCGACTGTCCGACCTCGGGCTTCCCTCGCGCGTCGAGGAGCACGACCGGTTCGCGTCGGTCCAGGCGGAGGTGCCGGAATCGCTCTCCGCCGACTTATGGCGGGAGGTCCTGGAGGTGGTGGCCGAGGCCGATCGGTTCGGGCTCCTCGCCACCAGCATGAACGGCCGCACCCTCTGGGCGGCCGTACGCAAAGCGGTCCCCACGACGGGCGATGTCGGGGGACCGAGCAATCAGCGATAGGAGCTGACCAGCGTGCTCAACCGTATCCGCCGTGCGGTGACTCTCACCAGAGCGCGGTACTTCCCCAGAGGCAGGCATCGCCGCTCGTTAAGGCGCTTCCAGCCGCCGATCGTTCCAGCTTCCTCGGCGTCCGTTGACGAGCCGACGCTCGTCCTGGGGCAGGCCGTCGACATGCCGAGTCACCATCACCCGCTCAGGGGTGAAGACACTGCACTGGTCCGCCCGTATGTACTGGTGCAAGAGCGCGCTGCCCGGCGGCCCTCGATGGTCGACATTGCTCCCTACCTGCCAACTGACGCTTGGCCGGCACTCCTGGGGGCTCACTGATGCCCACGCGGCGACAGACTCTCGGCCCGGACGGCTCGCTCACCTCGTATCGCTCGGCTGTTTGTCAGATCGGCACGCACCGTGCCTGCTCAGAGTCCACCCCGAATTCGGCGCCGGTCGACCTTCCTTTGATCTACGAGGCTTGCGCCTGTCTGTGCCACGCGGTACCCGACCCGTCTCGGGGCGGGGATGACACAGCGAGGAACTCGGCATCCAGCGGCGCGTCGGTGCCCACCATCGAGGCCACCGACGGGGGAGCGCAGGGATGACGACACGAGACGAACTGAGGCTTCTCCCCTGGGCGGGGCCGGACGGCAAGCCGTGCTACCTGAGCACTGATGACCAAGGCGGCTATGTTTCCCGACTTGCGGACCACATCGAGGCGTATCAACTCGGGATGGCGTCTCAACTGCTGGAGCATGCACATCAGGTACTCGACGACGAGACCGACGATCTGGAGCAGTTGAACCTTCTCGCCGCCCAACTGACCAGCGCGTTACGGGACGTGCTGCGCGTCGCGACCAGCCGCGGACGCAGGCCGGTGGCGCCTGGTCGCCCCTGAGGGGGCTGAGCTGTAGATGCGGGGAGCCTCGGACACGGTCCGGGGCTCCCCGCTCTCGTCCGGCGTGCACTTGGCACGCCCACGGTAGGGCTGATCTCTATGACCACCTCTAGGAGTTCGGTCCCTACCTGCGTCAGCTGCGGCCGTGGATTGGTGGGACGGCCGGGCAGAGGCGCTGATGTGCGCCCGGGTCTGGCGTCGTTGATGTCAGTTGTAGATGTCAGAAGCCTTCTGATCCGTAGCTCGCAGGGATCGTCTGGTGGCGGTCATGCAGGTTGCCCACGGTCGCTGAGGGGCGCTGCTGGCCGTGGACGGTTGACGCACTCCGCCGCTGTACCGCAACCAGCATGTATGACTGAATTGAGCGATCTACCCCTGTAGCCAGGAGGTCTCCGTGAGGTCCTCGCTGCGCTCCGACCCGCTTCACTCATGCGAGTGAAACATGGCCATCTGCGCTTGCGTGATTACGCAACGTCCACTATTGCGATCGCGTCAACCGTCAAGCCATAATGAGCCCAGCCTGACTGACGGGCAGTCGGGCGCGACGGGGGTTCTGACATGTCTCGCACTTACGAGATACGTACGCCGCAGATCTGATTGTTGATCGACTGCGGCTCCCGGGACGCACACCCGAGTGGATCTCCACCAGGGACTTGGGAGCACGTTGCTGCTTTAGGCAGCGCGTTGTGACCAAGATTCTTTGCTGTGACTGACCCCAACAGCTTCAAAGGGGTTGAGTGCGGCGAAGTCCTGAGAGGCCCTCAATATGCAGCAGTTCCTGGAACTTGTCAGCCCCAAGCATCTCCTCACGGCTCTGCGCATTCTCCCATTGATCATTGCTGTCGTGCTCCTCGCTCCGGCCTGGCTGTTCTGGATCTTCCTGCCCGAGGGACGACAAAGGCGGGTCATCGACCTCGTGAAACAGTTGATCGAGTGGACGAAGGCCACACGGGATGAGCGCTGAACCATTGGCACCAGATCGCCCGTGACCTTAGCCTGGGGAGCTAAGGTGATCTTCAGGGCGTTGCAGGACTGACCTGCGGTGGAGCGACTTCGGCGTCCTGTTGATCACTGATCTGGTTGCCCGTTTTCCCCGTGGTTCCCCGCAGGATCTGGCGCGAGCCTCCGCTCTCGGGTGACGAGGCGTACGGCCGCGGCAGCTCCCCGTCTGTTTGCATTATGGACGTCCAAGCTGGCACCTGCCACAGTCGTCAGGTGGATTGGATGTCTCCGGCTTCGGCGTTGTTAGGGGCCGTCATCGGCGCAGGTGGCACGCTCTTGGCGCAACGCGGGCAGTGGCAACAACAGTTGGCCGCGCAAGATCGAAATGTCCGCCGTCAGTTGTACGGCGAGTACTTGTCAACACTTCACGGAGCTGGCGAGCGCCTACACCAGCTTGCTGCACGGGTGAAAAGGCCAGGGCGAGATGCTCTCCTGGAAGCGGCCCACGATGCCTTCGGGGCCGACGCTCTGTACTCCGTGAGGGCACAGCTTGTGATCAGTGCTCCGGCACCGGTGGTGGAGCAAGTATGGGCATCAATGATCGCCATGCGCGACTTACGCGATTGCGTGGGGCGCGGAGATCTAATCGACACTGACGCATACGCGACGGCTGGGCGAGCGGTGAAGGATAGCCAACAGTGCCTGCGCGACGTGATGCGCGCAGATTTAGCCGGCCGACGTCAGGTCCTCTAGTCCCTGGTCGTGCCTGCGACACCCGCTTTAGGAGTTCGATCCGAGCCCGGTCCGACTGCGGTCGTCGGCTACAGCCGGACAGAGACGCTGACGTACATCCCCGTCCGGTGTCGTTGATGTCAGTCGTGGATGTCAGGTTGCCCCTCGATGCGAACTGGGCGGGGCGGTCACCGAGGTGGGCGAACGCTGCCAAGGTCAACCGTCTTGACGGTGATCGCGGCAAGGGCGTCCTGGAGTCGGCGGACGGCATCCTCCGCCTCCCTGCTGAACCCGGCCCCTATGTCACCACTTGTCAGTACCATGACCGGATGTTGATCTCCGCTTCGGCATCAGCCGCTGTCCTCGGAGTACCGGTTGCCGTACTGGCCCTCGCGGTGTCATTGCTTAGCTTCGCCGTGGCCCTGGGTGCCCTCGGCTGGCAGATCGCCAAGCACCGACTCGACGGCGGGCGCCCCAAGGTCTACCTTAATGTGGCCGTTTGGGAGCCTAATTCGAAGATCATGGTCAACCGATCTGGCAAATGGGAACTGAATACCACCGACCTGGGTGAATCAGGTAGTGAGAACATAGAGCTGGCTCAGCTTGTTGTTGAAAATCCCGGCAGAACCGCGATCACTGTGTACACGCCTGGGTTGGCAATCGCAGGAACCGAGAAGCCCGCCTACAGCATTTCTCCGCGCGCCTTCGAGGCGAGGGGGTTCGGAGCGGATAGCTCTGCATCTGACACATCAGTTCGCATCGACCCATACGATCGTGTCACCTTTTTGCTCGACTACTGGTCCGTGGTTCCTCGACTGCTCAGAGAGGCAAAAGGCGGTGCTATACGGCTCCGCGGATGCATATCCGTAGCCGGTAGGTCCAAACCCTGCCTGTCCAACAAGCGCCTCGCCTGGCACATCCCTCCGGGGGCCTGGACAGCCCGTAGTGACATCCAGGAGATATCTCCGTTCACCGTTATCTGGCGCGAGCTATTCAAGGCGAACGTGAAGAATCATTCGAGCGAAGAAGAGGCGGACAGATTCCCAAGCTACCTCCTGGGGGTCATTGTTCGTACGGCAATGCAGAAATTCGATGAACGGCCGAGCGCAGAAGAATTTGTAGACGCGCTAGAGCAAGCTGATCGGCGTTACGAGTCAGAGCATTTCCGATACGAATACCTATCTTTCACCATGGATGAGTCCCTCGACCGCCACAAGGGACACTTGTCCACTTGGGTGTTCACCCCAACGAAAAGGTCGACGTAACAGCACTGGGGAGGTTCACTGACCGAGTGAAGGCGGCCTGCCGGCGTGCCCCCTCGATGCGAACTACGGGCGGGGCGGTCGCTGAGGTCTGTCGGGCTGGTGGCCCGGGTGCCTGCGGTCAGTGATGACTGGCTACGGTCGCGGTGGTTGCTGTACTTCGCTGCTGTGCAGCAAAGCAGCCCCTCCATGCCAGTTCTCCGGGTGCAGGCATAGCCCTCCCAGTGTCGCAGATCAACTCGGGGAGCCCAGGCCAGAGCAGGGTGGGGGCGGTCACCTGTGGGTGCCGTCTGTCAGCGTTGGTCGGCCTCGCACGGCCCAGGGACGGCCCAGGACTCAGTCAGTCATCGGCCGACCGTGCGCAGGTGACGGCACCATCACCCTGCAGGGATGGATGCCCGGCAAGCATGTGCACCAACCAGTCGAGTGGTGGTCGCAGCCGCCTCAGGCTCCATGCGAGGTGAGTCGACTGGATGTCGCTCGTTGGAAATTTTGAGTACCTGTGGTGCGGACTTGGCGCTGTGGGTAGGGTCGCCGTCCTGGCAGAGAAATGTGGGGGCGGTAATGTCCAACGGTCCGGCATGGTTGGCGGCAGCAGCCGGAGCAGCAGGTGCTGGTGCAGCATGGTTCGCTGCCGTGAATGGTGTTCGCACATTGCTCCAGACTCGACGTGACAGCATCAGCAGGAGTCGACCAATGGTGGCGGCGGAGTTCCGCGACGCGCTGCCGTCCCGTGGCACCTTGTATCTCGTAATCCGAAATTACGGGCCGTCAGTAGCGAAGAACGTACGGGTTAGTTTCGATCCTGCGATTCCTGACCCTCCTCCCGACATGGCCCGAGAGAGCGTTGTACCCTTCCTGAAGAGCCGCTATTCGAGGGTAATTCCCACGTTGACACCAGGGACTGAACTCCGCAACGTCTATTACGTAGGAGAGCCCCAGGGGGACCATTTCATCAACTCGGAACCAACCCCAGGGCGTGTCACAGTCACGATCTCATGCGAGTCGGCGGACGGGAAGCAAGAGTATACAGATACATTTGATCTAGACGTCGATCTTATGCAGAGTGAAACGTGGGTCACGTCATCGCTTTCTATGGAGTCCCAGGTCAAGGAGATCCGCACATCCCTAAAAGGAATCGATAAGTCGATGCAGGGCATCAGTCGCGCTCTCCAGTCAGGGCGCCGAAGCGCGGATAATGGTGGCTCGTAGTGACTTCTGAACCCAGGCGCATTGCGGAAAAGGGTGCCGTAGACACGATTGCCGCCGCAATCGCCACTGGTGCAGGAATCGCCGTTGGCGGACCCGTTGGTGGGGTCATGGGGGCTTCCTCTGCCCCAGTACTAAGTTCGGCCGCCGGGATGCTGATCGAACACGTCCGCCAACGCAGATTGCACCGAAGCGGTGAGGTGTTAAGGAATGTTGCGCGAACGCTCGGCGTGAACGAAGACGCGGTTGTGGATCGCCTGATATCCGATGATGGAATATTGGAGCTCGCGAGTCGGGTAATACTTGCGGCCCAGGATATCTCACTGGAGCAGAAGAGGAATGCCCTCGCCCGTGCGTTAGCAGCGGCTATTACAGATGACAGCCCGGCAACTCTTGACATATGCGGGCTAATCGCCAAGGCGATTACGGGCCTCGATGCGCCCCATATCAGGATGATGGCCGTCTTGGAAGAAGCGACACCACTCCCGGATCGACCTGACGACGCTATCAAATACGGCATGCGACTATCGGATATAGTCCAGAAAGATCCAGGTTTGACCGATGGCGCCTATGCCATTCTTCGGCAGCTGATTTATTTGGGCGTGGCCGAGGACGCCACCAACGGAATGACTTTCCTCGACAGCTCTCGCGGTTATGCCTTGTCTGGGCTCGGCCGGAAGGTTCTCGAAACATTGCGAGATGGCCCGAACACTGGTACATGATTCTCCTGTCAGAGACAGGACACGTACGGGCATAGAGCCGAATTACTACCTACCCCACCACTTCCCTGCTCCCATCCCGTCCGCCGTCGACCCACACACCGTGGAGCGGGCGTGGCCCATGGCGTCCAGGTGGAGCGCGCCACTGTACGAACGACCTGGCGCCATGGGCCACGTCTGCTCGGCTCTGCCTGGGTCGACGGTGGTCGGGATGGGAGCTCCCCGCGCACGCCACTACGGACCCGCAGTCGGGAACGGCGCCCCTCCATCCCGGTGCCGGCCGATCCCCCGCCGGAGGCATTGTCTTGACCGTGGGCCACGCTAAGCGGTGATCGACTCATGGCTTCCGGCCCTATCCACATGTGGGCGCGCGTCGGCGGCGGCAGCGCCGAGCGGGCCGAAGGCAGGAGAGCGGGCGCAGCCAGAGCCGGGAAGCGCGCCCGGCGGAGCGGAGCGCAGCCGGGGCTTGATGAAGTAGGGAAAGTCTTACCGCGACAGTGATCGGGTGCATGTCCCGTCCCGGTAGATGCTTGACGCCGCCTTGCCTCGACGCCGCTTGCCTCGGCTTGGCTGCTGATCGCCCACGTCGTCAGTGCCTACTCATGAGAGTGGGCTCCGGGCTACGCTTGTGCCGGCCGACACAAGAGGACGACAGGGAGCGTGCTAACCGGATGGGACCCAAGTCGGAGCGGGTCTACCGCACGATTCGCGAGTGGATCGCGACGGGACAGTACCCGCCGGGTTCCAAGCTCCCGTCTGAGCGGACCTTGTCTGAAGAGCTGGCCATCGGCCGGACCGCGCTACGGCAGGTGCTCGCCAAGCTAGTTGCGGAGAGTGCGATCGAGGTACACGGTCGCAGCTCCTACCGGGTGCCGGATCGGTCTGTGACTACCCAGGCGCCGGCGAATGTCGAACCGTGGCAGATCCATGGCGAGCGGACTCTGTATGACAACCGCTGGGTGAAGCTCAGCCTCGTCGACGTCGAACCGCCAGGGGTCGACCGCTTCGAGCACCACGTCGTGAAACTTCATCACGTGGCCATCGCGGCCGTCATCGACGACCAGGACCGTGTCCTGATGATGTGGCGCTACCGCTTCGTGCCCGACTCGTTCGGGTGGGAGCTCCCGGGCGGCATCGTCGACGAGGGGGAGGACTCCTTGGAGACGGCGCTGCGCGAGGTCGAGGAGGAGACTGGTTGGCGACCGGACTCCTTGGAGCACGTGGTCACGTATCAACCCATGGTGGGCATGGTCGACTCACCGCACGACATCTTCGTGGGCAAGGGCGCCAAGCTCGTTGGTGAGCCGTCCGATCTGGAGGAGGCCGGGCACATCGCCTGGGTGCCGCTCGCCGACATTCCTGGCCTCATGGCGCGGGGTGAACTCATGGGCTCCGGCACGCTCGTCGCCCTGCTCCATGTCCTCTCCGCACGCGGTGCTAAAGCTCCTCTTACAGACGCTGTGTGAGCTGTTCGACTCGACGCCGTTGGCGTACGGACCCGGTGCGGTTCGCTATCAAGCGGGCCTGACGGAGGTGCTTGTGCGCCTGGTCGTACTCGCCGCGGGCTATGTGTGCCTGGGCCAGGTCGCAACGCAGACCTGCGGAGGCCCGGATGAACGTCGAGTCGGCGGTGTCCAGGGCCGTGTAGAGGCTTTCTACCGCTTCTTCGTCCCCGATCAGGGCCAGCGCGTTACCCCGCCATCTGGCGAGGTGCCCGCCGTTGAGAAAGATGCTCAGCATGTCGGGGTCACGGGCTTCGTCACCCGAGGGCAGAGAGCGCGCCGCGCTCTCTAGCGCGCGCTTGCAGTCGTCGGGCATACCCGCTCGGGCGCATATCTCGGCTTCCGCGGCGTACAGCCAGGCTGTAAGGCGTGGGGACATGACCTTTCCGCCGAGTCGCTGGGCCTCGCGTATCAGCTGGACCGCCATGGGTGCGCGTCCGGCATCGCAGAGTACGTAGGCCTGCTCGGCTGTGGCGTGTGCCAGGTACATCGGCTCTTCGGCCTCTTGAGCAGCTCGCTTGCCCAACTCGTAGTGTCGCCAGGCTCGCTCGATGGCTCCGACGTCAAGTGCTTGCCAGGCGGCCAGTGTCGCTGCTCCAGCCAAGGCGCGTGCGACTGGACGCCGTGTCGCGGGCAGCACGGCGAAGGTGAGAGCGTCCTCCAGCGTCGCAAGGTGGGCCGTCATCTGGTCGACGAGACTTGCTGCACCCATCTGCCGGTCTACGGTCCTGAGCAGTTCCGTTTGGTCCATGAACGTGCTCACCATGGTCACGCTGATGCTGCGAGCCGCGTCGATACGTCCCATGAGCTCGTCGTATCCGTCGGTCGTGGCGGCCGGCACCAGCAACTCTGTCCTGCCCGCCAGTTCGTCGTCCGTGATGCCCAGCAGCGCTCGCAGTATCTTCGCGTAGCGGGCTGAGATGGAGCGCCGGCCGTTCTCCCACTCCGAGACGTACACGCGCAGGCTGGCTGTTGATGCGACGTCGAGCATGTGTTGTCGCGCATAGCGCTCGATCTCCCGAACGAGCCGCTCTTGCGACCACTCCCGTGCGCTCCTTGCTGTCTTGAGTCCGTTCGTCATGTGGCGCCGCCCTGCCTGGCTTACAGAGATCCTCATTGCAGCATGCCTTAGATCACCGCAGGTCGGCAGGGGTTAACGCGTCAGGTGTTAACCCCTGTTGGCTACCGGGGCGTTGGCGGAGGCGGTTCTCTAGAACCGTCGCAGTAAGGCGAGTTGAGAAGCCGAAGCAGCGACAGCGGTTGACATCTGGTGCGCACCAGATGCAACCTGCTGGTGCGCACCAGTTGGGGCGCACTCCCGCAGCTTTGCTGCACCCATCTGTCAATGCACGAGAGCGGCGACCCACCGCCAAGCAAGTACGCCGCTCCCGCCCCTCGCAAAGGAGTTCCATCATGCGTCAGATCCCCGTTGAGACGTCCGGCGCGACCGTGATGGTCGCCAAGGCCCCGCAGCCCAAGGTGCGTGACCGTCGTACCGGCGAGATCGCTATCGACGCCGACGGCGTCAAGCTGATGACCGTGGACGTGATGTTCGCGGCCAACGACGAAGTAGAGATCCTGTCCATCACCGTCCCGGAGCCCGGTATCTCCAGTGACCTGGCCATGGGCACCCCGGTCGCTCTGACGGGGCTGATCGCCCGGCCGTGGGAGAACGAGTTCAACGGCCAGATGCGGCACGGCATCGCGTTCCGTGCGGTCGCCGTCACTTCGCTGGCCGCCACCGGTTCGGCATCAGAGGCGGCCTGATCATGACCTGGTTCATGGTCGCTGTGGTTGTGGTCGTCGCCGCTGCGGGTCTCCTGCGGTGGCGGCGCCCCGCCTGGTACTGGTTGACCTTCGGGGTCCTCGTCGCCACGGTGCGGGTCCTGGTCCGGTACACCTCGGTCATGGACGCCTGCGGCCTGACGGTCCCGCCCTCACGCTGGCGGCTGGCCCTGGCCCGGGTAGCCAACCGTCCGGTGCCGGAGTCCCGTGTGCCGCGCATCCTGCGACTGCGGCCCACCCGGACCGGCCTGGTCCTGCGGCTCAAGCTCCGACCGGGCCAGGACGCCTTCGACGTGGCGGCCTCGACGGACCGGCTGCGGCACTCCTTCGGGATGTTCGGCGTGACCTCCCGCGAGGTCCGTTCCGGTGTGGTTGAGGTGCGGATGACCGGCTACGACGTGCTCAAGCAGGTCCAGATGCCCGCCAAGGTCGACACGCGTCCGATGCGGGTTCCGGTTGCGCTGCGGGAGGACGGCTCGGTGCACTACCGCGACTACCCCGCCGTCCCGCACGGTCTGACCCTCGGGGCCACGGAGTCCGGCAAGTCCGTCTACCAGCGCAACCTGGTCGCCGGGCTCGCCCCGATGGACGTCGCCCTGGTCGGCATCGACTGCAAGCAAGGCGTTGAGCTGTTCCCGCTGGCCCGCCGGTTCTCCGCTCTGGCCGACAACCCGGACTCCGCGCTGGCACTGCTCGAAGCTCTGGTGTCTCACATGGAGGAGGTCTACCAGCTGATCCGGGCTGAGCAGCGCATCAGTGTCGCCGTGCCGGATGCGGAGATCGCCGCTGACATCTGGGATCTGCCCGACGACATCCGACCCGTCCCGGTCGTGGTCCTGGTCGACGAGGTCGCCGAACTCGCCCTGTTCGCCAGCAAGGATGAGGAGAAGCGCCGGGACCGGATCATCACCGCGCTGGTCCGTCTCGCCCAGCTCGGCCGTGCGGCCGGCATCTACCTGGAGGTCTGCGGACAGCGCTTCGGCTCCGAACTCGGCAAGGGCATCACCATGCTCCGCGCCCAACTCACCGGCCGCACCGCGCACCGCGTCAACGACGAAACGAGCGCGAACATGGCCTTCGGCGATATCTCCCCGGACGCCGTCCTGGCCGCCATCCAGATCCCCGCCGAGACACGCGGCATCGCGATCGCCGGTGACTCGACCGGTGGCTGGCACCGCATCCGCGCCCCGCACACCTCGCTGCGCCAGGCCGTGAACACCTGTAACAAGTACGCCGACCGCACCCCCGACGTGCCCGCCCTGGCCGCCTACCGGCCCGCGGTCGCCGCGCTGCCCTCGGCCCGGGTGCCGCTGTCCAAGACAGCCCCCGCCACCGCCTGACCTTCCCCTGCTTCACCGGTCGGCGCGACCGCCTCGCGCCAGGTCCCTACCCCCGCCATGCCTCATCACAGGAAGGAGCCGTGATGGCCCGCCCCGCTCTCCGCATAGATGCCGTCCTGGTCCAGGCCGTCATCGCCGGGGCGCTGTCCTTCGCCCACCTGCACGACCTGGCCGCCGCTGCCGGACAGGACGGCTGGAAAGCCTGGGCCTACCCGATCTCGGTGGACCTGCTCCTGGTCGCTGCCTGGCGCCGACTCCGTGTCGATGGCCCGTCCGGGCTGGCCTGGTGCTGGTTCGTCATCGCCCTGGTGGCCTCGCTGGGCGCCAACGTCGCCACCGCCGGACTCCTCGACCTGACCGACGTCCCGGCCTGGCTGCGCATCCTCGTCGCCGCCTGGCCCGCCCTGGCGTTCATGGGCGGCACGCTCCTCGCCCACTCCGCCACAGACCCGGTGCCGGATCCGCCGGCACCCGCGGCCCCGGTCTCCGAGCCGGACCCTGAGCCGGTTGCCGAGACCGAACCGGCGCCCGAGCCGATTCCGGCGGTCGACGACACCCCGGCCCTTCCCGCAGCGGAGCCTGCCCCGGTCGCCGCTGCTCCGGCTGTACCGGTCCCGGCCGCGCTGGTCGACCACGCCCGCAAGGTCGCCGACGACCACCACGCCCGCACCGGTACACCGATCGACACCGACACCCTGCGCGCCCGCCTCGGCGTCCCGCCCCAGCTCGCCGACGCCATCGCCGCCCAACTCGCCTGACACCGACCGGAGAAACGCCATGACCAGCGACCCGGCCGACCTGACCGCCGCCGACCACCTCGACGCCGCCCGCGAGATGGCCGCCGCGAACCGGCCCCTCCTCGCCCACCTGCTCGCCGAGGAAGCCGCCCGCCGCACCGCCGACCCGGCCACCGCCGCCGGTATCCGCGCCGCCTTCCCCGACCCGGCCCCGACCCGCAAGGAGACCGACTGACATGCCCGCCCGCGACCACTTCCACTCCGTGATGCGCATCGGCCCGGTGCAGATCGGCACCCACCGCGACCGCCACGGCCGCACCAAGTACGCCGCCGTGTGCACCGCCGACCGCTGCGGCTGGTCCTCCGACTACTCCAGCCAGTCCGCCGCCCAGCTCGCCGCCCGCACCCACCGCTGCCGCGTCCGCTAGGAGGCCCTCCGCCATGGAAGTACCGCTCTGGCTCGCGTTGCTCGTCGTCGGCTACCTCGGCGTCAAGCTCATCCGCCCGCCCGCCTGGCTCATCGCCGTCCTGCTGCTCGGCGGCTTCCTCCTCGCCGACAGCGTCCTGGCCCCCGCCATCGACACCTTCATCAAGTAGCCGAGGAGAACCGCTGATGTTCCGCCCGAAGATCCCGACCATGCCCACGCCGACCGGCCACGTCACACCGCCCGCCGTGGTCGAGCCGACCCGCATCGTCCCGGCCGCTCAGACCCCGCCGCCCGCCCCGGTCGCCCCGGCCCCGTCCCGACCGACAGTGCAGCTCACCCCCGGCACCGCGCTGGCCCTCGTCGGCGGCGGCACCGCCGTGGTCCTGGTCGTCGGCGCCGTCCTTGTCTCCATGCTCCTGGCCGTCGCCATCACCGGCGCCTCGGTCGCCGTCTGCGCCGTCGTCCTGCGCTCGCTCCTCGCCTCGGAGACGAAGCGCCGCTGACCGGCCCCCGGAGCGGCCTCAACCGCCAAGTCCGTCCGCTCCGGGCGCCGTCCCTGTCCGACCCAATGAACCGGAAGGACCCCCAGCATGCCGCACCCCACCGCCACACCGACGCCCCGCATCTGCCCGAACTGCGACGGTTTCGCCACCGCCGCCATCACCACCGGCAGCCGCGACCGGCACGGCCACCTGCCCACGCTCACCGCCAACTGCCCCGCCTGCCACGGCCAGGGCACCGTTCCCGCCCGCCGCGTCCGGGAGGCTGCGCGTGCCTGACCTGCTCGACCCGACCACCCTCGGCGACCTGCTGAGGGTGGCTTCGGCCTCTGACTATGACCGCTGGCACGAGCAGATCCGCCGCACCGGCGGCTGCGCCGACCCCATCCACCTCACCGGCTGGACGATCCAGAAGGACAAGACCACCGGCGAGACCCTGCACCACTACACCACCGCGAACGAGCCGGGCGGCCGTCTCCGAGTCGCCTGCGGCAACCGCCGCGCCTCCCGCTGCCCCTCCTGCGCCTGGACCTACGCGGGCGACACCTACCACCTGATCCGTGCGGGCCTGGCCGGGGACAACCGACGCGACATCCCCGCCACCGTCCGCGACCACCCCCGGGTCTTCGCCACCCTCACCGCGCCGTCGTTCGGCCCGGTCCACAACCGTCCCGACCGAGGAGTCTGCGGCTGCGGCACCCACCACGCCGCCGACGATCCCGCCCTCGGCACGGCCCTCGATGCGGCGACGTACGACTACGCGGGCGCCGTGCTGTTCAACAACCACGCCGGGCAGCTCTGGCAGCGCTTCACCAACCGGCTCCGCCGCGAGATCGCCGCCCGCGCCGGCATCACCCAGCGGGAGCTGAAGGAGTGCGCCCGCCTGTCGTACGGCAAGGTCGCCGAGTTCCAGAAACGCGGCGCCGTGCACTTCCACGCCGTGATCCGCATAGACGGCCCCGACGGACCCGATACCCCGCCGCCCGACTGGGCGACGGTCGACCTCCTCGCCGACTCGATCCGTGCAGCTGCCGCGCACTCCTACACGTCGGTCTCCCTCCCGGCCGCCGAGGACCAACCGGCCCGTACCTTCCGCTGGGGCACGCAACTCGACGTCCGGCCAGTGAAGGCCTTCGACGACGGCGCGCAGATCACCGAACAGGCTGTCGCGTCCTACGTGGCCAAGTACGCCACCAAGGCCGCCGAGACCACCGGGTCCCTGGACCGCCGCATCGGCGAACTCTCCGAGCTCGACCGCCACGGCGTCCCAGACCACACCCGCCGCCTCATCGAAGCCTGCAAGCAGCTCGACCCGCTCTACCCGGACCGGCGCCTGTGGGCCTGGGCTCACATGCTCGGCTTCCGCGGCCACTTCTCCTCCAAGTCCCGCCGCTACTCCACCACCCTCGGCGCCCTCCGCCAGGCCCGTGCCGACTACCGCGCCGCCCAGGAACACGCCGCCCTCGGCCTGGACGACCGTGAGCCGGACACCGTCCTGGTCCTGGCCGACTGGCAGTACGCCGGACACGGCCACACCCCCGGCGAATCCGCCCTCGCGGCCACCATCGCTCGCGACCTCCAGCTCAACCGCGAAACCGCCCGCGAAGCCTTGCTCAGCGAAGGGAGCAGTACATGACCACGGCCACCAGAACGCGCACCATGCTCACCCTCGCGGACGTCTGCGAGGAACTGGGCGTCTCGCGCTCGACCTTCTACGACTGGCGGGCCAAGCGTCGCGCACCGCGCTGCATCAAGCTCCCGAACGGCGACCTTCGGATCCGACGGAGCGACCTCGACCACTGGCTCGACGACCGCGAGGACGCCGCCTGATGGAGACGACGTACGACGTGAAGGTCTACAAGATCCTCACCTACAAGGGCGCCCGGAAGACCACGTACACCGTGCGCTGGGTCGTCGCGGGGAAGCGCTGGCGTGAGCCCTTCGACACCGTCGCGCTCGCCGAAGGCTTCCGCTCCGAACTCATCCGGGCCACCGGCAAGGGCGAGGCGTTCGTCATCGCCACCGGACTCCCGGTCTCCCACCGCTCCAAGTCGGCTGCCATGAGCTGGTACAAGTTCACCGTCGAGTACGTGGATGCCGGGTGGCCTCAGCTCGGCGGCAACAGCCGCAAGAACATGGCCAAGACCCTTACGGCGACCACCATCGCGCTGCTGCGGGCCAAGCCCACCCAGTTCGCGCCCGCGGCTGTGCGCACCGCTCTGCGTGAGTGGGCGTTCAACACCAACCGACGCCCCGACGCACCCCGAGACGTGGTGGCCATCCTCCGATGGGTCGAGCGGAACTCCCTGCCCGTCTCGGCCTGGGAGGACCCGGAGAAGGTCGACCAGGTCCTGCGCGCCATCGACACGCGGCTCGACGGCAAGCAGGCGGCGGCCTGGTCCCGCAAGCGCAACCGCCGGATCCTCAACGTCGCCATGAAGTACGCGGTCCGGCGGCGCATCCTGCGGACCAACCCGCTTCCCAAGGGCAAGGAGTCCACGGCCGCCGTAAAGACCACGAACGCCGTGGACAAACGGTCACTGCTGAACCCGGAGCAGGCAGCAGCGATCCTCGACTGGATACGGCGCCGGCCGCGCGGCGGCGAGCGACTTCACGCCTTCTTCGCCACGCTCTACTACTGCGGTCCACGGCCCGAGGAAGCCGTAGCGATGCGGGTGGAGGACGTGGCCCTGCCCGAGCCCGACGCCGCCGACCAGTGGTGCGAGCTGCTGTTCCACACCGCAACCCCAGAGGTCGGAAAGCAGTGGACAGACACGGGGGAGATCCACGAGCAACGTGACCTGAAAGGCCGTGCGGAGGGCGAGACGCGCACTGTCCCGGGGCATCCTGCCCTGACGCGCATCCTGCGGCAGCACATCGAGGACGAACAGCTCAAGCCGGGTGACCTGCTGTTCCAAGGCGAGTCCGGCGGCATCCTCGCCGGTTCCGTCATCCGTCGGGCGTGGCGCAACGCCCGTAAGGCCGTACTGCCCCCGCACGTCTTCGAGTCGCCCACCGGACGGCGCGTCTACGACAACCGGAACACGCGCCTGACGAAGTGGCTGAATGACGGGATCCCGCCCGCCCAGGTGGCCGAGTGGGCCGGGAACAGCGTTGCCGTGCTCCTGGCGACCTACGCCCGTTGCGTCGAGGGCCAGCTGCCCGACCTGAAGAGGCGGCTCGAAGCTGCCGGAGATCTCCCCGAGCGGCCGTCCGCCGACTGACCTCGCGGCCCGCAGAAACTTCGACACGTATTCGACACGGCCACCCGCAAAAACCCGGTAACAGCCGGACAGCCCCGGAGCCCGCCCTTGATCATCAAGGGGGAGTCCGGGGCTTCGCCGTACCGCCTGGCATGTGCCCTGACCAGCAAAAAGCCCTCCCCAAAGGGAGGGCGGAGACTTGCGCCCCCGGCAGGACTCGAACCTGCGGCCAAGCGCTTAGAAGGCGCCTGCTCTATCCACTGAGCTACGGGGGCCGGGTGTGGTGGCCTCTGTCGTGGTGCCCGGGTGTGGGCTGATCCGTGACGTTGCCGGGGACAAGGATAGGGCTCCCGCGTCCTTGTCCCTGTTGCTTCCCCTCCGTGGCTCGATGTGGAGGTTCAGTGAAGCGGTCCTGATAATCGCAGGCAGGTACGAATCGTGCATCGCTTTTGGCGTCAGAGGCATCGGGTGTTGTGCACTCGTTATGCCTGCGGTGCGCCTGTGTCCCAGTCGTCCCTTCCGTCCCTTGTGTTCTATCGGCGCGCAGACATGCTCATATGCTTCAGAATTCCCCTAAAATTGGGCATTCTTCACATGTGGTGACCTTGGACGTACGGCCTCAGCTGCTCGACGCACTCTCCGCCCTGCGCGACCGTGTCGCCGCCGCACGCTTCCCGCTGCCCCTGGCGGGGGCCCCACGCGCGCGTGCCAACCGCGACGAACTCCTCGCGCAGCTCGACGACTACTTGGTGCCCCGCCTGCGGGAGCCCGAAGCGCCGCTTCTGGCCGTCGTGGGCGGGTCGACCGGAGCCGGGAAGTCGACGCTCGTGAACTCCCTCGTAGGACGGCGGGTCAGCGAGGCGGGCGTGCTGCGGCCGACGACACGCACCCCCGTACTGGTCTGCCATCCGGAGGACCATCACTGGTTCAGCGGGATGAGGGTGCTGCCCGACCTGACCCGCGTGTGGGTCCCCCAGTCGGACTCCACGGACGACCTGCTGCTCCCCGGCGAGAACCCCGCGCGCGTGCTGCGCGTCGAGACCGCCGAGAGCCTGCCGCCCGGCCTCGCCCTCCTCGACGCACCCGACATCGACTCCCTGGTCGCCGACAACCGCGTCCTGGCGGCCGAACTCATCTGCGCCGCCGACATCTGGGTCATGGTCACCACCGCCGCCCGCTACGCCGACGCCGTCCCCTGGCACATGCTGCGCACCGCCAAGGAATACGACGTCACCCTCGTGACGGTCCTCGACCGCGTGCCCCACCAGGTCGTCCACGAGGTGTCACGGCAGTACGGGGCCCTGCTCACCAAGGCCGGACTCGGCGAGGTGCCGCGCTTCACCGTGCCCGAACTGCCCGAGTCCGCCTGGGGCGGCGGGCTCCTGCCGGCCTCCGCCGTCGCCCAGTTGCGCACCTGGCTGGTCCACCAGACCCAGGATCCCGCGTCCCGGCAGCACGTCCTCGCCCGCACGGCGTACGGCGTCCTCGACTCCCTCAAGTCCCGGATGCCCGAGCTCGCCGGTGCCGCCGCCGCGCAGCACGCCGCCGCCCTGCGGCTCACCGCCGCCGTGGAAGGGGCGTACGGCAGCGAGCACGCGCGCGTGCGGGGCCGGTTGCACAGCGGCGCGGTCCTCGCCGGGGACGCGCTCAAGCGCTGGCGCGCCTTCCCCCTGGACTGCACCGCGGCCGAACTCCTCGACGCGCTCGGCGAGAGCCTCAGCGCGCTGCTGCTGTGCGCCGTGACCGCCGCCGACGAGCGCGTGGACGACGCCTGGCGCCGCGAACCGGCCTCCGCCGCGCCGGAACTCGCCGCACGCGACACCGGCGCGGACAGCGCCGATCACCGCATCGGCCTCGCTGTACGCCGCTGGCGCCGCGAACTGGAGGAGCACGCCGAGGACGAGGTGCGCGAACTCGACCGCAACCTCGCACCCGACCCCGAACTGGTGGCCGCCCTGGTCGCCACCTCCCTGCTGGGCGGCCGCCGGGGCCGGACGGCCGGGGAAGGGCTCGCCGAGCGGATCGGCGCCCACGGGGCGCTGCGGCTGCGCGACCGCGCCGGGCGGCTGCTCACCGAGCACGTGGACCGGGTCCTGTACGCCGAACGCGAGCGCCGGCTCGCCCCGCTCGACGGGCTCGACGTCCACGCCGAGCCCCAGGCCGAACTCATCGCCGCGCTGTCCGTACTGCAGAAGGAGAGGTGACCGGTGACCGCCGTCACTGACCACGACCCCACGGACCACGCCGATCAGCCGGACGACGAGGCAGGCAGGACGAGGTCCGCCAAGAGCCCCTCCCGGGGCGCCTCGGGCGGCGAGCGCGCGGCGCGTACCGACGCGGCGGAGGCCTGGGACGACGGGCTCATCGCGCGCCGGGTCAACGAGACAGCCGAAGGAGACCGGTTCCCCATGACGGACCACCGCTCCGCCGTCCCTCCGACGGTGACCCCGCTGGTGTACGAGGGGCCCCTGCGCTCCCGGCTGGAGGCCCTGCGGGAACTCGTCGGGCTCTCCCGCACCCGCCTCGACAGCCGGACCCTCTCGGAGGCCGGCCGCGTGCTCGACGAGGCGTCGGCGCGCGGCAGGCTCTCCGGGCAGCACACCGTCGTCGCCATCGCGGGCGCCACCGGCAGCGGCAAGTCGCAGCTGTTCAACACGCTCGCCGGGGTCACCATCTCGGAGACCGGCGTACGCCGTCCCACCACCGCCGCCCCCCTCGCGTGCAGTTGGAGCGACGGGGCCGCCGGCCTCATCGAACGGCTCGGGATCCCGCCCCGGCTGCGCCGCCGACCGCTGCCGACCGGGGACGGCGAGTCGCCGCTGCGCGGACTCGTCCTGATCGACCTGCCCGACCACGACTCCGCGGCCGTACAGCACCGCGAGCACGTGGACCGCATCCTGGCGCTCGTCGACGCGGTCATCTGGGTCGTCGACCCGGAGAAGTACGCCGACGCCGTCCTCCACGAGCGCTATCTGCGGCCGATGGCGGCGCACGCGGAGGTCATGTTCGTGGTTCTCAACCAGGTCGACCGGCTGCCCGGCGAAGCCGCCGAGCAGGTCCTCGACGATCTGCGGCGGCTCCTCGACGAGGACGGTATCGCCCTCGGCGAATACGGCGAACCGGGCACGACCGTGCTGGCGCTGTCCGCCCTCACCGGGGACGGCGTCGGAGAGCTGCGGGAGGCGCTCGGCCAGTTCGTGTCCGAGCGGGGAGCGCCCGCCCGGCGTATCTCGGCCGACGTCGACATGGCGGCGGCGCGACTGTGGCCCGTCTACGCCACCCAGCGGCGGACCGGGCTCAGCGAACAGGCCAGGGAGGAGTTCTCCGACCGGCTCGCGGACGCGGTGGGCGCCACGGCGGCGGGCGAGGCGGCCGAACGCGCCTGGCTGCGCAACGCCAACCGCGCCTGCGGCACCCCCTGGCTGCGGCTGTGGCGCTGGTACCAGGACCGCGGCGAGCCCACCACGGGCCGGCTCCCGTCGCGCACGCAGGCCGACGAGGAGGCCACCGCCCGTCAGCGGGTCGAGCAGGCGGTGCGGACCGTCACCGACCGGGCCTCGGCAGGGCTTCCCGCGCCCTGGGCGCAGGCGGTGCGCGAGGCGGCCGTCCGCGGCTCGCAGGGGCTGCCCGAGGCGCTGGACGAACTGACCGTGCGGGCGGGCGTGCCGACGGGGCGGCCACCGCGGCCGGGGTGGTGGCCGGTGGCCGTACTGACCCAGGCGTCCATGACGATCCTGCAGTTCCTGGGCGGGCTGTGGCTGCTGGGGCAGATCGTCGGGGTCATGTCGCCGAACCTGGGGGTGCCGGTGCTGCTGATGGTGATCGGCATCGTCGGCGGCCCGCTCATCGAGTGGAGCTGCCGGCTGGCGGCCCGTGGCCCGGCCCGGCGCTACGGCCTGGAGGCCGAACGCCGGTTGCGGGAGGCGGCGGCCGGTTGCGGGAGGGCCCGGGTCCTGGACCCGGTGGCGGCGGAGCTGCTGCGGTACCGGGAGGTTCGCGAGCAGTACGGGAGGGTGGTGGACGCGGGGCGGTGAGGCCGTGACGGTGAGGGGGTGGGGGAATGGTGAGGCGCCGGGTGGGCGGTGACTCCGGGTCGGGGCGGCAGTGACGGGCCGCGCGGGTGCCGTCGTCCCGGCTTGGGGGCCATCCGGTGTCATCCCTGTGGGTGGCGGCGTTGTCCACAGGGCGGGGGTGGTCCACAGCGCTCAGCGGGTTCGGCCCGGCGGCGGCAGTCTGGCAGACACAGCCGTACGGGACGGGCCCGTACGCGTGTCGGCCCGGTGCGGGTGCCGTGGTCCGGGCGAGGGAGGGGTTCGCATGAACGAGACGATGGTGTGCGCGGTCGGCAGGGTGGCGACGCAGCCGGTGTACCGGGAGATGGCGTCCGGCCCGTCGGCGAGGTTCCGGCTGGCGGTGACCGCGCGCTACTGGGACCGCGAGAAGAACACCTGGACGGACGGGCACACCAACTTCTTCACGGTGTGGGCCAACCGGCAACTGGCCACCAACACGGCCGCGTCGCTGACGGTCGGAGAGCCCGTGATCGTGCAGGGCAGGCTGAAGGTGCGCACCGACGTGCGCGAGGGGCAGAACTGGACGTCGGCGGACATCGACGCGGTGGCGATCGGCCACGATCTGGCCTGGGGCACCTCGGCCTTCAGGCGTGTCGCCAAGAGCGAGACCGGGCCCTCGGCGACGCAGCCGGAGCCCAACTGGGAGACACCAGCGCCGGATTCCGTGGACCCGGCGGGCAAACAGTCTCAACACGAGGCGGGAGCAGTCGTATTGGCGTGACAGTCCGTCGTCGACGGCGACTGCCTGAACTGCGGCTTATCGACGAGACTGCACCGAACAGTAAGGGGTGGATTTGTCGATAAGCCCTGCCCACCTGCGGACTTGGCGATAACGATTCCGAGTCGGATCACTCGTCCGACCGTCTGATCGGCGGGCGGTGCCCCCCGCGTCCCTAGGATGCCGGACATGGCTCTCGGGGCTCTTGCGTCCGGTGAGGCTTCTGATTCTGCAGGTGGGACCGTCCCCCCACGTAACGGGTCCTGCTCGAAAGGGAATTTGGTGCTTGCTTCGTTCTCTGAGCTGTTCCTGCGAAGGCGAGGGGCTGCTCGCCTCGCCACCGCGACGGTGGTGTCCGGGCTCGTCGCCGCCGGCGGGCTGGCCGGTGCCGGCCGGGCGGCCGCCGACGAGACGACGCAGAGTCAGGGCGGAGCGGCCGCGACGATAGGCGGTCTCAAGACGTACGGCGCGGCCGTCATACACGCCGGCACCGGCGACCAGGAGATCCCGGCGGGCCTGTTCGAGATGTCCGTCGACGGCGGCGGCATGCTCCAGACGTACTGCGTCGACCTCCACAACCCGACCCAGCGGGACGCCAAATACCACGAGACGCCGTGGAGCGGCACGTCCCTGGGCGTCAACAAGGACGCCGGCAAGATCCGTTGGATCCTGCAGAACTCCTACCCGCAGGTGAACGACCTCGCGGCGCTGGCGCGAAAGGCGGGCGTGCGCGGTGCGATGACGGAGCAGGACGCCGCGGCCGGTACGCAGGTGGCGATCTGGCGCTACTCGGACGACGTGGCCGTCGACGCCCTCGACCCGCAGGCCGAACAGCTCGCGGACTACCTGGAGAAGAGCGCCCGCAGTCTGCCCGAGCCCCGCGCCTCGCTCACCGTCGAGCCGTCCGCGGTCTCCGGTCGGCCGGGCGAGCGGCTCGGTCCGGTGACGGTGCGCACCAACGCCGGCAGCGCGACGGTCACCCCGCCCGCGGACGCCGCGACCAGCGGGATACGGATCGTCGACAAGCAGGGCAAGGCCGTCACCACGACGTCCGACGGCGGGCAGGTGTTCTTCGAGGTGCCCGAGGACGCGGCGGCGGGCACGGCGGAACTGACCGTGCAGGCGTCGACCACCGTGCCGGTCGGCCGTGCCTTCACCTCCGAGAGCCGCAGCCAGACGCAGATCCTGGCCGGCTCCAGCGAGTCGACGGTGTCCGCGACGGCCGGGGCCACCTGGGCGAAGCAGGGGCCGGCCCCGGCGCTGACGGCGGCGAAGGACTGCGCCGGGGGCGGGGTCGACATCATCGCGTCCAACAAGGGCGACGAGCCGTTCACGTTCGAGCTGGCCGGTCTGGAACACACCGTCGCCGCGGGCGAGTCCCGCACGGTGACGGTCCCCCTCCAGGAGGACCAGGCCTACGACTTCACCATCCACGGCCCCGGCGGCTTCGAGAAGCGCTTCACCGGCACGCTGGACTGCCGGACCCGCGGCAGCGACACCGGCACCAGCACCAGCACCCAGACCCTCAGTGAACCGAGCCCGATGACCGTGGGCGGCACGGCCTCCGACACCAACCTCGCCGAAACGGGAAGCTCCGGCATCACCCCCCTGATCGCGGGCGTCGCGATCGGTCTGGTCCTGATCGGTGGAACCACCCTGATCGTGCTGCGTCGCAGGGAGGCGGCGGGGGAGTGACGACGGCGAACGGCCGGTCGACGGACAGCTCGGTCAGCTGACGGCGGCGGCTGCATCTCGGTGATCAGCCGAAGAAGAGCACGACCTCCTCGTCCAGGCGGACCGTGACGACGGCGAGGAGGCGGTGGGTCTCATCGATACGCCGCCGCGGAACATGACACTGCCGTCGCGAGGAGGGTGGTGCTCGGTGCAGGCCACGGGGGTCTGCCTCGGTTCCGGCGTCCGGCCACTGCACCACGGGCAGAAGGGGCGGGCCGATGCGCGGGGCGACGACCTCGTTCGCCTCTTCCCTCCAGGTCGTGACGACCTACCCCGGCGGCCTGCGCAAGATGCCGTCAAGTGATCATCCCTGGGCCGTGCGAGGGTGCCCGAGGCCGACCAACGGCGACCGACAGTGACAAACGAGTCTCGGCCGTCAACCACGAACCCCCAGGTCACAGCCCCCCGCTCATACGCGTTTCCACCCAGGGGTGGCGGTACGGCAAGATGGGGTGTATCTGCCCACTGCCAGTTTCAAGCTGCCGGACGGTTTCTCTTGGCTGAGTTCATTTACACCATGCGCAAGGCGCGCAAAGCGCACGGCGACAAGGTGATCCTCGACGACGTGACGACCAGCTTCCTGCCGGGGGCGAAGATCGGCGTCGTCGGCCCGAACGGCGCCGGCAAGTCGACGATCCTCAAGATCATGGCCGGCCTCGAGCAGCCGTCCAACGGTGATGCCTTCCTCACTCCCGGTTACACCGTCGGCATCCTGCAGCAGGAGCCGCCGCTGACCGAGGACAAGACCGTCCTGGAGAACGTCCAGGAGGGCGTCGCCGGGATCAAGGGCAAGCTCGACCGGTTCAACGAGATCGCCGAGCAGATGGCGACCGACTACACCGACGAGCTCATGGACGAGATGGGCAAGCTCCAGGAGGACCTGGACCACGCCAACGCGTGGGACCTGGACGCCCAGCTGGAGCAGGCCATGGACGCGCTGGGCTGCCCGCCCGGCGACTGGCCCGTCACCAACCTGTCCGGAGGTGAGCGCCGCCGCGTCGCGCTGTGCAAGCTGCTGCTGGAGCAGCCCGACCTGCTGCTGCTCGACGAGCCCACCAACCACCTCGACGCCGAGTCGGTGAACTGGCTGGAGCAGCACCTGGCCAAGTACCCGGGCACCGTCGTCGCGGTCACCCACGACCGGTACTTCCTCGACAACGTCGCCCAGTGGATCTGCGAGGTCGACCGCGGTCGCCTCTACCCCTACGAGGGCAACTACTCCAAGTACCTGGAGACCAAGGCCGCCCGCCTCAAGGTCGAGGGCCAGAAGGACGCCAAGCGGCAGAAGCGGCTCAAGGAAGAGCTGGAGTGGGTGCGGTCCAACGCCAAGGGGCGTCAGGCCAAGTCCAAGGCGCGTCTGGCCCGCTACGAGGAGATGGCCGCCGAGGCCGACAAGATGCGGAAACTGGACTTCGAGGAGATCCAGATCCCGCCGGGCCCGCGCCTGGGCAGCATCGTCGTCGAGGTCAGCAACCTCAGCAAGGGCTTCGGCGACAAGCTGCTCATCGACGACCTCAGCTTCACGCTGCCGCGGAACGGGATCGTCGGCATCATCGGGCCGAACGGTGCCGGCAAGACGACCCTGTTCAAGATGATCCAGGGCATCGAGGAGCCGGACTCCGGCTCCATCAAGGTCGGCGACACCGTCAAGATCTCCTACGTCGACCAGAGCCGCGAGAACATCGACGCGAAGAAGTCGCTGTGGGCGGTCGTCTCCGACGAGCTGGACTACATCAACGTGGGCCAGGTCGAGATGCCGTCGCGTGCCTACGTCTCGGCCTTCGGGTTCAAGGGACCGGACCAGCAGAAGCCGGCCGGCGTGCTCTCCGGCGGTGAGCGCAACCGGCTGAACCTCGCGCTCACCCTCAAGCAGGGCGGCAACCTGCTGCTCCTCGACGAGCCGACGAACGACCTCGACGTCGAGACCCTCAGCAGCCTGGAGAACGCGCTGCTGGAGTTCCCGGGTGCGGCCGTGGTCGTCTCCCACGACCGTTGGTTCCTGGACCGGGTCGCCACGCACATCCTCGCCTACGAGGGCGAGTCCAAGTGGTTCTGGTTCGAGGGCAACTTCGAGTCGTACGAGAAGAACAAGATCGAGCGGCTCGGCCCGGACGCCGCTCGTCCGCACCGCGCCACCTACAAGAAGCTGACCCGGGGCTGATCGATCTTGCGGCACATCTACCGCTGCCCGCTGCGCTGGGCGGACATGGACGCGTACGGCCACGTCAACAACGTGGTGTTCCTCCGCTACCTGGAGGAAGCCCGTATCGACTTCCTGTTCCGCCCGGAGAAGGACTTCAAGCAGGGGTCCGTGGTGGCACGCCATGAGATCGACTACAAGCGGCAGCTCGTCCACCGGCACCACCCGGTGGACATCGAGCTGTGGGTCACCGAGATCCGGGCCGCGTCGTTCACCCTCACCTACGAGGTGAAGGACGGCGACCAGGTCTATGTACGGGCCTCGACGGTGATCGTGCCGTTCGACTTCCAGGCGCAGCGCCCGCGCCGGATCACCGCGCAGGAACGGGAGTTCCTGCGCGAGTACATGGAGGACGCCGAGGAGGAGGCCGTCGCCGCATGACGGTGCTCCACCTCGCCGACGAGGGGGAGGCGGCGGATCTCGCGGCCTTCCTCTCCCGCCTGCTCCACTACGACCGTGGAGCCGCGGTGCGGCTCCAGGCGGCCGGCACCGCGCTGGCCGTCTTCGGGCGGCCCCCCTCCTTCGAGGTGCTGGCCGTGCGGGCGGTACGGCTGGGGAAGCCGTACGAGGAGGGGCTGGAGGTCACGCTGGACGTGACCGTCTCGGCCGGTGAGTTGCTGGAGACGGTGGACGAGAGCGCCGGCACCGTCGTCGTGCCGGGGGCCGTGACCGGGCCGCCGTGGGCCGGTGTGCTGCCGCCCCGCGGGGGCTGGCGGGCCGAGCCGGGGCTGCCCGCTCCGGACGCCCTGGGGGCCCTGGTGGCCGCCGTCGTCGCCGAGTTCCGTGCGCGGACGGGGGAGTTGCCCGCCGAGCGGCGGACCCGGGACGAGCTGGACCGGATCGGGCGGGACATCTGGTCCCGTACGGTCGGGGACACCCGGCTCCCCGTCCGGGCCGTGCACGCGGCGCAGTCCCTCGGGTTCCTGCGGCCCGGAGAGCCGCCGGCTCTGTTCTCCTCGGGCGCGTGGCTGAGGCTGCGCACACCGTACGGGTCCGTCGCCGTACGGCGTGCCGGGCTCGGGGCGCTGGACGTCAGCGTCCGCTGACCGGCCCCCGGGCGGGCGTCAGCCCGCGGTGTTGACCATCGAGGCCGCCGCGTACGTCAGGTAGTTCCACAGCGTGTGCTCGTGCTCCTCGGACAGACCCAGCTCCTCGACGGCGACGCGCATGTGCTTCAGCCACGCGTCGTGCGCCGCCCGGTCGACCGCGAAGGGCGCGTGCCGCATCCGCAGCCGGGGGTGGCCGCGGTTCTCGCTGTACGTCGTGGGGCCGCCCCAGTACTGGATGAGGAACAGCACGAGGCGCTCCTCGGCCGGGCCCAGGTCCTCCTCGGGGTACATGGGCCGCAGCAGCGGGTCCTCGGCGACTCCCTCGTAGAAGCGGTGGACGAGCCGACGGAAGGTCTCCTCCCCGCCGACCTGCTCGTAGAAGGTCTGCTCCTGAAGCGTGCCGCGCCGAATCTCATTCACGCGATCCATGGTCTCAGACGCCCCGGCATAGGACTCAAGACCTAGGTCCTTGCCCCTACTGTGGAGACATGGGCGGCTACGGACCCGGCAGCGAACTCGACGGTCTCGCCGCCGTCGCGCGGGCGGCACTGGTGCGGCGGATCGAGGCGAGCGGGGTCTGGGCCGCCGATCCGGGCTGGCGGGCCGCCTTCGCGGCGGTCCCGCGGCACCTCTTCGTGCCGTACTACTACGTCGGTGTCGCCGGCGGCTACGAACGTCGCTGGGGCGAGAGCGCCGACCGGGGGGCGCGGGAGCGGTGGCTGCGGGGCGCCTACGAGGACACCCCGCTGGCCACCCGGCTGCGCGAAGGCGAGCTGCTGTCCTCCAGCAGCCAGCCGTCCCTGATGGCGGACATGCTGGCCGCGCTGGACGTCGCGGACGGCCACACGGTCCTGGAGATCGGCGCGGGCACCGGCTACAACGCGGCGCTGCTGGCTCACCGGCTGGGCGACGACAAGGTCACCACCGTCGATCTCGACCCGGAGATCACCGAGTCGGCCCGCAGGCACCTGGCCGCGGCCGGGTACCACCCGGTCGTCGTCACCGGCGACGGCGCCCGGGGTGTGCCGGAGCGCGCGCCGTTCGACCGGATCATCGCCACCTGCGCCCTGAGCACCGTCCCGTGCGCCTGGGTGGCCCAGAGCCGCCCGGGAGGCCGGATCCTGATGCCGCTGGCCACCGGCCTGATCGTGCTGACGGTGACCGGCGCCGGCGATGCCGAGGGACGATTCCTGCACACCCCCGCCTACTTCGTGCCGCTGCGCGGGACCGGCCGGCCCGGGGGCGAGTCGGCCCAGCTGGGCGGGGTGCCGCGCCGGGCCCGGGAGGACGACCTGTTCCGCTTCCTGCTGGCCCTGACCCGCGGCAGCCTCGATCCACAGGAGGCGCACGCGCTGTGGGAGCAGGAGGGCCGGCCGCAGCGCGAGCGCTACGGCATCACGGTCCGGGGCGAGCGGGAGTGGGCCTGGCTGGACGACCCGGAGGGGCCGTACGCCTGGCCCCTCCCGTCGTGACGGGGCTCAGCCGCGGCGGATCGTGATCGTCGTCCAGGCGCCCACGTGCACCCGGTCGCCGTCCTGGAGCGGTACCGGGACGAACGGCTGGATCGGTTCCTCCGAGCCGTTGACCGTCGTGCCGTTCGTGGAGTTCTGGTCGACGACCGCCCAGCTGCCGTCCGGCTGCTGGACCAGCACCGCGTGCTGGTGCGAGACGCCCGGGTCCTCCGGCGGCACCGACAGGTCGATGTCGGGGGTGTCGCCGGTGGAGTGCCGCCGGCGGCCGATCGTGAGCTGGTTGCCGGTGAGCCGGCGCTGCTGCTCCGGCGAGTACGCGGGCAGGTTCAGGCCCGCGGCCTCGGGGCCGGAGCGCTGCATCATCGCCATGAAGTAGTCGCGGTCCGGGCCGATCGTCGCCGTCCACGTCGCGGGTCCCCGCGGCGGCTGGGGCTGCTGCGGGAAGCCGCCTGGGCCGGGAGGCGCCTGGGTCGCGCCGGGCTGCGGGTAGCCGTAGCCGCCCTGGTCGGGACCGCCGGGGCCGGGAGGGGCCTGGGTCGCGCCGGGCTGCGGGTAGCCGTAGCCGCCCTGACCGGGGCCGCCGGGACCGGACGACGGCGGGGAGATCACCCAGTCGTCCTCACCGCCGCCGAAGGACGGACCGCCCTGCTGCGGAGGCCGCTGCGTCTCCTGCGGGAATCCGGGCGGGGCCGGCGGACCGGACTGATGGTAGGCCTGCGGAGCGCCACCGGGACCGCCGGGGCCACCCGGACCGCCGGGGCCACCGGGCCCGGGCGGGACCGGCCGGGAGGGGTCGGCACCGAATCCGGGCGGGCCGGGAGGGCCGCCGTGACGGCCGGGCCCACCGTGACCGCCCGGTCCACCGGGCCCACCGGGGCCGCCAGGGCCTCCGTGGCCGCCAGGACCGCCGGGGCCCGGGTAGCCGCCGGGGCCGCCCTGGTCGGGGCGACCGGACGGGTCGCCGAAGGGCGGGATCGGCTCGGCCGGACGGTTCATCTGCGAGGGGCGGGAGCCCTGGTACTCGTAGGAGTCACCGCCGCCGTACGACGGCCCGGGCGGGCCCTGCCGGCCCGGCGGGTGGAAGGGCCCACCCGGACCGGGCGGCGGGGCCGCGGGTGTGTACGACGTCGCCGTGTTCGTCAGGAAGTTCCACCGGCACTCCTCGCAGAACGGGGCGCCGCCCTCACGCGGCGTACGGCACTGCGGGCAGAGCTCCGGCTCGGCGTTCGGTACGGCGGACAGGTGCGGCGGGCGTCCGCCGGGCCGGCCACCGGGGCCCTGGGGGCCGCCCGGGCCGGCGGGGGGCGGGAAGCCGTAACCGCCGGGCGGCGGCGGGGGAGGAGGCGGAGGCACGGCACCCGCCATGCGGTGACCGCAGACCTCGCACCAGTCGTCGGAACCCGACTGGTGTCCGTTCGGGCAGGTCGGCATGTCGGCGCGTCCCTCCTTCGATCTCTTCAGGTCACTTCTTCACGCGGACGGTCTTGGTGGAACGGGTCTCGAGCGTCATCTCGTCGGCCTCCGCGACCTTCGCCTTCAGTCGCACAGTACCGGTCGCGGCATCGACCACGTCCACCACCTTCGCAAGCAGTTTCGCAGTATCGGCGTTCCCGGAGGCACTCGCGAGCTGAACGGCCCGGCCCAGTTTGGCTGTTGCTCCATCCATATCGCCCGACTTGCGAAGATCCAGCCCCTGTTGGATGACTTGCGCCAGTTCGGCCTGTCCGGTGTAGTGGGCGACCTGAGGGTTGATCGACGTCGAGGCGACCACGTCCTCCGTCCACACCGCCCGCACCAGGCCCTGCGCACCGAGCTTCTGGGCGCTGCCGTCGGGCTGCGGAATGACCAGCGAGATCCGGGCCGCCAGCATCTCCTGCCCGATGTTCGCGGCCGGGACCTCCACGCAGACGTGGTAATCGCGGGACTCGTCGCCCCAGGAACCGAGGGGGTAGTCGCCGGCGCGCGGGCCCGCCTCGGTGCGCCGGCCGGTCAGTTCCTCGACCGTCGGCGCGACCTGCTTGACGAACCTCACGGTCGTGCCGACGGGGGTCCACAGCCGCAGGGAGACGTCCGCGACCTCCTTGCCCATCGCCGTTTCCATCATCCGCGTGAAGTCGGCGGCGAGCGCGGCCGGATCGGCGACGATGTCGGCGGTGCCGAGCAGGGCGGAGGCGATCGCTGTGACTTCTTTCACTTCCCAGTCCGTGCCCACACCGCGTGCGTCACATGTGAACCGCCCGGCGCACGCGTCGAGCGCGGCCTTCAGATCCTCGGGCGACTCGTGCTCGTTGCGGCCGTCGGTGAGCAGGATGCCGTGCCGGATCGCGACGTCCGCGGAGGACAGCAGGCGGTCGGCCAGTCTCAGCCAGGTGCCGATGGCGGTGCCGCCGCCGGCGCTGAGCGAGCGCAGCGCCTTCTTGGCCTGCTCGCGGGTGGTGGCGTCGGCGACCGCGACGCGCCCGCCGCCCGGGTAGACCTCCTTGGCCACGTGGGTCCCGCCGATCACCGCGAAGTGCACACCGTCGCGCAGGGTGTCGATCGCGGCGGCCGTGGCGTCGCGGGCGTTGCGCATCTTGGTCGGCGGGTAGTCCATCGACCCGGAGCAGTCGACCATGACCGCCACGGCGGCGGACGGGCCCTGGCCGGGCGAGTAGAGGTGGGGCGCGGCGACCGCGCTGCCGATCGTGCCGCCGCCGGTCGCCGTCACCGTGACGATGGCGTTGACCTCGCCGGCGCCCTCCGGCAGGTACTCGTTCTGGTACACGTCCACCGAGAACTGAGGCACGTTCGACTTCGAGAAATTGGCCATGCTGCTTCGATCCCCCTTCAAAGCCCCCGCCGCGGCGGGGTGATGACGGTAGGCGGACCGGTCCCCTCCGGTCCGCCGAGGCGTGCGTCCCCGTACCCGGCCTCAGGCCGATCCTGCCCCCTGGGGCACGGCGGGGAACGGCACGAGCGCCACTGTTACGTTGTCGTGGCCCCCGCCGTCCAGGGCGTGGCCGAGGAGAACCCGGGCGCTGTGCAACGGGTGCACGGCGGCGTCGAGCGGGACGACCCGGGCCATGTCGTCGGCGGCCTCCGCGTAGTTCCACAGGCCGTCCGTGCAGACCACCACCACGCCGGGCCGGTCCGGTTTGAACGCGGCGGTGTGCGGTTCCAGCTCGTAGGCGTCCGCGCCGAGCCAGCCGGTGATCGCGTGGGCGCGCTCGTCGGCGTAGGCCTCGGCCTCGTTCATCAGGCCCGCGGCGACCATCTGCGCGGCCCACGAGTCGTCCTCGGTGAGCCGGGCCGGGGGAGCGCTGCGGTCGACCGGGACCCAGTAGGCGCGGCTGTCGCCGACCCAGCCGACGATCAGCAGGCCCGACGTCACCACGGCGCCGACGATGGTGCAGGCGGGGGCGTTCTGGTGAGGGGCCTGCTCAAGGGCCGTGGCGGGCTCCGCGGCGAGCGAGTTGACGGCGCGCGAGGCGGCGAGGATCGCGTCGTGCATCGCCTGCTGCGGGTGCGCGCCGCGCGGCAGGGCCGCCAGCAGCGTCTCGCCCGCCGCCTTGGAGGCCGCCGCGGAGGCGTCGTCGGGGCGGGTCGCCGAGGAGACGCCGTCGCAGACGATCGCGACGCAGGCGGGGGTGCCGTCGGGCAGCGCGGTGGTGCCGATGGCGAACGCGTCCTCGTTGCGGTGGTGGCGCAGGCCGCGGTCGCTGACCGCGGCCACCGGGCCGGACTCCTGCTCCATGTGGTCCCGTTCGCGCGGCTGGGCGTGGCCGCAGTTCTCGCAGTAGCCGTCGTCGTCCACGCGGCCGGCCCGGCAGGCGACGCAGACCTTGCCGCCGGTGCCCGCGGCCTGGGCCGCCGGCTCGGCGGACACCCGTGGGTCCGGTGCCTGGAGGAGGTACTCGTCGGGCTGTGTCTGGTAGATCTCCGGCGACGGGGCGGGCCCGTCGGGCTGCGGCGGCCGGTCGAACCGCACGCCCGCGGCCGGGGCCGGCGGGGCGCTCGGGGGCGGGGGCGCCTGGGGCGGCAGTGCGGAGCCGCCCGAATCGGTGCCCGGCAGGTCGGTCGGCAGGTGCGCCGGTTGCGGGGCACCCGTGCCGTCCGGCCCGGGGGCGGGCCAGGCCGCGCCGGCGGACGGCGCCGACGGGGGCTCGGGGTACGCACCGGCCGGAGCGCCCTGGGCGGGCACCGAGCCGTTCATGGTGATGGTCGGGTTGTCCTGAGGCCGTGCCGGCACGGCGGACAGGTCGTATCCGCACGCGCCGCAGAAACGGTCACCCGACTCGAGGGGTTCCTCGCAGCTCGGGCAGGCGGACAACCGGGGCATCTGCGACATCAACTACACCCACGTCCGGGGGCGGTAACGATTGGCACGTTCCACCAGGTCGATTCTCTCCTCGCCGCCCCGCGCCAGCCGGGCCAGCATGCGGTACGAGCGTTCCAGACCGAAACGCAGGCCCCGCTCGTCCAGGCCGCTGCCGAGCAGCGTCCGTCCCCCGGCGGCGGGAGGGGCGGAACCCTGGCCCCCGGAGAGTACCCAGTCCAGCGCGCAACCGAGGACTTCGGCCGACAACCGCTCCCGGCGCGCCGGATCGAGACCGTACGCCTCCAGCGCCTCGACCTGCGCGGCGGCCGCCGTCAGATCCCCGAGGAACGCCGCGTCGGAGGCGCTCGCCGTGCGCTGCCGCAGCCGCGCCCGCACGGCCGCCACCCGGGCGGCCGTGTAGTGGATGGAGGACTCCGGGACCGACTCCAGCGTACGCACGGCACCGTGCCGGTCCCCGGTCGCCAACTGCACGCGGGCCAGGCCGAACGCGGCGCTCACATAGCTCGGATCGGTCGACCACACCAGCCGGTAGTACTCGGCGGCGTTGTCGAGCTGCCCCAGCACCTCCGCGCACAGGCCCAGCGCCAGCTTCGGCGCGATCTCCCCCGGGAAGGCGTCGTAGATCGCGTCGAAGGCGAGCGCGGCGCCCTCGTCGTCGCCCGTCACCAGCGCGGCCACACCGCGGTACCAGACCACCCGCCAGTCGTCGGGCCGTTCACCCTCCAGCGCGACCAGCGCCTGGAGCGCTGTGGCCGGCTCGCCGGTCTCCAGCCAGGCCCGGACCTGCCTCAGACGCGTCTCGATCGACGGGGCCGGAGCCGCCGCCAGGGCACCGAGCAGTTCGGCGGGCGCCGAGGTCATCAGGCCCGCGAGGAAACCGGCGTTGGGGTCCCCCGGGTCGACCCGGGCGACGGGCAGGGCGAAGGCGGCGGCGGGGGTGTCGACGGGCTTGACGAGGCCGTGCGGGCCCTCGGACCGCTGCGGGTGGGGCAGGGCGGCAGGAGCGGCGGACGCCCGGGTCCGCACCGCCCGGGCTCCGAGACGGGACACCTCTGCGTCCAGCCTCGGGAACAACTCCGTGTCCGGCACCCGCAGTTCCGGCCCGAAGAGCGTGGACAGGGCCGGGCGGGCACGACCCGTCTGGAGGGAGACGACCTCCCGCAGGACGCCCGTCAGCTGCTCGGTCATCTCCTGCGCGGAGGCGAAGCGGCGGGCCGGGTCGGGATCCGTGGCACGGACCAGGAGCCGGTAGAACGACTCGTACTGCCGGAACACCTCGATGTGGTCCGGGTCGGGCAGGGAGTCGGCGTAGACGTTGGTGTAGCCCTGGAAGTCGAACGTCATGACGGCGAGGGTGCGGGCGACCGTGTAGAGGTCGCTCGCCACCGACGGGCCCGCCTCGGCCACCTCCGGGGCCTGGTAGCCGACCGTGCCGTAGATGGCCGACTCCTCGTCGTCCATCCTGCGCACCGCGCCCATGTCGATCAGCTTGAGCTGGTCCTCGGTCTGGATCGCGTTGTCGACCTTGAAGTCGCAGTACAGCAGGTTACGGCTGTGCAGGTGCCCGAGCGCCTCCAGCGCCTCGATGCCGTACGCGCAGGCCTGTTCCACCGGCAGCGGGTCCCGTCTGCCCTGCGCGGTGCGGCGGGCGTTGGCGATCTCCTTGAGGGACTTGCCGCCGACGTACTCCATGACGATGTAGCCGTCGAGCGAGCCCGTGCGCTGGTCCAGGTGCTCCACGAAGTTGTAGATCCGCACGATGTTTGCGTGCTCGATCTCCGCGAGGAAACGACGCTCGGAGATCGCCGCCGCCATGGCGTCCTGGTCGCCCGTGTCCAGCAGGCCCTTGAGGACCACCCAGCGGTCCGAGACAGCCCGGTCGACGGCGAGGTAGATCCAGCCCAGGCCGCCGTGCGCCAGACAGCCGACCACCTCGTACTGGCCGTGCACCACGTCCCCGGCCTTCAGCTTCGGCACGAACGAGTACGGATGACCGCACTTGGTGCAGAAGCCCTCCGTACGGCCCGGCCGGTCGCCGCGCGCCCGGCCCACCGGCGCTCCGCAGTCGGAGCGTGAGCAGAACCGCTTCCGCTCGGGCACCTCGGGGTTGTCCAGGACCATCTCGCGCGGGTCGGGCCGCGGGATCGGCGGCACCTGCACCAGCCCGGCGCCCAGCCGCCCCCGGGATGCGGAGCCCGCGGTCGAGCCGGAACTGCGCACCGACATCGAGCGGCCCGTCGACGTACCCGACAGGGACCGCGAGAGGCGTCCCGACACCGAACGGCGGGACCTCGACGACTGGGAGGAGGTCCGCGAACTGCGGCTGCCGGAGCGGGAACCACCGCTGCCGGCGGACCCGCGGGAGCCGCCCCTGCCGCCGGCCGTGACGCCGGTGGGAGGCGAACCGACCATGCCGTTCCCGGAAGGGGGACCCCCCGCCGCGACGACCGGGGCGAGACCGCAGGTGTCGCAGTACAGTTCCCCGCCGCCCACGTCCTCGTAGGTGCCGCCGCAGGCGGGGCGCTGGCAGGCGCGTCCGGACGCGCCGGGTGGCTCCTGCGACGGCTGACTCATGGACTCCCCCTCGTCACTCATGCGCCCGGCCCCCTCCGGTCGTCCTCGGGCACACCCTGCCCCGGCACCCGCGGGCCGCCGCCCAGCAACTCGGCGGCCGCGTGCTGGTAGCGCAGCACCGCCTGCTCGGCGGCGCGCAGGTCGCAGGGGGCGCTCCACAGCATGCGGCGCGCCTTCTCGTACCGCTCCACCAGCAGGGTATCCTCCGCGAAACCGTGCCGGGCGACCTTCGCCTTGTACGCGTCGAGCCGGCCGCGCAGCTCGGCGCGGACCGCCAGTGGGGCGGTGACGGCCGTCAACGACTCGCGGGCGCGCAACAGTTCGTCCTCCGCCTTCTGCTCCAGCGACTCCAGCAGCGGGGACAGCCGGTGCCACTGCGCCTGCCTGCGGTACTCCGCGGCAGCCGCCAGCTGCTCCTGCAGCACGGTCGGCGGGCCGCTGACGACCGGCACCTCCGTCGCCGCGATCTTCGCCAGGACCTCGCCGCGTGCCGTGCGCGCCTCCGCGAGCGTGCGGTCCGCGCGGCTGAGGATGTCCCGCAGCCGCACGATCCGCTTCTCGGCGTCCTGGCGCACCGTCAGCACGGCGTCGATCTCGCGGCGTACGTCCTCCAGGGCACGTGCCTCACGGTCGTACACCGTCAGGTCCGGCCTGCCGCCGCCCGGCGCCGAACTGCCCTCCGCGGCCAGCCAGAAGGCCAGCGGATCCGAGACCACCTGCTCGCGCAGCTTCGTCAGTATCCGCGTGATGCGCTCCAGGTCGTCACCGGCCGGGTGCTCGCCGGGGCGCACGCCGACCGAGTGCGCGAGCCGGCGGGTGCGCTGGAGTTCCGCCGCGAGCAGATCGATCCGGGCGGGCAGCGCCGACCAGACCGCGTCCGCGGCGACGACCATGTCCAGGCTCGTCGCGTACAGCTCGTTCATCCGGTCGACGAGGGCGGAGAGCGAGTAGCGCTCGCTGAGCCTGTTCGGACCGCCGTGCAGGGTCGGGGCGTTGGCCGTCGCCGTGGCGCTGCCCGCGACGGTGACCGAGTCGCCGTTCAGCAGCTCCGTCAGCTCCACCAGGTCCTCGCGGCTGGACCAGCGGCGGCGGGCCCGGATGTCGCGTGCGGTGCGCAGCGCGTCGGTGTACGCGTCGAAATACGTCCACAGCAGCGTGATGGACGCCTCCGTGGACGTCCAGCGCTCCTGGGTGACGCCGGTGAGCCGGGCGCCCTCCAGGAGTCTGCGGCCCGCGTGGTCCTGCAGGGCCAGGAGCGAGGTCTCGATCGCCTCGTGCTCCGCGCCGAGCCGCGCCAGCGCACGGTCCACCTCGTCCCGGTCCATCACCGGCCCGGTGGATCCCGTGACGCCCATCGATCACCTCTCGCTGCGGTTGTGTGTCGCGTGTCGTCTGTCGTCGTCTGGTGCGGGTGCTCGTGGGTGCTCGTGGGTGCTCGCGGGTTCGGCGGGGGTCAGGTGGTGCGGAGGTACTGCGGTGCCGGTGGTTGCGACTTCTTCGCATCCTTGCCCAGGGTCGCCGACAGCCATTGGTCGTACGACGCCTGCCAGCCGTTCGCGGTGTCCTCGCGGTAGTCCACCAGGATTCGGTTGACCCGGCGTACCAGGTCGTCCGCGTCCTTCTTCATCGCCACGCCGTAATACTCGGCAGTGAAGGCGTCACCCTTGAGCTGGACCGTCGGATCCTGTGCCGCCTGACTCGCCGCGAGGGCACCGTCGGTGACCACCGCGTCGACCTCGCCCAGCTGGAGCCGCACCAGGCAGTCGAGTTGGTTCGGCACGGTGGTGGAGATGTCGGTGCTGGCCGGGAGGCCGCCGGCCTTCTGGTCCGCCTGGAGTTTCGCGTACGCCGTCGAGCCGGCGGCCGTGCAGACGCGGCGGTCCGCGAGCGTGCCGTCGTAGCCCTTGACGGGCGAGGACTTCGGGGCCAGGACCTGCTGGCCCGTCTTGAAGTAAGGGGCGGAGAAGGCCACGTCGGCGATGCGGGCGCAGTTGATCGTCATCGTGCGGACGACCATGTCCACGCGGCCGTCCTTGATGGCCGGGATGCGCTGGTCGGTGGGGATCGCCTTGAACTGCACGGCGTTCGGGTCGCCGAGGATGTCCTCGGCGATCCGGTGCACCAGGTCGATGTCGAAGCCCTCGAGCTCCGCGGTCTTGCCACTGTTGGGGTTGCGGTAGCCCCAGCGGTAGCTGTTCTGGTCGACGCCGACGATCAGTTTGCGCTTCTCGCCCTCGCGGTTCTTGATCACCCGGATGGTGTCGCCGTCGGCGGAGGAGGGGGAGAGCGTCTGCTGCTCGGGGGCCTCGCAGTCCTCTTCCGCCGCCGTGCCGACGGTGCGCGTGGCCGCGGCGGTGTGCTGGGTGGCCGCGGGGGCCGTGGTGAGCGGCAGGCAGAGGGCCACCAGCGCCACCAGGGCGCAGACGACTGCCATCGCGGTCACTCCGCCCCAGCCCTTGAGTGCGTCTCGCACGGTCGTTCCTCCCTTCGCCCCTGGCCCGTTCACCGGTACTCCGACAGCCTGCGGCCGATGCCCAGGACCGCGCCCGCCGCGCCCAGCACCGCGAGCACGGCCGCGCCGGCCGGCAGGCCCGTCAGCGCGCCGCGGCCGTCGCCCGCCGCGCGCTTGAACTCCGTCTCCTCGTGGGCGATTGCCGTGCGCAGGTTCTCGTCGACGCTGTCGAAGCACTCGCCCGTCGCGCCCTTGGCGCCGATGACGCTGTCCAGCGCCTGCTGGTAGTTGCCGTTCTCGTCCTGCTCGCGGGCCGCGGCGTGGCGCTTCTTCCACTCCGTCATGTTGCCCACGGCGGCGGTGACGGGGCGCTCGCCCGAGACGTCGTCGGCGAGCTTCTCCGCCGCCGCCAGGTGTGCGGCGAGGGCCTTGATGTCCGAGCCGAAGTCGTAGTCGTAGGCGTCGTAGGTCGTTTCGCCGACCTTCTTCGTCTCCGCGCCGCGCGCCACCAGAGTCAGGTTCTCGTTGCCCCGGGCCTTCAGGGAGGCGATGCGCGCGTCGTGCAGGACGTTCAGGGAACGGACGCCGTGGTCGTAGGAGTCGTTGAGGCCCGCGCGGGCGACGGTGTGGCCCACGACCAGCCAGAGAAGGACGGCCGTGGCCGTGGCCGTGGCGGCCACCAGGCCGTGGTTCAGGACCCTGTTCGTCCGCCGGTAGTTGCGGTGCTGGGCCCAGGCGAGGGCGGCCAGGGCGGCGACGCCGAGGGCGATGGCCGCCCAGGGGTACGGGGTGGCGCCCGCGTAGTCCGCGCGCAGGCGCTGGTTCTCCTTCTTGTACAGGTCCTCCGCAGCCGGGAGCATCTGCTGCTGCATCTTCTCGTTGGCGTAGCGCAGGTAGGCGCCGCCGACGGGGAAGCCCTGGCGGTTGTACGTACGGGCGCGCTCCACCAGGCCCTTGTACTCCGGGAGGAGCCGGTTGAGCTCGGCGATCGTCGCCGTGGACGGGGAGTGCGGGTCGGCGTTGGCGGCGGCGTTGACGAGCTTCTCGGCGGCCGTGCGGATGTCCCGCTCGTAGCGTTCGCGGGTGGTGGCCGACTCCTGGCCCCCGGCGAGGAAACCGCTGGAGGCGGCGGTGTTGGCGTCCGCGAGGGAGCGGTAGATGTCGGCGGCGTCCGAACTGAGGGGCTGGCTGCGGGTGAGGACGTCGTCGGCGGCGGCCGCGCGGCCGGTCATCTGCCAGGCGGCGACCGCGCCGAAGGCGATGACGAGGAGGGCCAGGAGGGCGCCGATGACGCGGAGGCGGCCGGGTTCGGTGGTGGCGGCGGAGCGGAGCCGGTCGAGGCCCTCGGCGAAGGCGGTGCGGCGGGGGCCCGCCGGGGGTTCGGGCGGTGCCGGGGCGCTGCCGGGGGGCCGGGCCGGGGGTGCCGTCTGCGCCGGTACCGTCGGCAGGACGGGCAGGACGGGCAGGCCCGGGCCCGGTGGTGGCGGGCTGCTCTTCGGCGTGTACGTCACTGTGACCTCCCCCGTGGTCATCCGTCGCCGCAAGTATCGCTGCCGGGGCCGACATCCGCACCGGCCTTGTCTGGATCTTGATCGGATCGCAGCGTGGACACCACCCCCCGGCGCCGCCCCTTGCCCAGGAACACGTATGGGGAGGTGGATCGGTTCCCGGTGGGGCGGGTGCGCGTCGTCTGCGGGTGACGCCGGGTCGGAGTGTGCTGTGCCTGTGGGGCCGGGTGGGGGCGTGCCTTTGGGCTTGGCGCCGGGTGCGGGTGCGCGTCTTCGCCTGACGCCGGCTCGGGGTGTGCTGTGCCTGTGGCGCCGGGTGGGGTGCGTCTTCGCCTGGCGAGGAGTGGGGGTGCGCGTCTTCGCTTGGCGCCGGGTGATGGGCCCGGGCCGCGCCGGGGGTTGCCCGTCCTCGGAACGGCGCGATGGACCCTCATACCGACTGACTGCCGTTGACGCGCCAACCGCCGCGGGCGGACACCCCCCCCACGGCCCCTCCTCGCCGTACGCGGGTGCGGGCGCGTCGCGGTCGGCCAAGGGGCCTAGGCGTTGTAATGCCTGCGCAGACGCTCCTGCGCCGCCTTTCCCGCTCCGACGTGGTCCAGGCCCAGCAGCGCCGCCCCCAGGACCGGGCTGGCCGTGACCACCCGCGGGACGGCCTTCGGTGCGCGTTCGGCCAGCATGTGCTCGATGTGGTTGTTGAGTTGGGCATGACGGGCCGCCAGGACGCCGCCGCCCAGAAGGACCGGGGTCTGCTCGGACAGCAGGTCCAGGCGGGTCAGGGCGACCACTGCCATGGCGACCACCTCCTCGGCCTGGCGCTCCACGATCGTCCCGGCGATGGCGTCACCGCCGGCGGCCGTGGCGAAGAGGACCGGGGCCAGCTCGTGGCGCCGGAGCATCGGGATGTGCTCCAGGTGCAGCGCCTCGACGAGGGCGTACACGGAGGGCAGGCCGAAGTGGGCGGGGAGGGTGTGGCACAGGGCGGTGGGGGCGCCGCGGCCGTCCTCCGCCCGGGAGGCGTGCCAGAGGGCTTCCTCGGACAGGTCCCAGCCGCCGCCCCAGTCGCCCGAGACCCTGCCGAGTGCCGGGAAGCGGGCCGTGCGGCCGTCGGGGCGCATGCCCACGCAGTTGATGCCCGCGCCGCAGACGACCGCCACACCCCGGGGTTCGGTGACACCGGCCCGCAGGATCGCGAAGGTGTCGTTGCGGACCGTCACGGTCGTGCCCCACGCGCGTGCCCGCAGCGCCGCCGCCAACCGCTCCTCCTCGATGGGGAAGTCGGCGTTCGCCAGGCATGCCGAGACATGGGTGACCGAGGTGAGACCCGCGGTGCCGAGGGTCTGCGCCACCGTCTCGGCGAGGGCGTCCATCGCCGCGTCCACGCCCACGGCCGGCGGACGGAAGCCGCCTCCGCGTGCCGTGGCGAGGACATCCCCGTCCGCCGTCACGATCGCGACGTCCGTCTTGCTGTTGCCCGCGTCGATGGCGAGGACACGTGTCGTCAGGCCCACGCGAGGTGCTCCCGGTTGTGTGCGATCAGCCGGTCGGTGAGCGTCTCGGCGTACGCGTACTGGCCGACGAGGGGGTGCGAGAGGAGGGCGCGGAAGACGCGGTCCCTGCCGCCGTGCAGGGCGGCCTGCAGGGCCAGCTCCTCGTAGGCCGTGACGTCGGCCATCAGGCCCGCGTAGAGCGGGTCCACGGGCCGCACGGGCAGGGGAGACGCGCCCTTGACCCCCACGGCCGCCTGGACCTCGATCACCGCGTCGTCGGGGAGGAACGGCAGCGTGCCCCGGTTGTGGATGTTCACCACCTGGCAGGGCGAGCCGCCGCCGCCCAGCAGGGCCGCGGCCAGGTCCGCCGCCGCCTCCGAGTAGAAGGCACCGCCCCGCCCGGCGAGCAGCTCCGGCTTCTCGTCCAGGGCCGGGTCGGCGTACAGCGCGAGCAACCGGCGTTCCATCTCGGCCACTTCGGCCGCCCGGGACGGTTTCGTCCGCAGTTCCCCCACGACCTCGTCGTGCGCGTAGTAGTAGCGCAGGTAGTAGGAGGGGACCACGCCCAGGGTGTCCAGCAGGGGGCGGGGCAGGCGGAGGTCGGCCGCGATCGTGTCGCCGTGTTCGCCCAGCAGTTCCGGCAGGACGTCCTCGCCCTCCGGGCCGCCGAGGCGTACCGCCGTCTCCCAGGTGAGGTGGTTGAGGCCCACGTGGTCCAGGTGGAGTTCGGACGGCTCAAGGGAGAGCAGGGCCGCGAACTTGCGCTGCAGGCCGATCGCCACGTTGCACAGGCCCACCGCCTTGTGGCCCGCCTGGAGCAGGGCGCGGGTCACGATGCCGACCGGATTCGTGAAGTCGATGATCCACGCCCGCGGGTTGGCGCGGCGTACGCGCTCCGCGATGTCCAGGACGACGGGGACCGTGCGCAGGGCCTTGGCGAGACCGCCGGCGCCGGTGGTCTCCTGACCCACGCAGCCGCATTCCAGGGGCCAGGTCTCGTCCTGCTCACGGGCCGCTTGGCCACCCACGCGGAGTTGGAGGAGGACCGCGTCCGCGCCGTCCACCGCCTCGTCGAGATCGGTCGTGGTGGTGATGCGGCCCGCGTGGTCCTGCCGGGCGAAGATGCGGCGGGCCAGGCCGCCCACCAGGTCGAGACGGTCCTGGGCGGGGTCCATCAGGACCAGGTCCTCGACGGGCAGGGTGTCCCTCAGGCGGGCGAGGCCGTCCACGAGTTCGGGCGTATAGGTCGAGCCTCCGCCGACCACGGTGAGTTTCATCGCAGAGCTCCCTGAGACGTGGGGGAAGAAGGGAATGCCGGGGGAGGGACGGGTCAGCGGGAGGTGTCGAAGACCGCGTCGCGTGTGGTGGAGAGCGCGCTCTCCAGCGCGCCGCGCAGCACGGGGTGTTCACGGACGTCGCCCACGACCAGACGCGGGCGGGACGCGGCCAGCTCTTCCAGTTCGGCCTGGACGAGGGCGCGCAGCGGCTCGCCGCCCGAGGTGAGGGACGCGCCGCTCAGCACGACGAGTTCGGGGTCGAGGACCGAGACCAGCGAGGCCAGACCGGTGGCCAGCCGGGTCGCGTAGGTCCGGAGGAGGTGCCGGTGGGCGTCGTCGCCGGCCTGGGCCGCCCTGGCCACCAGTTCGGCGGCGGCCTCGGCGTACGGGCCCGGCGGGACGTCCGCGATGCCGAGCTCGCGGGCCAGGCGCGGGACGGCCTGGGAACCGGCCAGTTCCTGGTAGCCGCCGCCGTTGGCCTCGGTGACCCGGCGGACCAGGGGGGTGCCCGGCACCGGCAGGAAGCCGACCTCCCCGGCGCCGCCGGTCCAGCCGCGGTGCAGCCGGCCGCCGAGGACCAGGGCGGCGCCCAGGCCCTCCTGGTTCCACAGCAGCACGAAGTCCGCGTGGCCCCGGGCCGCGCCGAGGCGCTGCTCGGCGAGCGCGACCAGATTGACGTCGTTCTCGTACTCGAACGGCATCGGCAGGGCGGCGGCGAGCTCGTCCAGCAGGGTGGGTGAGTGCCAGCCGGGGAGGTGGGAGGCGTAGCGCAGCCGGCCGGTGGTGGGGTCGAAGGCGCCGGGCGTGCCGATGACCAGGCGGTGGACGTCGTCCCGGGCGAGACCCGCCGCCTTCACCGCGCCGTCCAGGGCGTCGGTGACCTGCTGGACGACCGGGGTGCCGGTGCGCCTGCCGCGGGTGGGCAGCTCGTGGCGGCCGATCGTGCGGCCGGTGATGTCGGCGACCGCGGCGAGGACCCGCTGGGGGGTGACGTCGAGTCCGGCGGCGTAACCGGCCGCCGGGTTGACCTCGTAGAGCTGGGCGCTCGGTCCGGGGCGGCCTTCGGTGGTGCCGGTGGCCAGGACGAGCCCCGCCGCCTCCAGACGGGCCAGGAGCTGGGAGGCGGTCGGCTTGGACAGGCCGGTGAGCTTGCCGATCCGGGTGCGGGACAGCGGTCCGTGCTCCAGCAGCAGGTCCAGGGCGGCCCGGTCGTTCATGGCGCGCAGGACGCGCGGAGTGCCCGGCGTGCCGGCGGTTCCTGCCATACGGGTCCGCACCTGCCCTTCGGCGGCTTCTCATGATCAGGCGGGGAAGCCGACCCGGCGGCCGTCGCCCCGCGATCACTATTAGGAAAGTTTCCTGTCAGTGGGAGAAAGGTAGGCGTGACGCCGGGCGGGCGTCAAGAGGGGACCGCTCGTCGCCGTACGGACACAGAGCGCCGCGTATCGGGCATGCGGCCGAACACGCGAGGAGGGCGGCACCCGGCTGTGCCGGATGCCGCCCTCTCCCGCGGGCCGTGACGGCTACTTCGTGGTGCTCGTCGGGGCGGGCGGGGTGAGCGGGGAGGCCGCGGCCGACTGCGGGGACGCCGCGTTCGCGTACACCGAGGGGGCGGCCATCCCCGCCGTCGGGTCCGCGGGCTGCTCCTCGACCGTGGCCGTGGCGCCGCCGACGATCCGGATGTCCGCCGCGTCGAACGCCCGCTTGATGCGCCAGCGCAGTTCGCGCTCCACGGTGAGGGACTTGCCGGGCATGGTCTTGGCCGTGACGCGCACGACCATGGAATCCAGCAGGACGCTGTCCAGGCCGAGGATCTCGATCGGGCCCCACAGCATCTCGTTCCAGGGCTCCTCGGCGCCCATCTTCTCGGCCACCTCGTCCAGGGTGGCCTTGACCTTGTCCAGGTCCTCGCCGGAGTGGACGGTGACATCGACGTTGGCCGTGGCCCAGCCCTGGGAGAGGTTCCCGATCCGCTTGACCTCGCCGTTGCGGACGTACCAGATCTCGCCGCCGTCACCGCGCAGCTTGGTCACGCGCAGGCCCACCTCGATCACCTCGCCGGAGGCGACGCCCGCGTCGATCGTGTCTCCGACGCCGTACTGGTCCTCCAGGATCATGAAGACACCGGAGAGGAAGTCGGTGACCAGGTTGCGGGCGCCGAAACCGATCGCCACACCGGCGACACCCGCGGAGGCCAGCAGCGGGGCGAGGTTGATCTGGAAGGTGCCCAGGATCATCAGCGCGGCGGTGCCGACGATCAGGAACGACGCCACCGAGCGCAGCACCGAGCCGATGGCCTGCGAGCGCTGCCGACGGCGCTCGACGTTGACGAGCAGCCCGCCGATCGCACTGCTCTCCCCGGTCTGGTGGTTCCGGTTCATGCGGTCGATCAGCTTGGTGATCGACCGCCGTACGACGACCCGCAGGATCACCGCTATCGCCACGATGAGCAGGACCCTGAGCCCGATCGCGAGCCACGTCGACCAGTTCTGCTCGACCCAGCCGGCGGCGTTCGTCGCGCTCTCCTGGGCGTCCTGGAGCGAAGGCACTCTCGGGGACTGGGTCTCCGAGGGGGTCGGCGACGGTGACGGGTCGGCGGCCGGCAGGACGGAGTCCACGAGGGACAGGGACACGGCAGGTACCTCCAGGTGCAGCGGTCTGCCCCGGCACGGTGGTTCTGGGGGGCCAAGGTCACGGCTGGGTCACCGAAGGGGCAGAACCACCACACTAACGGGGCATTGTGTGTGCTTCCGCTGGATGTGTGAAGGAGAGACCGTGCTCACCCTGGCTTGAACAGGCCATGATCCTGGGGATGAATGGGATGTGGTCGAAAACACTCCCAGCCCGTTACGGGGACATGGTGGCGCTTCCACCAGGCATGAGGGGAGACTGGCTACGAATCGTCCCGGCGCGAGCCACGCGCCGCCGGCGTCCAAGGAGGCATCCGTGCCGCATGTCCTGGTACTCAACGCGTCGTACGAGCCTCTGGGCGTCGTACCGCTCCGCCGCGCACTCGTCCTCGTCCTCGAGAACAAGGCCGTATGCCTTGAGGAGTCCGGCGCCTACCTGCACAGCGCGACCGTCACAGTCCCCGCACCCAGCGTGGTCCGGCTCAAGCGATTCGTCCGGGTTCCCTATCGGGGGCCCGTTCCACTGACCCGCCGGGCGCTGTTCGCCCGCGACGGGGGCCGGTGCATGTACTGCGGTGGCGTCGCAACCAGCGTCGACCACGTCATCCCGCGCAGCCGCGGGGGCAAGCACGTCTGGGACAACGTGGTGGCGTCCTGCCGCCGCTGCAACCACGTGAAGGCCGACCGCCACCTCTTCGAGATCGGCTGGCGGCTGCGCCACAAACCCGCCCCGCCGTCCGGCCTGGCCTGGCGCATCATCGGGACCGGCCACAGGGATCCGCGCTGGCTTCCGTACTTGCAGCCGTACGGCGCGGAGGACGCCATGGCCCGGATCGACGGCATTTCCGCCTGACGACGATCCGGGCCTTCGTATTGCCGCGTGCGGCCTGTCGGTCGGCCCGGGGAACCCCCGTTCCCCCGGGCCGGCCCGTCATGGGGGAAGCGCCTACGCGTACCGCAGTTCCCCCGGGTGCACCGATCGGCGCAGCAGGGGCAGCGAGGTCGCAGCGGCGAGCAGGCAGGCGGCGTAGACGGCGAGGGGCACCAGAGCCGCCGCCCAGGGGAACGGGCTGTGGCCGAGCAGCGCGTACCAGGCGGCGATGGCCGTCCCGCCCAGGCCCGCGAGCAGCACCGCCGGCGCCAGCGGCAGTGCGGTCTCCAGCAGCGGGGCCCGGCCGAGCACCGCGCGCGGCACCCCGGCGGCGGCCTGCGCGGCCAGTCCGCGGCGGCGGGTGGCCAGGGACTCGGCGGTGCCGACGGCGAGGCCGGACAGAGTGATCGCGAAGGCGACCGCGATGGCGGCGCCGGTGAGATCGAGACCGGTCACGTAGTAGTCCGGGCTCGCGGCGAGCCGCCGGGTGCCGTGCACCCTGTCGAGGAGCACCGCGCGTACGCCCATGAAGCCGCCCCCGGCGACCGTCACCAGCAGCACCGCCGCGTGCGTGCGGGCGGCGGCCCACGGGTCGTCGCGCAGCCGCTCCGCCGCGATCAGGGGCGCCGCCGACCGGGCCCGGGCCGCCAGGATCCGGCCGGTCACCCTGGCCATGGCCCCGGAGAGCCACACGGCGCCCGCACCGACCGCGAGGCTCACGCCCACCATCGTCAGCGGCGGCCCGGCGTGCGGCCGGTTGGCGGCGGGCGAGGACGTGCCGAGTACGGCGAACAGCGTCACCACCCCGATCAGGACGACCCCGGCCAGGAACAGCAGCCCCGGCCCGCGTCCGGTGCGCGGTCCGATCCGGCGGACCCAGCCGAGGGGCGAGGCCACCACCCGGCGCAGCGCCAGCGCGCCCGCCGCCGCCCCCAGCAGCGGTACGCCGACCGCGACCAGGGCGATCCCCGCCCAGGCCAGGACGGTCGGCCGGTTCCAGTGGCGCAGCAGGAGCAGCACCGAGACGACGGTGGCGACCGCCGAGCCCGCCAGACAGGCCGGCCCGGTCTCCAGCGCGGCGATCCGCCGCACCTGCCAGGGTGTCGCCCCGGCCAGCCGCAGCCCGGCCAGCCGCCGGTCGCGGTGCACCGCCCCGATCCGGGCGCACTGGCCGAGGAACCCGAGGACCGGGACGAGCAGGAGCATGAGGCCGGCGATCACACCGGACCGCGTGCCCGGCTCGTTCAGCAGCCCGGCGGCGACGGGCACGTCATAGCTGCCGCGCAGCGATGCCAGGGCGACGGCGGCCAGCGCGAACCCGGTCGCGAGCGCCGCCCCCGTCGCCGTGAGGGTTATGCGCCACCACTCCCCGCGGTCGGAGCCGCGGGTCAGTTCCCAGGCGAGGCGCAGATCGGCTCGCAGCGCCATCACGCCGTCGCCCCCAGCGTCGCCACGGCGCCGTCCCGCAGCTGGACCTCGCGGTCCGCGTACGCCGCCACCTGGGCGTCGTGCGTGATCAGCAGGACGGCCGTGCCCGACTCGCGGGCCGTGTGCACGAGGGCCGTCATGACCTGCTCGCTCGCGAGGGAGTCCAGCGCCCCCGTCGGCTCGTCGGCGAAGACCACCCTCGGGCCGGTGACCAGGGCCCGGGCCAGGGCCGCCCGTTGCGCCTGTCCGCCGCTCAGCCCGCCCGGCCGCAGGTCCTCCTGTCCCCGCACTCCGAACCGCTCCAGCCACTCACCGGCCCGGGTCCGGGCGTCGGCCCGGGTGGTTCCGGCCAGCAGCAGGGGCAGGGCGACGTTGTCCAGCACCGTCAGCTCGGGGATGAGCTGCCCGAACTGGAACACCACGCCGAACTCGGTGCGCCGCAGCTCGCTCAGCCGCTTCTCGGGCAGGTCCTCCAGCCGCCGGCCGTCGTAGGTCACCGAGCCCGCGTCCGGGCGGACGATGCCGGACAGGCAGTGCAGCAGCGTCGACTTCCCGCTGCCGCTCGCGCCGGTCACGGCGAGGATCTCGCCGGCGTGCAGTGCGACCGACGCGCCGCGCAGGGCGGGCGTCCGGCCGTGCGCCTTGGTGAGACCCCCGGCCGTGAGAAGGGGCACGGGTCTGCTCATACTGCGTCGACCTCCGCGGTCAGAGTGGTGAGCCGGGCCGCTGTGGTGCTCATCCAGCGGAGGTCGGCGTCGAGGTGGTTGAGGGCATAGTCCGCCGAGAGCACGGTCGCGAGGTCCGCCCCCTCGGCGGCCTTCACCGCCGTGAGCTCCCGCATCCGCTCCTTGTGCGCGGCGCGCTGGGTGCTCAGGTACCCGGCCGGGTCGCCGCCCGAGAGGATCGCGACCACGACCTTGGCGAAGATCTCGTTCGCCACGAAGGGCGCGGGCGGGGCGATCTCCCCGGCCCACCGGCCCAGTTCGCGCGCCCCCTGGTCCGTCGTCCGGTACGTCGTGCGTTCCGGGCCGCCGTCCGAGTCGGTGCCGTCGACCTCGGCGAGACCGTCCCGCACGAGGCGCTGGAGGGTCGTGTAGACCTGTCCGTAGGCCAGCGGGCGGGCCTGCGGGAAGCGTTCGTCGTGGCGTCGCTTGAGGTCGTAGCCGTGGCTCGGACCCGAGGCGAGCAGGCCCAGCAGGATGTGGCGGGTGCTCATGCCGATCATTATGTACTGAGTACATGTACTGAGTGAATAGTGAGCCGTGAGGAAGTTTTCGCCATGCCCGGCGAACGGCTCACTCCGCGACGGCGTACGCCTCCACCGACCACAGCGAATAGCCGTACGGGGTGGCCCGCTGGTCGCCTTGCACCCGTACGAAGCGCACGTCCTTCTCGTCCATGCGGACGTCCTCCCGGCCGCCCCGGCTGTCCCGGACCGTGGCCGCGTCCCGCCAGCGGCGGCCGTCCGGGGAGACCTGGACGCGGTACGCCGAGGGGTGGGCGTCCTGCCAGTGCAGCGCGACCCGGCCGAGCCGAACCGGGCGGGCCAGCTCGACCTGCCACCAGGCGCCGTCGTCGACGGGGGAGGACCAGCGGGTGTCCGCGTCGCCGTCGTTGGCCGCCGATGCGGGGAAGTCGGGCGTCTCGTCCGCCGAGGACCGGGCGGTGCCGCTGCGGGCCAGGTCGGGGCCGCCGGTGGGCGGGACGGCGCGGACGGTGAGCGTGCGGTCCGCTCCCGCGAACCCCAGCCGGATGTCGTACGAGCGCATCGGGGTGCCGCGCTCCACGGTCACCTCGACGGGAACCACCACCGTGGTGCCGCGCCGCACGGTCAGCTCCGTCCTCGGCACCCGCACCCGGACGCCCTCGGGTGCCTCGGCGGTGATTCTGCCGCGGGCGTCGGCGGGGCGCAGTGAGCTCAGCCGGGCCGTCAGCCGCTCCGTACGGCCGGTCTCGACGTCCGCGCGGTCGCGGGGCAGGCCGAGGGAGGTGGCGGGGGCGTCGGTGAACCAGGGGATGAGGTGGTGCACGCGGGAGGGGGCGGGGCCGGTGACCCGCAGGGCGTCGGCCCGCGCCGAGAGCCGCACCTCGGTCGCCCCGGACCGGTCCAGCCGGCCCGCCTCGCGCCAGCCCTGCCCCGGCACGTGCACCTCGACGCCGCCCTCGGTGCCCGGCTCGGTCAGGGCCGTCACGGCGGTCAGGGCCCGGGGCCGCGGGAAGCGCAGGGTGCGGCCGTCGCCGGGGTTGCGGGGCGGTTCGTGCTGGATGCCCGACCAGGCCGCGTACGACTTCTGCGCCCGTCGCAGGAAGGGGTCCAGCACCTCCGTGCCGACCTCGACCGGCGCCGACTCCAGCCGGGCCCGCAGGACGCCGAGCCTGCGGTACGCCGTCCAGGCCGCCGCCGTGTCCCCGGCGCGCTGCGCCTCCAGCATGCCGAGCGCGGCCGTGCCCGCCTCGCCGTAGGTGGCCAGTTGCTCCGCCCAGGGGGCGACCTCGGAGCCCAGGCCGGTTCCGGACAGCCGCCGGGGCAGCTCGCGCAGCACGGTGAAGGCCTCGCGCAGCCGCCGCGCGGCGGCGTCGTCGGCGCCGGTGCCGCCGGCCGTGCGGGACCTCCAGTACGCCTCGGCCAGCGGGCGCAGATACGCCGACTCCTCCTCGCCGAGCACCGACGACGCGTCGTTCCCGGCGAGCGCCGCCAGGGCCCGCTCGCGGCGCCGGTCCCCGCCCGCCAGGTCGGTGATCGCGGCGCGCCAGGACTCCCCGGAACGGTAGGCGCGCGGGTTCCAGGCGTAGTCGGCGGCGGTGAACAGCGGGATGCGGGACGCCTCCGGCTGCTGCATGGCGTTGGCGAGCAGAGCGGCCGAGCCGGTCGCCACGGCCGGCTCCCGGCCCCGGTACGGGCCGAGGAAGAGACGGCCGGGGTCGTAGTCGTTGACCGGGTAGTTGTCCATCGTGACCAGCGGATGCCGGAACGCCTCGCGCGCGTCGGCCAGTTCGCCGCCCGTGATGGTGCGGGGCACCACCCCGACCCCCGTCCACGCCACCTCGACGCCCGCGGTGAGGTCGCTCGCCAGTGCCCGCCGGTAGTCGGTCGTGCCCTCCTCGTAGTACTCGGTCGGCATCAGGGACAGGGCGGCGGCGCCGGGGTGCCGCGCCGCCAGGTGCCGGGCCACCGCGTTCGCCACCCGGGCCTGCGCCCGCGCCGCCGCCTCGGGGCCGGAGCCGAACCGGTCGGAGTCCGCCCCGCAGTGCCACTCGCTGTAGCTGACGTCCTGGAACTGGAGCTGGAACGCCCGGAAGCCCAGCTCCCACATCGCGTCCAGCTTGCGCGTCAGCGCCCGCACGTCGGCGTCGGAGGCGAAGCACATCGCCTGGCCCGGTGCCACCGCCCAGCCGAGCGAGACGTGGTTGCGCCGGGCCCGCTCGGCCAGGTCCCGGAACCGGGCCCGCTGCCCGGCCGGGTAGGGCTCACGCCAGCGGGCCTGCCGGTAGAGGTCGTCACCGGGGGCGTACAGGTAGCGGTTCTGCTTGGTGCGCCCCATGAAGTCGAGCTGTGCCAGCCGCTGCCGGTGTGTCCACGGGGTGCCGTAGAAACCCTCGGTGATGCCGCGGACGGCGGTGCCGGGCCAGTCACGCACCACGACCGCCGCGATCGTGTGGTCGGGCCGGACGAGCTGCCGCAGCGTCTGCACGGCGTGGAACAGGCCGTCCTCGCCGGTGCCGGTGAGGGAGACGCCGTCCCGGCCCACGGACAGTTCGTATCCCCCGGAGGGCAGGGCATGGCGGTCACCCCGGCGGACGGGTTCGGTCCACGCCCGGACGACCAGCGCCCCCGGTCCGGCCGTGTCCGTGATCCGGCGGGCTCCCGCCTTCCGCAGCAGCGCGCGCAGGGCCTCCACGGAGTGGTGATCCGTCCGGGCGCCGGTGATCAGGGCGACGTCGTGCGGTACCGCGACCGGGGCGCCGTTCGCGCGCAGCGACTGCGGGCGCGGCCAGACGGAGAGGTCCGGTCCTGCGGTGTCGGGGGTCGCCGTCGCGGTCGCGCCCGGGGCCGGCGGAGCCGCCGTCGCGGCGGGCGGGGCGACAAGGCTCCCGGTGACGACGGCGACCGCGAGGACGGCGATCCGCGTTCCACGCCGCAGTCCCACAGGCCCCTCCAGATGTGTTCGACCGGGAGAACGAGCCCACCACCGTCCGGAGTAGGTGTCAACGAGAGTGGCCGTTGTGGCGCGAATGCCGGAATCTGGAGGGGGTGGAGGGGAGCGGAATGTGAGCAGGAGCACGATGTTCGCTCTGGGGCGTCTGCGTTCGCGCCGACTGGGTAGGGCTGCGATGACCCGTCGAAAGCCTTACTCGCCAAGGAGGCCCCCGTGGCTGCGATGACTTTCCTTCCGCTCCCGGCCCCGTCCAAACCCGTGGCGGACCCGTCCGCCGACCTCGACGACCCCCACTACGCCGGTCCCCGCTACTGCGTCTTCAGCTCCGAGAGCACCCACACCGAACTGCCGCTGACCAGCGAGCCCCCGCTGCCCGACGCCGAGCCCCTCACCAGTGAGCCGCCGCTCGCCGAAGCCGCCCCCCTGACCAGCGAGCCCCCGGCCTTCGTCCCGGACTACTCGAGGATGTAGATGACCGCACCCCGGCCGGCCGACCCGCCCTCCGAGGATCTGTCCCGCCTCGCCGTCCTGCACGGCGTCGCCACGTCCTACAGCCCGTCCCCGGACCGCGTGGTCGCGGCCTCGGCCACGGCTCTCACCTTGACCCTGGCCGCCCTCGGCGTGGACGCGAGCACACCCGGCGCCGTGAGCGCCGCGCTCGCGGCCCGCGAGCGGGACGCGGGTGAACGGCTGCTGCCGCCGACCGTGGTCGGCTGGAGCGGCAGCCCCCCGGCCGCCCTGGCCGCGCTGCCCGAGGGAACGGGGCTGCGGATCCACACCGAGCAGGGCGAGACCCGCGCCTCGACCGACGGTCTCCCGCCCGGCGTCCACCGGCTGACCGCCACCACCCCCGACGGCCGCATCGCCACCGCCCACCTGATCGTCGCCCCGTCCCGCCTGCCCAGCCCCGCCGGGCGCTCCCACGGACTGCTCGTCCAGCTCTACTCCCTGCTGTCCCGCCGCTCCTGGGGCATGGGCGACCTCGGTGACCTCGCCGAGCTGGCCGGCTGGGCCGGGCGATCGCTCGGCGCCGGGTTCGTCCAGGTCAACCCGCTGCACGCGGCCGTTCCCGGCGCCCCCACCGACCCCTCCCCGTACCGCCCGTCCTCGCGCCGCTTCCCCGATCCCGTGCACCTGCGCGTCGAGGACATCCCCGAGGCGGCGTACGTCGAGGACCCCGAACGCCTGCGCAGCCTCCTGGAGCGAGCCGGACGGCTGCGCGAAGCGGTGCTGCACCAGGGCGCGTTGATCGACCGGGACGCCGTGTGGGAGCTCAAGCGGGAGGCGCTGGAGCTGCTCGGCGAGGTCCCCCTCGGTCCCGGCCGGCGCGCCGCCTACTGCGACTTCCTCGCCGAGCAGGGCCAGGCCCTGGAGGACCACGCCACCTGGTGCGCGCTCGCCGAGGTGCACGGCTCCGACTGGCACCGCTGGCCGACCGGCCTGCGCGATCCGCGGTCGGCCGAGACCGTCCGGGCGCGCAACGGCCTCATGGACCGGGTCGACTTCTGGTCCCGGCTCGCCTGGCTCACCGACACCCAGCTGACCGCCGCGCAGCGCGCCGGGCGCGAGGCGGGGATGCCCGTCGGGATCGTGCACGACCTCGCGGTGGGTGTCCACCCCGGCGGGGCCGACGCCTGGGCGCAGCAGGAGTACTTCGCCGCCGGCATGTCGGTGGGCGCCCCACCGGACGCCTTCAACGCCCGCGGCCAGGACTGGGGCCTGCCGCCCTGGCGTCCCGACCGCCTGGCCGAGTCCGGTTACGCCCCCTTCCGCGAGCTGCTGCGTGCCCTGTTCCGCTACGCCGGGGCGCTGCGCATCGACCACGTCATGGGCCTGTTCCGCCTCTGGTGGGTCCCGCAGGGCCACCCGCCCACCGAGGGCACCTACGTCCGCTACGACGCCGAGGCCATGCTCGCCGTGCTGGTGCTGGAGGCCTCCCGGGCCGGGGCGCCGGTGATCGGCGAGGACCTCGGCACCGTCGAGCCCGGTGTGCGCGAGGCGCTGCGCGAACGCGGGGTACTCGGCACGTCCGTGCTGTGGTTCGAGCGCGACTGGGAGGGCGACGGTCGTCCCCTGCCCCCCGACAGCTGGCGCGCCGACTGCCTGGCCACGGCCACCACCCACGACCTGCCCTCCACGGCGGCCCGCCTCACCGGCGAGCACGTCGAGCTCCGGGACAGCCTGGGCCTGCTGACCCGCCCGCTGGAGGAGGAGCGCGCCGAGGCCGCCGCCGACGCGGGGGAGTGGCTGACCCTGCTCTCCCGGCTCGGCCTGCTGCACGGCACGGGCGGTGGCAGCGACACCTCCTCGGAGGAGGCCGAGATCCAGGCCGTCCACCGCTTCCTGCTGCGCACCCCGGCCCGCATGGTCGGTGTCTGGCTCCCGGACGGCGTGGGCGACCGGCGCCCGCAGAACCTCCCCGGGACGTGGGACCAGTACCCGAACTGGCGTCTGCCCATCGCGGACGCGCAGGGGCGACCGGTGACACTGGAGGACCTGGCGGCCTCGCCGCGGCTGCACGCGCTGATGGAGGTGCTCAGGGAGGGCGGATCATGAGGCGTGGGCGTCTTACGGCACCCCGGGCGCGCGTCCCCGGTCGGCGTTGGATACTTTGACACCGTGGACAAGAAGAACGCCCTGCGCGCCGGCGCCCTGGCAGCCGGTACGACGCTGATGATGCTGCTCATGTCGTCCCCCGCGAGCGCGCTCACCCGCGACGACGGTGACGACCCCGGCCCGGGCCTGAGCGTCATCGAGACGCTGGGCCTCTTCGTCGCGGCCCCCATCGTGCTCTACCTGGTCATCCACGGTCTGGTGATGATCGGCGACAAGTCGCACAAGAAGAAGGACCCGACCAGCTCCAACATCACCACGAAGGCCGACGCGACGAGCGAAGTCAAGGCCTGATCAGCGTTCCGCGCCGAGGGCGCCGCCGCGATGACCGCGGCGGCGCCCTCGGCGTGTCAGGGCCTGTCCGTCCCCGCCAGGAGGTCCCGCAGCAGATCGGCCAGCTGCCCGGCCCGCTGCGGGCCCAGGGCGGACAGCGCCTCCGTCTGGACCGCCAGTCCCGCCCCGACCGCCTCGTCGACCAGTGCGAGGCCCTCGTCGGTGAGGGTGACGTGCAGCCCGCGCCGGTCGTGCGGGTCGGGGGAGCGGCGCAGCAGCCCCGCCCGCTCCAGCTTGTCCAGCCGCCCCGTCATGCCGCCGGTGGTGAGCATCAGCGTCGCGGAGAGCTGCCGGGGTGAGAGCGTGTAGGGCTCGCCGGAGCGGCGCAGGGTCGCCAGCACGTCGAACTCCCCGCGGGAGATCCCGAACGTCGCGTACACCTTTCCCACCCGCTCGCCGATCGCGTGCGAGAGGCGGTTGATCCGGCCGAAGACCTCCATCGCGGCGGTGTCCAGGTCCGGCCGGACGGTCGCCCACTGCCCGATGATCGCGTCGACGGGGTCCTTGCGCTGCTCGGGGCGTTCGCTCATGCCCCGAGTATCGGCCATGCCCCGCGTATCGGCCGCCAGTCGGTCACCCGCCAGAAAGTAGCTTGATTAAAAGTTGCTTAGCGTTAAGCTACTTACTGCCGACCTACTCGAAGGGTGCCCGCCATGGCCACCTCCCGCGCCGCTCTCATCACCCTCACCGCCCTCGCCCCCGTCTCCTGGGGCACGACCTACGCCGTCACCACCGAGTTCCTCCCGCCCGACCGCCCCCTGTTCACCGCCCTGGTGCGCGCCCTGCCCGCCGGCCTGCTGCTGCTCGCCCTCGCCCGGGTGCTGCCGCGCGGTGCCTGGTGGTGGAAGGCCGCGGTGCTCGGCGCGCTGAACATCGGCGCCTTCTTCCCGCTGCTGTTCCTCTCCGCGTACCGGCTGCCCGGCGGCCTGGCGGCGGTCGTCGGCTCGGCCGGTCCGCTGTTCGTGGCAGGCCTCTCCGTGCTGCTGCTCGGACAGCGGCCCTCGGCGCGCACCCTGCTGACCGGGGCCGTGGCAGCGTTCGGCGTCAGCCTCGTCGTCCTGCGGGCGGCCGGGGCGCTGGACGCGCTCGGTCTGCTGGCGGCCGTCGCCTCGACGGCGTCGATGTCGGCCGGCACCGTGCTCACCCAGCGGTGGGGGCGCCCCGAGGGCGTCGGCCCGCTGGCGCTCGCCGGCTGGCAGCTGACCGCGGGAGGCCTGCTCATCGCGCCGCTCGCCTTCCTGGTCGAGGGCGCCCCACCGGCGCTCGACGGCCCGGCGGTCGGCGGTTACCTCTACCTGGCCGTGGCGAACACGGCGGTCGCGTACTGGCTGTGGTTCCGGGGCATCGGCCGTATGACCGCCACCCAGGTCTCCTTCCTCGTGCCGCTCTCCCCGCTCACCGCGGCCGTCGTCGGCTGGGCGGCGCTCGGGCAGGCGCTGACGCCCGTGCAGGTGGTCGGCATGGGGCTGGCGTTCGGGGCGACGGTGGCCGGGCAGTTCGTCACCCGGCCGTCGCACACCATCGGCGTCAGCGGGGGGGAAAGCCCGCACGGAGCCGGGGGACGTGCGGGGCGGAGCCCTGCGGCGGTAGCAGCGGCCCCGCCCGTCCGAGAGGCGCGGAGGGCAGGCGAAGGGGCGCCCGGCACACGCCGGACGCCCCTTCTGCCGGACGCCTCTTCTGCGGACGCCCCGTCTGCCTGACACCCCTTCCCTCGGGTGTCGAGCCGCCGGGGCTACTCCCCGGCCGCCGCGTCCGCCCGCTGGGCCCGCAGGGCGCGCTCGACGCCCGCGCGGGACTCCGAGACCAGACGGCGCAGCGTCCGGGGTTACTCCCCGGCCGCCGCGTCCGCCCGCTGGGCCCGCAGGGCGCGCTCGACGCCCGCGCGGGACTCCGAGACCAGACGGCGCAGCGCCGCGTTCGGCTCGGCGGACGCCAGCCAGGCGTCCGTCTTGTCCAGGGTCTCCCGGGACACCTGGACCGCCGGGTAGAGGCCGACGGCGATCTGCTGGGCCATCTCGTGGGAGCGGGACTTCCAGATGTCCTTGACCACCTCGAAGTACCGGTCCGCGTACGGGGCGAGCACCTCACGCTGGTCGGTCTGGACGAAGCCGCCGATGACCGCCTCCTGCACGGCGTTCGGCAGCTTGTCGGAGTCGATGACCGACGCCCACGCCTCCGCCTTGGCCTCCGGCGTCGGGCGGGCCGCCCGGGCCGTGGCCGCGTGGCGCTCACCGGCGGCCGTACGGTCCCGCTCGTACTCGCCCGCGATCTCCGCCTCGTCGAACCGGCCGACCGCTGCGAGGCGCTGCACGAACGCCCAGCGCAGCTCCGTGTCGACGACCAGGCCCTCGACGGTCTGCGAGCCGTCCAGCAGCGCGTCCAGCACATCCAGCTGCTCGGGCGTGCGGGCCGTCGCCGCGAACGCGCGCGCCCACGCCAGCTGGTGGTCGCTGCCCGGTGCCGCCGCCCTCAGGTGGGCCAGCGTCGCGTCGGTCCAGCGGGCCAGCAGCGTCTCGCGGGCGGCCGGGTCGGCGTACAGGTCGATCGCCAGCTTCACCTGGCGGTGCAGCGACTGCACCACGCCGATGTCCGACTCCTTGCCGATGCCGGACAGCACCAGCGACAGGTAGTCGCGGGCCGCGAGCTCGGCGTCCCGCGTCATGTCCCAGGCCGACGCCCAGCACAGGGCCCGCGGCAGGGAGGACTCGAAGTCGCCGAGGTGCTCCGTGACGAAGGCCAGGGACTGCTCGTCCAGGCGGACCTTCGCGTACGACAGGTCGTCGTCGTTGAGCAGGATCACGGCCGGGCGGCGCTTGCCGACGAGCTGCGGCACGGGCGTCGACTCGCCGTCCACGTCCAGCTCGACGCGCTCCGCGCGGACCAGCTTGCCGCTGCTCTCGTCCAGTTCGTACAGGCCGACGGCGATCCGGTGCGGGCGCAGCGTGGGCTCGCCCTTGGCGCCGGCGGGCAGGGCCGGGGCCTCCTGGCGGATCGAGAAGGAGGTGACGACGCCGTCCCCGTCCGTCTCGATCTCGGGACGCAGGACGTTGATGCCCGCCGTCTCCAGCCACGCCTTCGACCAGGCCTTCAGATCCCGGCCGGACGTCGTCTCCAGGGCGCCCAGCAGGTCGGACAGGCGCGTGTTGCCGTATGCGTGCGCCTTGAAGTACGCCTGCACGCCGCGGAAGAACTCGTCCTCGCCGACGTACGCGACGAGCTGCTTCAGGACGGAAGCCCCCTTCGCGTACGTGATGCCGTCGAAATTGACGAGCACGTCGTCCAGGTCGTTGATCTCGGCCATGATCGGGTGCGTCGACGGCAGCTGGTCCTGCCGGTACGCCCACGTCTTCATGGAGTTGGCGAACGTGGTCCAGGACTGCGGCCAGCGCGACTCGGGGTGCGCCGCCTGGCAGGCGATGGAGGTGTACGTGGCGAACGACTCGTTCAGCCACAGGTCGTTCCACCACTCCATGGTCACGAGATCGCCGAACCACATGTGGGCCAGCTCGTGCAGGATGGTCTCGGCGCGCACCTCGTACGCCGCGTCCGTCACCTTCGACCGGAACACGTACTGGTCGCGGATGGTCACCGCGCCCGCGTTCTCCATCGCGCCCGCGTTGAACTCCGGCACGAACAGCTGGTCGTACTTCTCGAACGGGTACGCGTAGTCGAACTTCTCCTGGAACCACTCGAAGCCCTGCCGGGTCACCTCGAAGATGGCGTCCGAGTCGAGGTACTCGGCGAGGGAGGGCCGGCAGTAGATGCCGAGCGGGACGGACTGGCCGTCCTTCTCGTACACGCTGTGCACCGAGTGGTACGGGCCGACGATCAGCGCCGTGATGTACGTCGAGATGCGTGGGGTCGGCTCGAACGCCCAGACGTTGTCCTGGGGTTCGGGCGTCGGCGAGTTGGAGATGACGGTCCAGCCCTCGGGCGCCTTCACGGTGAACCGGAAAGTCGCCTTCAGATCCGGCTGCTCGAAGCTGGCGAACACCCGGCGGGCGTCCGGGACCTCGAACTGGGTATAGAGGTAGGCCTGGTCGTCGACCGGGTCCACGAACCGGTGCAGACCCTCACCGGTGTTGGTGTAGGCGCAGTCGGCGACGACCCGGAGGATGTTGCGCCCGTGCAGCAGCCCGGGCAGCGCGATCCGGGAGTCCGCGAAAACCTCGGCCGGGTCGAGGGAGTCCCCGTTCAGGGTCACCTCGTGCACCGCCGGCGCCACCAGGTCGATGAACGACTCCGCGCCGTTCTCGGCCGTCACGTCGAAGCGCACCGTGGTCACGGACCGGTAGGTGCCGCCCTCCTGCGCGCCGGAGAGATCGAGTTCGATCTCGTACGAGTCAACGGCGAGCAGCTGCGCCCGCTGCTGCGCCTCTTCGCGGGTCAGGTTTGTGCCAGGCACGCGGTCATCTCCTCGTTATGGGTGGGTTGCGCCATCTTTCCACGGCGACTCGACGTCAGGCGACGACCCGGGCGTCTCCTAGGGATACCCCTCGGGCGGCGGGAGGCCGGGCGAACGCGACGTCCGGATTCCGCCGGTAGCAAGGCCTCGCGCGCGCGAGCCTGATGAGCATGACGACGACCACGTACACCGCGCGCCCCATCGACCCCCGGGCCCTGAAGGAGCTGCGCACGACGGACGACGCGGGCCGTCCCACGACCTCCTTCACCGACACCGAGGGCGGCGCCCCCCTCCGCTGCTGTCTGCGCCACAGCGAGCCGGGTGAACGCGTCGCGCTGGTCTCGTACGCCCCCCTGCGCCGCTGGGCCGCCGAAACCGGCGCCGCTCCGGGCGCCTACGACGAACAGGGCCCGGTCTTCGTCCACGCCGAGGAGTGCGCGGGCCCGGCCGGTGGGGCCCTCCCCTTCACCGGCTCCCACCGCACCGTCCGCCGCTACTCGGCCGAGGGCCACATCCTGGGCGGACGGCTGGTCCGGGAACCCGGCGCGTTCCGGCAGGCCCTCCGGGAAGCGTTCGACGACCCGGCCGTGGCACTGGTCCACATCCGGGCCGTCGAGTACGGCTGCTTCCTCTACGAGGTGCGCAGGGACTGCGCGGGGGAGAGGGGTCAGCCCTTCAGCTCCGCCGCCACCAGCTCCGCGATCTGGATCGCGTTCAGGGCCGCGCCCTTGCGGAGGTTGTCGTTGGAGACGAAGAGGGCCAGGCCGTTGTCCACCGTCTCGTCGCGGCGGATGCGGCCGACGTAGGACGGGTCCTTGCCTGCGGCCTGGAGGGGAGTGGGGATGTCCGTGACGACGACGCCCGGGGCATCCGCCAGGAGCTCCGTCGCGCGCTCCGGGGAGATCGGGCGGGCGAAGCGGGCGTTGACCTGGAGGGAGTGGCCGGAGAAGACCGGGACGCGCACGCAGGTGCCGGAGACCTTCAGCTCGGGGATCTCCAGGATCTTGCGGGACTCGTTGCGGAGCTTCTGCTCCTCGTCGGTCTCGTTCAGGCCGTCGTCGACGATGTTGCCCGCGAGCGGCAGCACGTTGAAGGCGATGGGGCGCTTGTAGACGCCCGGCTCGGGGAAGTCGACCGCCTCACCGTCGTGGGTGAGCTTGTCGGCGTCGGCGACGACCTTCTGCGTCTGGCCGTGCAGCTCGGCGACGCCCGCGAGGCCGGAGCCCGAGACCGCCTGGTAGGTGGCGACGACCAGGGCTTCCAGGCCCGCCTCGTCGTGCAGCGGACGCAGGACCGGCATCGCGGCCATCGTCGTGCAGTTCGGGTTGGCGATGATGCCCTTGGGGCGGTTCGCGATCGCGTGGGGGTTGACCTCGGAGACGACCAGCGGCACCTCGGGGTGCTTGCGCCACGCGGAGGAGTTGTCGATCACCACGGCGCCCTGGGAGGCGACCTTTTCGGCCAGTGCCTTGGAGGTGGCACCGCCCGCGGAGAACAGCACGATGTCCAGGCCGGTGTAGTCGGCGGTCGACGCGTCCTCCACCGTCACGCCGTCCAGCTCCGAGCCCGCCGAGCGGGCCGAGGCGAACAGGCGCAGCTCGGTGACCGGGAAGTTCCGCTCCGTGAGGATCCTGCGCATGACCGTGCCCACCTGTCCGGTGGCTCCGACGATTCCGACCCTCACGGTGACTCCCTCTCGTGCGTCTCTTCACGTACTCGTTGCTTGGCCGAGGCTTTTCCATCATGCGGCCGACCACGGCCCGCCTGTCCACTTCTTTCCCCGGTCTGCCCGAAGAGTGGGACGGCGTGTCCTGCCCCATGGTTGCGGACCTGCGGTGTCGACCCCGCTGAGCTGGAGGAATTCGTCCGTCCGGGGTCGTGCGCCGCAAGCTCGCCTGCCCATGCCGGCCCCGGCCACACGGAAGTGTGATGTACGCCTCTGCGGCTCCGGCGGAACTCGCCGTGACGGCGGCCGAACGTTCCGGACCGCGCCGGCGTCGTAGGGGAAACACGGTGAGGGGGTGGCTTGTGCTGTTGCGCGGAAGGGCACGGCGCGGCCGGGAGGCGCATGCCGCGACCGGCGACGATCCGCGGAGCGGGGCGGATCCGCTGGACGCGGCGCAGGAGCGTCGGGTGCGGGCGGTGCTGGCACTCGGCGGAGTACCGCAGGCGGACCTGCCGGACGGGGTGCAGCAGGTCCGCCTGCGGTTGCTGGAGCGGGCCGCGAGCGGCCGGGAGGCGCCGCGGGACGTCTCGGCGTGGGCGGCGGTCGTCGCCTCCAACCTCGCCATGGACTGGCACCGGGCCAAGCGCCGCCAGGAGCGGCTCGGGGAGCGGCTGGCGGCGCTGCGCCAGCCGGCGGAGCATCCCTCCGGCGAGGACAGCAGCGTGCTGTCCGTCGCCGTCGCCCAGGGCCTGGACGAGCTGCCCGATGCCCAGCGGCAGGTCGTCGTCCTGCGCTTCTACGCCGACCTGCCGGTCCGGTCCATCGCCGAGCAGCTCGGCGTCCCGGAGGGCACGGTCAAGAGCCGGCTGCACACGGCGGTACGGGCGTTGCGCGCCCGCCTGCACGAGGACGAGGTGGTGTGACGTGACCGCCCGGAACAATGACGACCGGCGTCGCGCGGAACGTGACGGCGGTGCCGAGTACGACGGCATGGACGCGCTGATGGCCGTGCTCGCCGGGGCCCCCGTGCCGCCGGCGGCCCGCGAGGACGCGGCCTACCGGGCCGCCCATGACGCGGCCGCGGCGGACGTGGCACAGCTGCGGCGCCAGCTGGAACTGCTCGGGGACATGCTGGCGCGGACCGGCGAGACGGAGGAAGCCGGGGCGGAGGCCGGGGGCCCGGCCGCGCGAGCGGCGACAGCGGGTCCGGCCGGTGACGCCCTGCCTGCGCGAGCGGCGACGGCGGGACCGGCCGGTGACGCCCCGCCTGCCGCGGACACGGCCGGCCCGGGGGCCGTCGCCGGCTCGTCACCGAGGGGGGCGTCTTCGGAGCGTGGGGGCGGGGACGCGGACGGCAGCTCGCCGGTGCCGGCGGTGGCTGCCGGGTCCGGGCCCGGCGGGGCGCCCGCGGCGGCCGAGCCGGGCGCGGGGGGCGGTGTCGGTGCCGCGCCGGGTGTGGGCGGTGGGGCGACGGTCACGTCGTTGTCCTCGCGGCGTCGCGCCCGGCCGAAACCGCTCACCGTGGCGCTGAAGACACTCGTCGCCGCGGCCGGGGCCACCGTCGTGATCGGGATGGGCTGGCTCGTGGTCCAGAGCGGTGGGGCCGGGGGCGAACAGGACTCGGGGGCGGCCGCCGCCGAGAGCGCCGGCCGGCCGCAGGCCGGTGAGGAGACCACGCTCGGTCACGCCGGGTATCTCGCCTGCGCCCGGCTCGTGATCGAGGGCACGGTCGCCGAGGTGGCCACTGTCCCGGGGACCGGCCAGGACCGCGTCACCGTCGAGGTGGACCGGTACTACAAGCCCGCCCAGGGGCAGAGCCGGGTCTCCTTCCCCTTGGACGGCGATGTCGCGCCCCGGCTGCGCGCGGGCGACCGCGTCCTGGTCGGGATCCCGCAGGGACAGGCCCAGCCGGACCTGTGGGTGACGGGGGAGAAGGAGATCGCCCGCGACCGGGCGTGGATCACCGCCGGCCTGCCCCGGTCACGCACCCTGCCCTGCCCCTAGGTCGTATCGACCCGCGGGGTTGTTCGCACGGCTGATGGGTGGGTGGCCTCGAGTGCGCGAGCCGGGGGTGTGCCCACCGGCAGCACCGGGCGGACGCCCGGGTCCAACCAGTACGCGGGCGTCCGCCCGGCACGCAACGATCCCGTCGTGCCGGCCCACGAGGCGGCCCTGCCGCGCGGCACGGGAGCACGCTCCTCAAGCTCCCGCCTCCGATCGAGCAGGGGGCACCGGATGCGGGGCGACGCGGTGGGGCACCAGAGCGCGGCCTGCGCTCGGGACTCCGGGCGGACGACACGACGTCGCGGGCACCCCTGGTCCGATCGCACCCGCACGACGAAGGGCGGGCGCCCGCACCGCGGACGCCCGCCCTCACTCGGTCGCCGTGAACCGCTACGGCAGAACCTTCTCGATCTTCACGCTGCCCACGCCCGCGACCGTGCCGCGCGCGTTGACCAGCTGGACCTGGCCGAAGAACTCACGCCCCTCGGGAGCGGCCGCCGCGGCGGTGACGCTGCCCGAGACCGTCGCGGAGTCGCCCGTGCCGAGCTTCACCGGAGCCGACCCGTCGACGGTGACGCTGCCGAGGGAGGCGGAGAAGAAGACGTCCTGGTAGTCGTACTCCGTGGTGCCGGCCGGCACCGAGTAGCCGACGACCTCGATCGAGTACTTCCCGGCGGCGGGGGAGGGGATGGAGACCGACTCCTCCGAGTCGCCGTCGGCGGAGCTGCCGACCTGCGTGCCCGACGCGTCGTACACGGCGAGGTCCAGGTCCGCGGCGTTGTCCGAGACACCGCCGATGGCGACGTCCAGCGACTTGGCGCCCGCGGGCACCTCGACCGTCGTGGTCTGCGTCTCGCCCTGCTTGATCGAGGGGCGGGCCACCTTGGCCGAGCCGAGCGGGCCGCCGACCAGCTTGCCGTCGAGCGCGGCGAAGCCGTTCTTCACCTTCCAGGAGGCGGCGGCCGGGCTGCCGACCTTCGCCTCGGCCACGGTCACGGTCTCCGGGTCGAAGGCGGCGCCGAGGACGGCGACGTCCAGCTTGTACGGGTTGTCCAGCAGCGGCGACGTACGGCGCGACTCGACCTCGATCTCCCAGACACCGGCCTGCGGGTCGGCGTAGGAACGCAGGTCCGGGCGGCAGGTGTTGGCCGGGTTGTCGTAGTTCGGGTAGCAGTTGATCGTCGACGTCGAGTCGGACGGGACGCCGTAGGGGTGGATGGAGATGAACCGGGTCTGGCTCTTGTCCTTCAGCCCGCTCATCGCGACCTCGAGGGTCTTCGCGCCCTCGGGGACGGTGACGAAGTAGTGCTGGGTGCTGTTGCGCTGCACCGAGCTCTTCGCGGAGTACGTGTACTTCAGCGGAGCGGAGACCACGACCGTGCTGAGGACCTGGCGGTCGATGCCCTCGGTCTTCGGGTCGTCGACCTCCAGGATCGCGCTCTTGATGCCCGCGGACTTCGGCGAGGCCTGGACCTTGACGGTCACCGGCTTGTTCAGCGGCAGCCTCACCTCGTCCGAGCCGACGATCCGGAACGTGCGGCCCGCGTTGTTCTCGAAGTGCAGCTCGTGCCGGATGGCCTTGTCGGCGCCGGACGTACGGGTCAGGGTGATCTCGTACGTCTTCTTCTGCCCGGCCTTCAGGCCGCCCTCGCGGTCGTAGAGGCCCGTGCCGAAGCCCGGGGTCTTCAGGAACTGGTCGATCGCGGTGTCGACCGGCGCCTTGACCGTGTAGGAGTGCGCGGTGGCGTCGTCGCGGATGGCGTCCCAGGCGTCCTCGATGTTCATGAGGCCCGCGCCCTCCTCGTACGCCTGCACACCCTTGATGTGGTCGGCGGTCGAGGTGAGGGCCGTGCGCAGGGTCGCCGGCGTGAGGTCGATCTTCTTCTGCTTGGCGGCCGAGATCAGCAGCGCCGAGGCGCCCGCGGCCTGCGGGGAGGCCATCGAGGTGCCCTGGAGCATGCCGTAGCCGGCCGGCAGGGAGTAGCCCGCCTCGGCGACCGGCTGGCCCGGCATCCAGGTCTGGATGGTGTTGATCGCGGCACCCGGGGCGACCAGGGTCGGCGTGAAGCCGCCGTCCTCACGCGGGCCGCGTGAGGAGAACGGCATCATCGCGTACTTCTTCTTCACGACCGAGCCGTAGTTGGCGGCCCAGGTCTCCTTGGAGACGGACGCGCCGACCGAGATGACCTTGTCGGCCAGGGAGGGGTCGCCGATGGTGTTGGCGCCGGGGCCGGAGTTGCCCGCGGAGATCACCAGCTGGACGCCGTAGGTGTCGATGAGGCGCGTGTACAGCTCGGCGCGCGCGTTGTTGCCGTCGTTCAGCGCCGGCAGACCGCCGATGGACATGTTGACGATGTCGACACCGCGCTTGGTGACGAGGTCGATCATGCCCTCGGTGAGTGCCACGTTGGTGCAGCCGCCGGACCAGGTGCAGGCGCGCGAGGAGACCAGCTTGGCGCCGGGGGCGGCACCGTCCATCCTCCCGCCGAACAGGCCGTTGGCGGCGGTGATGCCGGCGACGTGCGTGCCGTGCTCGGACTCGATGACGCCGATGTTGACGAAGTCGGACTTCTTGCCGACCCAGGAGCCGCCCAGCGGGTCCATCGGGACGTCCTTGCGGATCTCCACGACGAACGGCTGCCGCTCGGCGACGTCGGTGGCCGGGTCGTCGGTGCCGAAGTACCCGATCCGGTGGCCGTCCTTGTACGGCTTCATCGGGGTGTCGTCGGCGAAGTCGTTGTTGTTGTTCAGGTCGACCCGGACCGTGCCGGACACCGCGTCGTACAGCACGCCCCAGGCGTCGGTGGTGTCGCCGTCGCGGTTGGCGTCGCCCTTGGCGTCACCGCCGGTGGTGTACGACTCCTTGAAGAGGCTGACGGCGTACGAGCCCGCCGGCGCCTTGTACGACTGGCCCTGGTAGGTGAAGGCCGGGCCGGACACGGCCGTGACCATCGGGCGCCAGGTGTTGTCGTTGTCGATGATCGGGTCGGTCGCCGTCACCCAGTCGACGATCTTCCGCTCACCGGTCGTCGTCTTCTGCAGCGCCGGGTGGCCGAGGTCCACGCCGGAGTCGAGGATGCCGATGGTGACGCCGCGGCCGTCCGCCTTCGGGTGGTCCTCGACGAAGTCGACCGCGCCCGTCTCGAAGGACGGGTTGTACGGGTTCTCGGCCGGGGTCTTCTTCCCCGGCGCCCGGTACTTCCCCTTCGCGGCCTTGGCGCCCTTGGCGGTGTCCGCGCTCGGCGTCGGGTCGTCCAGCGGGATCTCCTCGCGCAGGTCGATGCCGTGCACGGAGGAGAGCTTGGCGGCGGCGGCGATCGCCGAGTCCGCCTTGGCCGTCGGGACGGTGGCGCGGACGTAGCCCAGCTTGTCGTCGGCCCGGCCCACCGAGCCGCCCTTGACCGCGTCCAGCTGCCCGGCGACCTGCTCGGTCTTCCCGGGTGCGGTGGCGATCATCATCGTGACGGTCTTGTCGCCGTCGGCCTTGGCCTCCGCGAGCAGGTCCGCGTCGTCCGAACCGAGCTTGGCGTGCGCGGACTTGACGGTGGGGTCGGCCGGGGCGTCCGTGCCGGGACCGTCGGCGGAGAAGGCCAGGGGGATCGGCCCGGCCGCGGAGAGCGCGGCGACGATACCGGCGGCCACGGCGATGCGGGCCACGCGTCTCGGGCCCGATATGTGATCGCGCGGGGTGGGAGGGGTCATCGGCATCCCTTGTAGGTAAAGGAACGAGCGGGAAGCGACCGGGACCGATCGGTCGCGGTCGCCAACGGTCCGAACGGCAAGCCCGGACGATCGCACAGCCTTACGCAAGGGGAAGTTCTTTGGGGAGGGTTGACCGAAACGAAGTAGAGGTATGGGGAAAACCCGCGATTCGTTTTGTGGGCATCAGTCCTGAAGGTGGCGGAGAAATCGGTTAACGTCCCCTCGTGCGACAGAAGTTGAGGGTGGCGGCCTACGCCGTATGCGTCCGGGGCGGGCGGATCCTGCTCGCCCGCTCACCCGCCCAGGACGGCACCCCGAGTGGGTCCTGCCGGGCGGCGGCATGGAGCACGGCGAGGATCCCTACGACACCGTCGTGCGGGAGGTGGAGGAGGAGACCGGGTACCACATCGAGGTGACCGGACTGCTCGGCGTGGACTCCTCCCACCGCGTCTTCCGCGAGGGCCTGCGGCCCCCGGTCGACCATCACGGCGTCCGGTTCGTCTACGAGGGCCGGATCATCGGCGGCGCACTGCGCAACGAGGTGAACGGCTCCACCGACCTCGCCGCCTGGCAGGACCTGGACGCCGTGCCCGGTCTCGTCCGGGTGCCGATGGTCGACATAGCCCTGCGCATGTGGCGCGAGCGCCCGGTCACCGGACGGCTGGCCAAGGTCCCGGAGTAGGTGCCCTGCCCCGGAAGATGAACGCCGCGTGACCGGACACGGGCCGGTCCCGGAGCAGGCGACGACGCGCAGGGTAGTCCAAGATACACGTTCGGTGATCGGCGCCGCGCGTTGCCGCCGCGTTTACGCGCAGGTCATTCCCGCTGCCAACGATCCAGTACGAGCGGGGTGTTCGGGTCGCCGACGCCCCGCGACCATTGCCGACGCGTTCGCACTCGGGGAGAGAAGCGCATGTCGCGCACACGCTCAGTCGCCGGCTCCGGCCAGGGCATCCACCGTCGTTCCGTCCTCGCCGCCACCGGCGCGGTCGCCCTGTCCGGGGGCGTCGGTTACGCCCTGCGGCCCAGTGACAGCGAGGCGGCCACGGTCGAGGAGAGCACCGACGCCGCCGTGGCGGCCTCCTCGCGCCGGGCACCCGCCGCGCCACTGGCCCCGTACACCAAGGGCACCACCGTGGCGTCCGTCGCCGCCCCGCGCGGCAGCTCCGGCTACCGGCGCCTGGGCGACGGACCCGGCTGGAAGCGGGTCGTCCGCTCCGAGCTGGCCGCGCCCAAGCCCGGCCGGGCGGGCCGCCGTACCGCGCTCGCCGCCTTCGTGCAGCTCACCGACCTGCACATCATCGACGCCCAGCACCCGCTGCGCCTGGAGTACCTGCGCTCGGCCGATATCCACGCCTGGCGGCCGCACGAGGCGCTGACCGTGCAGGGCGCGATCGCCCTCGTGGAGCGGATCAACGCCCTGCGCGGCGCCCCCGTCACCGGCGCTCCGCTGCACTTCGCCATGACCACCGGCGACAACACGGACAACAACGCCAAGTCCGAGCTGGAATGGTTCATGAAGATCATGAGCGGCGGGCGCATCACGCCCAACACCGGCGACCCGCGCCGCTATGAGGGCGTCCAGAACAGCGGCCTCAGGCAGTACTGGCAGCCGGACGCCGCGGTCCGCGACACCGACAAGCAGGCCGGCTTCCCGCACCTCGACGGTTTCCTGAAGGCCGCCATCCGGGAAGTGCGCAGCCCCGGCCTCAACCTGCCCTGGTATTCCACGGTCGGCAATCACGACTCCCTGCCCATGGGCTGTTATGCCTCGCACGGTGACTCGTACCTCACCGAACTCGCCGTCGGCGGCAAGAAGCTGATGAACGTGACCGCGGCCGAGGCGCGGCGGCTCCAGGCGCAGATCAAGAAGGCCCGGGACCCCGAGGGCGTCCGCTACCACGACTTCCTCACCTCCCACGCCCGCTCGATGCGTTCGGTCACTCCCGACGAGCGGCGCGCTCCCTTCACGCCGGCCGAGTACCTCGCAGCGCACCTGGACCCGGCCCACCGCGGTGTCGGCCCGGCCGGCCACGGCTACTCCTTCGCCAACCTGGACGCGGGCACGCAGTACTACGCCTTCCGGATCTCCGAGGACGTCATCGGCATCAGCCTGGACACCACCGACGCCGCCGGCCACTACCAGGGGTCCATCGGCACGGCCCAGATGAGATGGCTCGACAGGACACTGCGGGACAACAAGGACTCCTACGCGGTGATCTTCAGCCATCACACCAGCAAGACGATGACGAACCTCCGCCGTGATCCGGCCAGGCCCAACGAGCGCCGTCACAACGGCCAGGAGGTCCTCGCCCTGCTCGGCAGCCACCCCCGGGTGCTCGCCTGGGTGAACGGCCACATCCACAAGAACGTCATCACCCCGCACTCCGCGCCCGGTGGCCGTTCCTTCTGGGAGATCTCCACCGCCTCCCACGTCGACTTCCCGCAGCTCGCCCGGATCATCGAGCTGACCGACAACAAGGACGGCACGATCTCCCTGTTCACCACGCTGGTGGAGTCCTCGGCCCCGCACCGCACCGACTTCTCCGACCTCTCCCAGACCGGCCTCGCGGCGCTCTACCGCGAGCTGTCCCTCAACGCCCCCGGCGCGAAAACGACCCTCGGCGGCGACCCGGACGACCGCAACACCGAGCTGGTGCTCAAGAAGGGGTGAATGTCCCGGGGGTGGAGTCCCGGGCTCGCACGACCGACACCACCGGCCGTGGTGCTGCGCTCGCCTCCTGTTCCACGGGGCGCCGGAGAGGCGGTTGAGGTCCGTCACCACCGGCGACGGTCGCCGCTCCCTCACCCTCCACGAGCCGCTACGACGTGCCCGTCGCCGCGGGCCTGGGCGGCGAGGAGCGAGTCCACACCGCGAGGAGGGGCCGCCGATGCGTCCCGGCGGCCCCTCCTCTCCCCTGCTGGTGCTGCCCCGGTTCGTCACTACCGGGGCAGCACCACGACACACGCGGCCGGTTCGCGGTCGGCCGAGGCCATCAGGGCCGTGCGGACCACCGTCGCCTGCTGGTCCGGGGAGTCGCGGAGCTTGCGCGGTGTGATGTGGACGACCGTGATGCCGAGCCGCTCCAGGTGCTCGCGCTTGCGGGCGTACTCGGACCACAGGGCGTCGTCGTCCTGACGGGGCGCCCGGGTGTCGAGTTCCACCGCCACCGCCTGGTCGGGCCAGTACGCGTCGAGGCCGCCGAGGCAGGGGCCGCCGGGCAGGCGCAGGTCGACGTTCCAGACCGGGTCGGGCAGGCCGTACTCGTGGACCATGCGGTACAGGCGGTCCTCCGCGCGGGCCCGGCCCTCGGCGAGCAGGGACTCCACCGCGTCCACCACATGGGGGCGGCTCAGCAGCCGGGCCTGGTTCAGCTCGCGGACCACGGCCGTCGGGTCGCAGTGTCCGCTGCGGACCGCCTCCGTGAGCAGCCGGCGGACGACGCCGGCGTCCGCGAGTTCGGCGACCGCGTCGGCCAGCGCTCGGGCGACCGGCGCCACCGGCACCCCGGTGACCTGCTCGGGTGCGGGCAGGGTGGACGTGCGGACGATGCGCACGCAGCCCGTCGAGCGCAGCCGCCGCAGTCGCGGGACCAGGATGTCGATGGTGTCCAGGGACGGCAGCGGGGGAGTGGAGGAGAAGCCGTGCAGCGTCAGCGCGGCCAGGCCCGTGATCATCACCTCGGGGTAGGCGGGGGCGTGCGGTCCGCTCGCGCCCGGCTGGGCCGGCACCCCGGTGCCGCGCTCCCGCGCCGCGTACATCAGCACCGCGTGCAGCCGCTCCTCGCTGGTCGGCGGGCTCGGGTGGAGCAGCACGACGCCGGGGAGGATCTGCTGCCAGGGGCCGCCAGCGCGGCACTGCTCGTTCGTCTCGGCCGTGGAGACGCCGTGCGAGCGGAGCTGGGCCGTGGTCATCACGCGGGGGCGCCCGCCGCCGGACAGGTGGCGCAGGGGGCGGGGGGAGAGCGGGGTGTTGTGGGTCATGTCCCGCAGATTCCCGCGTCCCCACCCCTCTTGAACCGCTGTTACAGGGCCGTCGACGAATATGGACAACCCAGCCCTAAAGGACGGGTGTTCGGTTGCCGAAAACCCCTGGTCCGTTCGGGTGCGGACCAGGGGTTACGGCTTACGGGCACTCATCTCGTAACGAAGGCCGAACGCCCGGATCTCAGGCCAAAGCTACTGGTCAGAGGCCTCGTCGCACGCCTGTCCACGCAACGCCCGTGCCAGATCGTCACGGGACTCCAGCACCAGCCGGCGCAGCGCCGGGGCCGCCTCCTCGTGGGCGGCCAGCCAGGCGTCCGCGGCGTCCAGCGTCTGCCGGGACTGCTGGAGGAACGGGAACAGGCCCTGCACCACGTGCATGCCGATCTGGATCGACCGCTCGGCCCACACCCGCTCGATCGCCGCGAAATACTTCTCGGCGTACGGCGCGATCAGCTCGCGCTGCGAGTCCTGGGAGAAGCCCGCGATGGTCGCCTCGACCATGGCGTTGGACAGCGCGTCCGACTCCACGACCCGCGCCCACGCCTGGGCCTTGACCGCCGCGGACGGGCGGGCGGCCAGACAGCGCACCTGGTGGCGCTTGCCCGAAGCGGTGTCGTCCCGGCTCAGTTCCTCGGCCAGCACTTTCTCGTCCACGGCACCGTGCGCGGCCAGCGGCTCCAGGAACACCCAGCGCAGCTCCTGGTCCAGGTCGAGACCCTCGACCGTCGCGGTGCCCGCGAGCAGGTCCCGCAGCAGCTCGAAGTCGGCCTCGGTGGTGGCCGTCCGGGCGAAGAACCGTGCCCAGGCCAGCTGGTGCTCGCTGCCCGCCCCGGCCGCGTACAGCTCACGCCGCGCCCCCTCGGCGAGCAGCCGGGCGCTCGACTCGCGCCGGGCGGGCGCCGTGTAGTGGGTGACCGCCGACTCGGCCCAGGCGTGCAGCATCTGCACGACGCCGATCTCGGACTCGCGCCCGCCGAACCGCAGCACCAGGTCCACGAACTCCCGCGCCGGGAGCAGCGCGTCGCGCGTCATGTTCCACAGCGCCGACCAGCACAGGGCGCGCGCCAGCGGGTCGGTGACGGCTCCCAGGTGCTCGCGCAGGGTCGCCAGGGAGGTCTCGTCGAAGCGGATCTTGCAGTAGGTCAGGTCGTCGTCGTTGACCAGGACCAGGTCCGGGGCGTCGGCTCCGGCCAGGTCCGCCACGACCGTCCGGGGACCGTCGACGTCGGTCTCCACGCGCGCGTACCGCTCCAGGGCCCCGTCGCCCGTCACCCGGTACAGGCCCACCGCCACCCGGTGCGGGCGCAGTTCGGGGTGTGACTCGGCTGCCTCCTGCACCACCGCCAGCTCCTCGACGCGGCCGTCCGCGCCGAGCAGCACCTGCGGCGTCAGCGCGTTCACCCCGGCCGTCTGGAGCCAGGACCGCGACCAGGCGCTCATGTCCCGGCCGCTGGTCTCCCCGAGCACCGACAGCAGATCCCCGAGGCGCGTGTTGCCGTACGCGTGCCGCTTGAAGTAGCGCCGGGCGCCCTCCAGGAACGCCTCCTCGCCGACGTACGCCACGAGCTGCTTCAGCACCGACGCGCCCTTGGCGTAGGTGATGCCGTCGAAGTTGAGCTTGGCGTCCTGGAGGTCGCGGATGTCGGCCGTGATCGGGTGCGTCGAGGGCAGCTGGTCGGCGCGGTAGGCCCAGGCCTTGCGGCGGTTGGCGAAGGTGATCCAGCCGTTCTTGAAGCGCGTCGCGCCGACGAGCGAGAACTCGCCCATGAAGTCCGCGAAGGACTCCTTCAGCCACAGGTCGTCCCACCACTCCATGGTGACCAGGTCGCCGAACCACATGTGCGCCATCTCGTGCAGGATGACGTTGGCCCGGCCCTCGTAGGACGCCTGCGTCACCTTCCCGCGGAAGATGAACTCCTCGCGGAACGTCACCAGGCCCGGGTTCTCCATCGCGCCCAGGTTGTACTCGGGCACGAACGCCTGGTCGTACTTCCCGAACGGGTACGGAAAGTCGAAGTGGTCGTGGAAGAAGTCCAGGCCCTGCTTGGTGACGAGGAACACGTCGTCGGCGTCGAAGTAGGGGGCGAGGCCCTTGCGGCACAGGGCGCCGAGCGGGATCTCCAGCGTCGTGCCGTCGGCGAGGGTGCGCGTGTAGGAGTCCGTCACGTAGTGGTACGGGCCCGCCACCACGCAGGTGATGTACGTCGAGATCGGCTTGGTCTCGGCGAACCGCCACACCCCGTCGGCCTGCTCACCGGCCCCGTTGCTCCACACCGTCCAGCCCTCGGGGGCCCGCACCTCGAAGCGGTAGGGGGCCTTCAGGTCGGGCTGCTCGAAGGTGGCGAAGACCCGGCGGGAGTCGGCCGGCTCGTACTGGGTGTACAGGTACACCTCGCCGTCCTCCGGGTCGACGAAGCGGTGCAGGCCCTCGCCGGTCCGGGAGTAGGCGCACTGGGCGTCGACCACCAGCTCGTTGTCCGCGGCCAGGTCCTCCAGTGCGATCCGGCAGCCGTCGAAGACCTCGCCGGGGTCCAGATCACGGCCGTTGAGTGAGACGGCCGTCACACTCGGCGCGATCAGGTCGGCGAAGCTGCTCGCCCCGGGCTCGTTGCAGCGGAAGCGGATCGTCGTGACGGAGCGGAAGGTGCGGGGCCCGTCCCCCCGGACCTCACCGATCGCGGACCGCAGGTCGAGGGACACCTCGTACCCGTCGACGCTCAGCAGGGCGGCCCGCTCCCGGGCTTCGTCGCGGGACAGATTCTCACCGGGCACGGGCGGCACTCCTCAGATGTCGTGGGGCACGGGCTGAACAGGACCGATCCTGCCACGTGCACCTGACACGGGGCAGCCGGGAATGACGGCAGCGCGTACCGGCGTTGCCGGGGAAACGGTTTCCTCGTGAGGAGAGACATGTCGGACAAGACCCCCGTCGACTTCTGGTTCGACCCGCTGTGCCCCTGGGCCTGGATGACCTCCCGCTGGGTGCTGGAGGTGGAGAAGGTCAGGGACATCGAGGTGCGCTGGCATGTCATGAGCCTCGCCGTCCTCAACGAGGACAAGCTGGACGAGCTGCCCGAGGAGTACCGCGAGCTGCTGGAGACCAAGGCGTGGGGCCCCGTCCGGGTCGTCATGGCCGCCCAGCAGGAGCACGGCCCCGAGGTCCTCGGCGACTTCTACACCGCGCTCGGCACCCGCATCCACAACCAGGACGAGGGCCCCGGCAAGGAGACGGTCGCCGCCGCCCTGAAGGACCTGGGCCTGCCAGAGTCCCTCCTCGAGCACTGGGACTCCACCCCGTACGAGGCCGAGCTGCGCGCCTCCCACAAGGAGGGCATCGACAAGGTCGGCCAGGACGTCGGCACCCCGGTCATCGCCGTGCCCGGTTCCGACGGCGAGCAGATCGCCTTCTTCGGCCCGGTCGTCACCCCGGCCCCGCAGGGCGAGGAGGCCGGCCGCCTCTGGGACGGCACCCTCGCCGTGGCCTCGGTCCCCGGCTTCTACGAGATCAAGCGCACCCGCACCAAGGGCCCGGACTTCTCCAACCTGTAGGCCTCACGTCGAGGCGTCGGCTTCCGGGTTCATCAACTCCTCCGGGAGCCGGCCCCCGCCTGCCCGGTGGTCCCAGGGCTGGTACCACCGGCAGCCCGCGGCGGTGCAGCGCCACAGGTCCGTGCGGTTGGTCCCGAGGGCCTTGCGCTCGGTGGGCTTGAGCGGCGCGAACACCTGAGTGCCGCCGCCGCCACAGGTCGGGCAGTGCTTGTCCTTGAAGAACATCAGCGCCTCCTTGCCATCACCGCCAGGTCAGGGAAGTCGGCCACCACCGCGCCGACCCCCAAGCGGTAGTACAGCGCGTACGCGGCGAACGCGTCCCCGAAACCGGTCGGTCCGCTCCCCGTGTCGCCCTCCCGGGGCAGGAACTGGTGGTCCGCGCGGAAGGTGGCGGAAGGTGCGGGGCCCGATCCGCGGGCCCGCCGCCTGCGCGTCCGCGACGAGGCTCGGGCCGGCGACCGAGGGCGTGTCCGGCCCGATCCGGTCCGCGTACCGGGCGATGCCCGCTGGGCCCGCCGGGGTCATCATGTCCCGGTAGGTCGTGGACGGCAGGTCGAACGGGCCGCCCGTCGCCCCCAGCGCCGGCCACGGCGGCACCCCCGGATCCGTCATGCGCCGCAGGCTCGTCGGCTCGCAGGACCGCACGACGCACTCGCGTCGGCCGAGCCGGTCGCGGCGGACCGCGGCCGCGAGCGCGGGCTCCAGCGGCAGGCCGATCGACCGGAAGCACGCCGGTGCTCGGTCTGCGAGCCGCATGCGACTCCCCTTCGTCGCAAGCGGGTTCACCGACGCGCCCGGGCCCGGGCCTGCGCCAGCCGCTCCAGGTGCCGCTCGTAACCCCGCGTGTAGAACGCGGTCCGGCCCGGGTCCGGCTCGACGACCGTCGTCGGTCTCGTCCACGCCACCGCGTCCAGCGCCACCCCGTAGCGCTCGGCCGCCGCCAGGACCGCGCCCCGCGCCCCCACCTCGCCTTCGACGACCCGCAACGGCCTGCCCAGCACATCGGCCAGCAGCCGTATCCAGGCGGAGCTGCGCGTGCCGCCCCCGCAGACGGCCAGGTTCCCGGTGAGGCCCGCCGCCTCCAGGCAGTGCCGGGCGGCGTACCCGATGCCCTCACAGGTGGCACGGACCAGATCACCGCGGGTCGACTCCAGGGAGACACCGCTGAGTTCGGCACGCAGACGCGGCTCGACGAAGGGAGCACGTTCACCGGAGGGCGCGAAGTACGGCAGCACGCCGACACCGTTCGCACCCGGAGGCGTCGCCGCCAGCAGGCCGTCCACCTCGTCGTGCCGCACCCCCGTCGTCGACAGCACCCAGTCCAGCGCCGCCGTGCCGACCATGGCGGGCATGGCGCGCAGCCAGTGCCCGGGCCGGTCGGTGGAGATGTACAGGCCCGCCGGTTCCCCGGTCAGGTCGAGCCCGGTCGTGGCGACCAGACTGGCCAGACAGGTGCCGACGATCAGCAGACCGTCCCCCGGGGACGTCACCCCGGCCCCCAGCGCACAGGCCGGCAGGTCGTACGGGCCGTTCGCGATCCGGGTCCCGGGCGGCAGGCCCTCGCCCCGCGCCCCGGCCGTGGCCACCGGGTCGCTGACCGGGGCGAGCAGTCCCCGGCGGTGCGCCAGCCCGAGCAGCTCGACGACCCCGTCGTCGTAGGCCCGGGTCCGCGGGTCGAGGAACGGCATCGACGCGTCCGACACATCGGTCGTCGAACCGGCTCCCGTCAGACGCTGGAACACCATGTCCTTGCAGTACAGGGCGGCCTTCGCGGTGTCGAGCGCCCGCGGTTCGTGACGGTCCAGCCAGGCCAGCAGCGGGCCCGGGCAGCCCGGGAACATCGCGCTGCCCGTCCGCCGGAACACCGTCTCGAACGTGCCGTCGGCCAGCCAGCGGTCGACGAGTTCGTGCGCCCGCCCGTCCATCCAGGAGGCCGCCGCCCGCACCGGCCGCCCCTGCGCGTCGACCAGCCACACCCCGTCGCCCTGCCCCGTGAGCCCGGCCAGCTCGACCGGGCCGGGGACCCGCTCGGTGACCTCGCCGAGCACCGCGACGACCGCCCCGTACACCTCCTCCATGTCCTGCTCGACGACCCCGCCGTGCAGGGAGAGACCCACCGGGCGCGCGGCCACGGCGAGTTCACGGCCCGTGGCGTCGAAGGCCGCCGCCTTGACCATGGACGTGCCCACATCGATACCGACGTACATGCGGCGCTCCTCCGGGTCCTCAGGTCAGACAGTGCGCGAGCGGCTCACCGCGCACCCAGCGGCCCACCTCTTCGGCGGCGATCCGCGCCGCCTTCTCCGCCACCGCCCGCGAGGCCCCGCCCAGGTGCGGGGTGAGCACCACACGGTCGGCGAGCCCCAGCAGCCGGGACTCCGACGGCAGCGGCTCCCGCTCGTAGGTGTCGAGCGCCGCCGCCGACACCCGGCCGCTCTCCAGCGCGTCGCACAGCGCGCCCTCGTCCAGCAGCGGGCCCCGCGCCACGTTCACCACCACCGCGCCGGGCGGCAGCAGTCCCAGCTCCCGGGCGCCGATCAGCCCCCGGGTCCCGGGCGTGAGCCGGGCGTGCAGACTGATCACCCGCGAGCGGTGCAGGAGGTCGTCGAGGGAGGTCAGGCGCAGACCGTGGATCTCACCGCGCACATACGGGTCGTAGACCATCACCCGCGCCCCGAACGCGCAGAGCACCCGCGCGACCCGGCTGCCGACGGCCCCGTACCCCACCAGCCCGACGGGCAGGTCCTCCAGCTCCAGTCCGCTGCGCTCGTACGTGTAGTACGTCGCTCCCTCCCAGCTGCCCCGCCGGACGAGCGGATCGTGGGCCTGGGGGATGCGGCGCAGGGCGGCCAGCATCAGGCCGACGGTGAACTCGGCGGTGGCGGCGGCGTTGCGGCCCGGCGCGAAACACACCCGCACGTCACGCCGCTCGGCCGCCTCCAGGTTGACGTTGACCGGACCGCCCCGGCAGACCACGACCAGTCTCAGATCCGGGCAGGCGGCGAGGACCTTCTCCGTCACCGGCCCCATCTGCGTGACCAGGACCTCCGCCCCGGCCAGCGCCCCGATCATCACGTCCTCGGCGTCACTGGCCTCCCGCACCTCGGCGACCGGCCCGAACGGCTCCAGCGGCCATCCGAGTTCCAGTTCCCTGACGTCCGCCCGCTCCACCTCGTGCCGCACCGCCCGTGTGATCAGCGACGGCAGGACGAAGTGATCTCCGGCGGCCACGACACGCACGCTGTTTCCGTCAGTCATCGCAGGGCATCTCCTGTCTCGGCGTCGAAGACATGGGTGTGCTCGGGGTCGGCGGCGACCCGGACCCGTTCGTCGTGGGCGAGCCGCACCTCGGGGCCGGTGAGGGCGACCAGATGCCGTTCGACTCCGTCCAGGGCGAGGGTCGCCAGGCCCGACTCCAGGAGCGGTTCGTGGGCGACGACCCGGGCGGGCAGGCCGTCCTCGGCGGTGAGTCGGACGTCCTCGGGGCGGATGCCGACCACCACCTCGCGGCCCCGTTCCACCGGCACGGGCAGCGCGAGGCGCACCGCGCCGGAGAGCCGGGCCCGCCCGTCACCGTCGGCGATGCCGGGCAGCAGGGTGATCGCGGGTTCACCGACGAAGTCCGCGACGAACACGTCGGCCGGACTGTCGTAGATCTCGTACGGGGTGCCGAGCTGCCGGATGACGCCGTCGTGCATCACGGCGATCCGGTCGGCCAGGGAGAGGGCCTCCTCCTGGTCGTGGGTGACCAGGATCGTGGTGTGGCCCAAGTCCTTCTGGATACGCTTCAGTTCACGGCGGGTGGTGTCGCGCTGGGCCGCGTCCAGGTGGGAGAGGGGTTCGTCGAGGAGCAGCACGTCGGGCTCGCGGATCAGGGCCCGGGCCAGCGACACGCGCTGCTTCTGGCCGCTGGACAGGCCGGCCGGGCGGGCGTCGAGGAGCCCGGTCAGACCGACCCGCTCGGCGATATCCTTCACCTTGCCGCCGACGTCCCCGCGGTCGGCCCTCTTGCGGGCCTTCAGGCCGAACGCCAGGTTCTCCGCGACCGACAGCGGCGGATACAGCGCGTAGTTCTCGAACGCCACGCCGATGTTCCGCCGCTGTGCGGGCAGTTCGACGACCGACGCCCCACCGACCAGGATGTCCCCGCCGGTGACGGACTCCAGCCCGGCGATCATCCGCAGGATCGTCGACTTGCCGCACCCGGACGGACCGAGCAGCCCGAGCAGTTCCCCGGGCCGGAGGTCCAGGTCGATCCCGCGCACGGCCTCCACCGAGGGCCGCCCCCGGGACCGGTAGGTCTTCCTCAGCTCACGTAACTCCAGTCCCGTCATGGCCGTTCCCTCTCCTCGGCTCGTTCGCCTCCAGGCGCCGAGACACCGGCGGGCCCCCTATGGCTCGCTCACGGGCATCGCGCAGACCTCGTAACGGACCTTGTGCTCGTCCAGATCCCGCAGTGCCTCCGGTGCCGCCCCGCCGTCCACGAGGACCGTGTCGAAGCGGGCCAGCGGGACGACCCGGTGCAGGGCGACCCGGCCGAGCTTGGTGTGGTCGATCAGCAGGACGTTGCGTGCCGCCGCGTCGAGCATCGCCCGCTTCACGGACACGATGTGCTGCTCCTGGTGGTACGCGTAACCCCGGTGCACGGCCGACGTCGACGCGAAGCACACGTCCACCCGGAGCTGCTCGACCGCCTCCACGCACGACACCCCGAGGAACGAGGAGTGCAGCGGGTCGTAGTCACCGCCCAGCGCCATCAGACGGATGCCCCGCTGGTCGGAGAGGAGGTTGATCGCCTCCAGGAAGTTGGTGACGACCGTCAGCGGAGTGACCTCGGCCGTGCGCAGCCGTCTCGCCATCTCCAGGGCGGACGTGGAGTCGTCCAGCAGGATCGCCATCCCGGGCTCCACCATCCGCAGCGCGTGCTCGGCGACGGCGGCCTTCTCGGCCCGCATGCTCTTCAGCCGGTACTGCACGTTCGACTCGAAGACCCCCGAGGGCTGCGCGGTCACCCCGCCCCGGAACTTCCTGACGATGCCCTGCCGTTCGAGCTCGTCGAGGTCCCGGTGGATGGTCATCAGGCTCACCCCGAACCGCTCGGCGAGCTCCGCCGCCGTCGCCGAGCCGTCGGCCAGCACCTGCTCGGCCATGGCGGCCTGCCGTGCCGCGGGCCCCTGCTGTCCACCACCGCTGTTGCTGCTCATGGCTGCGTCTCTATCCGTCGTCCCGGTCGCTCCGGCCGGTCGGCCTCGAACAGCAGCAGGTTCTCAGGCCGGACCACGAGCCGTACCGGATCGTCCGGGCGAAGGCGCGCCGCGTCCGCCCGGGCCGCCACCAGCGACACCCGCTGCCTCCCGGTCCCGAGCCGGACGGTGACCTCCACGGACCGGCCGAGCACCTCGGTGACGTACACCGTCCCGGTCAGTTCGTGGCCCTCGCCGCGCAGGGCGAGGTCCCGGGGCCGCAGACCGACCAGGACGTCCGTGCCGGGCGCGGCCCGCGCGCGCACCGGCAGCTCGGCCCCGCCGTCCGAGCGCACCCCGCTCCGCGTCACCACCCCCGGCAGCAGATTGATCCGGGGCCGGCCGAAGGCCCGCGCGACCTCGGTGTCGAACGGCTGGTACCAGATCTCCTCCCGGGTGCCGGTCTGCACCATCCGGCCCTCCCGGACGACCCCGATCCGGTCGCCGAGGGCGAGCGCCTCGACCGAGTCGTGGGTGACGTAGAGGGTGGTGGTGCGCTGCACGGCCCCGATCGCCTTCAGCTCGGCCCGCATCTGCTGGCGGAGTTTGGCGTCGAGGTGGGAGAGCGGCTCGTCGAGCAGGAAGGCCCGCGCCGGGCGGACCAGCACCCGGCCGAGGGCGACCCGCTGCCGCTGCCCGTTGGACAGCCGGCCCACCGGCCGGTCCAGCAGCCCCGAGATACCCAGCAGTTCGGCTGTCGCGCCGATCCGCTGCCGGGCCTCGGCTGCGGGCAGCCGGTACCGGGGCGAGCGCAGCGGCGAGGCGAGATTGTCGTAGGCCGAGCGGTGCGGGTAGAGGGCGTAGCTCTCGAAGCACATCGCCACACCCCGGTCGTAGGGCTCGACGCCCCGCATGTCCTCGCCGTCGAGCACGACCGTGCCGGAGTCGGGCTGTTCGAGCCCGGCGACGGTTTTCAAGGTCGTGGTCTTGCCCGCGCCCGACGGGCCGAGCAGGCAGAAGAACTCGCCCTCGTAGATGTCCAGGTCGAGCCCGTCAAGCGCGGTGACCGTGCCGTACGTCTTGTGCACTCCTCGTAGTGCGATGGCCGTCTTGTTGGAGTTCACCGGGCCTCCCGGAGGATGCCGTGCGGGCGGGACTTCACTCGTTCGTGTGGGTGTTCTGGCATTCGCAGAGAAGAGCGAATCCCGGGTCCTAGCTTGGTGCCATGACGGCACTCAGCGGAGTCAACGAGGCGGGGCACGCCCGGTATACCTACCGGCTCCGTGTGTTGTCCTCTGCCCGCACTGCACTGTTGGCGGAGTGGGACCGGTGTCGGTGGATCTGGAATGAGTGCATTGCCCGGTCCAAGAAGGCCCACCAGGACGGGGAGAAGTGCGGCCCCGCGATGATGGACAAAATGCTGACCGAGGCCCGCGCTGTCACGCCCTGGTTGGCCGAGGGCTCCAGCGTGCCCCAGCAGCAGCTCATCCGCGACTTTGGCAAGGCCCGTGCCAAGGCGCTCAAGGACTTCAAGGACCGGCTGCCGATGAGGCAGCGGGCAGGGATGCCCAGGTACAAGAAGAAGCGCGAGGCAGACCCGACGCTGAACTACACGCGGCGCGGTTTCCGGCTGAAGGACGGCCGTCTGCACTTGGCCGGGAACATTGTCCTGACGGTGGTGTGGTCGCGGGAGCTGCCCGCCGAGCCGTCCAGTGTGCGGGTGTACCGGGACAACGTCGGCCACTGGTACGCCTCGTTCGTCGTCCCCGCCGTAGTTGAGCAGCTGCCGGAGACCGGTGCGGTGCTTGGTGTCGACTGGGGTGTGAGGGAGACCGCGACCACCACGTCCGACGCTCATGACCTCCCACACGCCGAGCACGGGAAGAAGAGCAGGGAAAGGCTGACCCGGTACGACCGGATGATGGCCCGCCGCAAGCCGAAGAAGGGGCAGGCTGCTTCCAAGGGCTATCGCGAGGCGAAAAAGCTGCGGGTGAAGGCGTACCAGAAAATCGCCCGGCAGCGACAGGACACCGCGCGAAAATGGGCGAAGAAAGTCGTGCGCGATCACGATGCCATCGCCGTGGAGGACTTCCGGCCGAAGTTCCTCGCCAGGACCACCATGGCGCGCAAGGCGGCGGACGGTGCCATCGGCGCCACGAAGCAGGCTCTGATCGAGATGGGCCGCAAGCACGGGCGCGACGTCCGTCTCGTGCACCCCGCGCACACCACCATGGACTGCGCGTCGTGCGGAGCGAGAACCAAGCACGCACTTCCGCTGTCGGAACGTACCTACACCTGCACGGCGTGCGGAGCGGTCTCTCCAAGAGACAAGAACTCCGCTCGTGTGATGCTCATCCGGGCTGGTCTGAACCCGGCTGGTGCCGAGGGCGTAAGACCTCCTGGAGCGCTGCTCCAGGAGGCGGCCTGAGCCAGGAATCTTCCTTAATTTGCGAGGGAGAGCAGTCAAGACTTCACCGCCCCGAACGACAGGCCCCGCACCAGGTACCGCTGGATCGTCAGCGCCAGCAGCAGCGGCGGCACGACGGAGACGAGCGCGGCGGCGGCCGTCAGGTTGTACTTGGGCCGGTCACCGCCGAGGAAGGACAGCGCGCCCACGGTCACCGTCTGGGCCTCGTTGGAGGTGAGGATCAGCGGGAAGACGAAGTTGTTCCAGGCGAAGATGAACGCCAGCAGCGACACGGCCGCGACGCCCGGCTTGACCAGCGGCAGCGCCACCTTGAAGAACGCCTGCTTGCGGGTGTAGCCGTCCAGCAGGGCGGCCTGCTCCAACTCGGGGGTGAGGTCGGCGAAGTACGACCGCATGATCCACACGATCAGCGGCAGCGTCACCAGTTGCAGCACCCACACCATGCCGACGTACGTGTCGAACAGACCGAGCTTCTGGTACAGCACGAACAGCGGGATGATCACGGTGAGTTCGGGCGCGAAGCGGAACGACAGCAGGGTGAACATCAGGTTCTCCGACCCCTTGAACCGCCACCGCGCCGAGGCGTACGCGGCCGGCAGCCCCACCACCAGCGACAGCACCACCGCCCCCACCGACACCACCAGGCTGTTGACGAAGAACCGCACGAACGGGATGCCCCCGCTGTCGCCGAGGACCGTCCGGTAGCCGTCGAGGGTCGGGGAGAAGGAGAAGTAGGTGGAGAAGAGCTGGTCAGCCGGTTTCAGCGACAGGATCACCATCCAGGCGACCGGGAACAGCGCGAAGACGAAGTAGAGGACGAGGGCGGCGTCGCCGAGCCACCCCAGGGCGCGTTTCCTCATGTGGTGACCTCCGCGGCCTTCCGCTGGATCTTCCCCAGGTGCTTCACCAGCGCCATCGCGGCCAGGTACACCACGGCCCACAGCACGATCGTGTAGGAGATCCCGAAGGAGTAGCGCTGGAAGCGGATGGCCTCCAGGTACGCCCGGATCTGCAGGACGACCGTCGAATCGCCCGGCCCGCCCTCGGTCAGGGCGTAGATGATGTCGAACACCTTCAGCGAGTCCATGAACCGGAAGATCACCGCGACCAGCACGTACGGCCACAGCATCGGCAGGGTCAGCCGCCGGAAGGTGTACCACCACCCCGCGCCGTCCACGGCCGCCGCCTCGAACGGGGAGGTGGGCAGCGACCGCAGACCGGCGAGGGCGAGGATCGCCACGAACGGGGTGTAGACCCACACGTCCACGGCGATCGACGACAGGAGGGCACCCGTAGGGGTGTCGGTCCACTGCACCCCGCCCAGCCCGAAGGGCCGCAGCAGGTGGTTCACGACCCCGACGGACGGCTGGAGCATCAGCTTCCAGATGATCGCCGCGATCACCGGGGCGATCATCAACGGCAGGATGAGGATCTTCTCCAGCACCCGGCCCACCAGGGTCGAGCGGTGCAGCAGCAGGGCGACGGCCACCCCGAGCACGGTCTCCGCGAGCGCCGCCCCGACGGCGTACAGCACCGTCACCCACGCGGAGTTCCAGAACGCCTCCTGCGTGAAGACGGTTCGGTAGTTCTCGAACCCCACCATGTCCGGCCGCGGTCTGCTCGCCGAGAAGTCGAACAGCGTGTAGTACAGCCCGAGCCCGAAGGGATAGAGGATCCCGCAGGTGAGCAGCAGGGCCGGGACGATCAGGAGGTACGGGCGCAGCGCGAGCCGCACGGCTAGCCCACCTTGCCGGCGAGGTCGTCCGCCAGCCCGTCCAGTACGGACTTCGCGCCCTGTCCGCCGTAGATCTCCTGGAGGGCCGCGGCCCAGCTGGTCGTCGCGTCGAAGAACTGGGCCTGCGGGGTGAACTGGATCTTCGTCTGGTCGACGACCGTCTCGAAGGTCTCCAGGAAGCCCGGCAGGTGCCGCATCTTGTCCTTGTACGCGGCGTCGTCGGCGACCGATCGGCGCACCGGGTCGATGTGGTGGTGGGTGAGCGCGCTCCTGCGCAGATGCTCCTTGCCCGTCGCCCACTGCAGGAACAGCCAACCCGCGCTCTTCTTCCCGCTCTTGGCGTTCATGCCGAGCGACCAGACCCACATGTTGGTGGCGAGCGAGCCGTCCGGTCCCTTCGGCCCGGGGTGGAAGGCGATCTTCCCGGAGGCGGGGCTCGCGCCCTTCACCGCCTGGAAGTAGGCGGCCGTGTCGGCGTCGAAGAGCATCCCGGCCTTCTTCGCTCCGAGGTCGCTGGAGCACTGGTACCAGGTGTACGAGGTCCAGGACGGCGGCCCGCCCCGCTTCACCATCCGCGCCCAGTCCTCGGTGAAGGCCACCGCCTCGGGGCTGTTCATCGCGGGTGTGAGCTTCCCGCCGTCGACCGTGAAGTCCTTCAGCCCGTTGCGGGCGTACATGGTCATGAAGCCCGGGTGGATGGTCGCCCAGCTCCTGGACCCGCGTACGGCGATTCCGTACATCCCGTCGAAACCGGCGCCCGGCGCCTTCCGCTTGATGGTGCCGGCGAGTTCGGCCAGTTCGTCGAAGGTCTCGGCCGGCTTCAGCCCCAGCTTCCCGAACACCTCGGTGTTGTAGGCGACGACGTTGGTCTCCCAGCCCCACGGCAGGGCGTACTGCCCGCCCCGGCCCAGCGGCGCGCCCGCCTTCAGCGACCACTGGTCGGCCTGGAGCAGGTTCGGGAAGAAGTCCGCCTGGTCCCATTCGGCGCCGGTGGCCGAGGAGTTGCGCATCCAGGGACCGAGGTCCTCCAGCCAGCCCGGCGGTCCGTACTGCCACACCATGTACGCGCCGAGCATGAAGACGTCGTAGGAGGCACGCCCGCTGGACAGGTCCACGGTGAGCTTGTCGAAGTAGTTGTCCTCGGGGAAGACGTCGTACTCGACCTCGATGCCGGTCTTCGCCGTGAACGACTTCAGGTCGGCGATGAGGGCGTCCGTGTAGGGGTGCTTGTTGAGCAGGGCCTTGACGGTGGTGCCCTGCTCCCGCTTCCAGTCGAAGGAACCGGTGACGTCGTCCGCCGCGGACCCGTCGCTCTTGTCGTCGTTCCCGCCGAAACCGGCGCCGCAGGCCGTGAGCAGCGGGGCCGCCGCCGCTGCGGCGGCGAGGGCGAGGAAGCGCCGGCGGTCGTGCACGTGCGTGTCCATCCATACCTCCGCGTGGAGCTGGGGCAACACGTCGAGTCGACTCGTCAACAGAGGGTGGAACGGCCGAAGTTGGGCGTCAATCCCTCGCGCACGGGAAAATATCGGGGCACAGTGAGAAGTTCACAGATCCGGCTGCGACGGTGTGGGAGGTTCCGGATGGTGGACGAGGGCGCGGGCTGGCTGGGCGTCGACCTGGGCACACAGAGCGTCCGCGCGCTGCTCGTCACCGCCGACGGCACGGTCCTCGGCAGCGGCTCCGCCCCGCTGACCGGGCGGCGCGACGGCGTCCGGCACGAGCAGGACCCGCTGCGGTGGTGGGCGGCGCTGTGCACGGCGTCCCGAGCGGCCCTCGCCACCGCGCCCCCGCGCCCGCCGGTCGGCGGCCTCGCGGTGTGCGGCACGTCCGGCACGGTCCTGCTGACGGACCACTCGGGCCGTCCCGTGAGCCCCGCCCTGATGTACGACGACGGGCGGGCGACGGGCGAGGGGGCGCGGGCCCGGCGGGCGGGGCTCGCGGTCCAGGACACCTGGGCGCTGCCGAAGGCGCTGTGGCTGCTGGCCCGGTACGGCGGCACCTCGCTGCGCCTGACGCACCAGCCCGACCTGATCGTCTCCCGGCTCACGGGCGAGTCGCCCCCGGCCGATTCCAGTCATGCCCTGAAGACGGGCTACGACCTGGAGCGCGACCGCTGGCCGGAGGCCGTCCTGGCCGAACTGGGCGTACCCGACAGCGTGTTCCCCGGCGTGGTCCGCCCGGGCACGCTCCTCGGTGAGGTCTGCCCGGCCGCCGCCGACGCCACCGGCATCCCCGCCGGCACCCCGGTGTTCGCTGGGATGACGGACGGCTGCGCGTCCCAGATCGCGTCGGGCGCGCTGCGGCCCGGTTCCTGGAACTCCGTGCTCGGCACCACGCTCGTGCTGAAGGGCGCCGCCCGCGACCCGGTCCGCGACCCCACCGACGTGGTCTACAACCACCGCGCCCCGGACGGCACCTGGCTGCCCGGCGGGGCGTCGAGCGTCGGCGCCGGGGCGCTCGCGGCGCACTTCCCCGAGGCCGACCCGGCCGAGATGGACGGGCCCGCCATGGCGTTCGAACCGTCGGGCGCGCTTGCCTACCCCCTGGTGTCACCGGGGGAGCGGTTCCCGTTCCGTGCGCCGGAGGCGACCGCGTTCGTCCTCGGTGACCCGGCGGGCGGGGCCGACCTGTGGGCCGCGTTGCTCCAGGGCGTCGGCTTCGTCGAACGCCTGTGCCTGGACTACCTCCACCACCTCGGCGCCCCCCTCGACGGCCCGCACACCTTCACGGGCGGCGGCGCCCGCAGCCCGTACTGGAACCAGCTGCGCGCCGACATCCTGGGCCGCCCGGCCCGCGTCCCCGAGCAGACGGAACCGGCCCTGGGCATGGCGGCCCTGGCCGCGTACGGGGCGTCGGGCTCCGATGCGCTCGCGGACGTCGCCGAGCGCATGGTCCGGGTCCGGACCGTCCTGGAACCCCGCCCCGACCGCACGGCCGCCTTCGCCGAGCCCTACGCGCGTCTCGTCGACGCCCTGCGGGAGCGCGGCTGGCTGCCCGCCCCGGTCGCCGCGCACGCGCACCGTCGCCTGAGCCGGGATACTTCCGCATCATGAGTACGACCCTCCTGCTGGTCCGTCACGGACAGACCGTCTGGCACGCCGAGAACCGCTACGCCGGCATCAGCGACATCGACCTCACCGACACCGGCCGCGCCCAGGCCGAGGCCCTGGGCCGGTGGGCCGCCGCCCACCGCGTCGACGCGATCTGGACGTCCCCGCTGTCCCGGGCCGTCGCCACCGCCGAACCCGCCTGCCGCGCCCTCGGCCTCACCGCACAGAGCGAACCCCACCTGCGGGAATGCGACTTCGGTGTGCTCGAAGGCCGTACGCTCGCCGAGTTCGAGGCCGAGGACCCGGAGTGGGCCGCGGCCTACCGGGCCGACCCGGTGGAGCACTCCTTCCCCGGCGCCGAGGACCCCCTGGCCGCCGCGGCCCGCGGAGTGCGCGCCCTGCGGGACGTCGCCGCCGCCCACCCGGGCGAACGCGTCATGGTCGTCGCCCACAACACCCTGCTGCGGCTGGTGCTGTGCACCCTGCTGTCCATCCCGCTGAGCGAGTACCGCAGGGTGCTCCCGCGGTTGCGGAACGCGGCGATCAGCGAACTGCGCATGAACCCCGACGGTCGCGCCGCACTCCTCTCACTCAATGTGCCGTGCGAGGGGGAGGTGCCGTAGCACCCTGGGTGCATGACGCGGATCGACCAGAGGTCCCGGCGCACGGGAAACCCCCGCGAGTCACGTCCTCGCGGGGGTCTCCCTCATTCCGCCTGCCGTGCGTGAAGGGTGAGAAGACGATCACGAGGCAGGACGACTCGGCGACGGGCCGCCGTCAGGGCGCCAGCAGCAGCACATCCGCGCGGGACCTGGCCGCTTCGTAACGCCGTGCCACGTCCTGCCAGTTGACGACCTGCCACATCGCCTCGATGAAGTCCACCTTCTGGTTGCGGTACTGCAGGTAGAAGGCGTGCTCCCAGGCGTCGAAGACGAGGATCGGGGTGGCGCCCTGGCCGACGTTGCCCTGGTGGTCGTAGACCTGCTCCACGATCAGCCGCCCGCTCAGCGGCTCGTAGGCGAGCACGCCCCAGCCGGAACCCTGCGTGGTCGCGGAGGCCTTGGACAACTGCGCCTTGAACTTGGCGAAGGAACCGAACGACTCGGTGATCGCGTCGGCGAGCTCACCCACCCCGTCCTGCGCCAGCGGCTCACCACCGCCGTCCTTCGGACCGGTCATGTTCTGCCAGTAGATGCTGTGCAGGATGTGCCCGGACAGATGGAACGCCAGGTTCTTCTCCAGCCCGTTGACCGACCCCCACGACTCCTTGTCCCGCGCCTCGGCCAGCTGCTCCAGCGTGTCGTTGGCGCCCTTCACATAGGCGGCGTGGTGCTTGTCGTGGTGCAGCTCGATGATCTCGGGGCTGATCACGGGGGCGAGCGCGGAGTAGTCGTAGGGCAGTTCAGGCAGCGTGTAGACGGGCATGCGCGGGATCCCCTCCGGACCTTTATTGCAACTGACTTGCAACTACACGCTAGCAGCAGGAGGGGGCCGGTGGATGCTCCGGGAACACAAAAGGCCCCCGCGTGTCGCGGGGGCCTGGGGTGGCGGTTTCCTACCGCTGGGCGCGAGCCCTCTGCCAGGTGTATCCGATGGCCGCCAGGACCAGGATCATCGCGCCCGTCGAGTACAGCTGCACCCGTGTGTCCGGCTCACGGGCCATCAGGACGAAGATCGCCGCCATGCCGGCCAGGGCGGCCCAGGTCAGCCACGGAAACGCCCACATGCGCACGGCCAGCTTCTCGGGTGCCTCGCGCTCCAGGCGGCGGCGCAGCCGCAGCTGTGACACGGCGATGAAGATCCAGACGGCCAGGATGACCGCGCCGATCATGTTCAGCAGCCAGGGGAAGACGTCGTCCGGCCGCCAGTAGCTCAGCAGCACGCACAGGAAGCCGAAGACGGAGGACGCCAGCACGGCGATCCGCGGCACGCCGTCCGAGACCCGGCCCAGCCCCTTCGGGCCCTGGCCGCGCTCCACCAGCGAGTAGGCGATGCGGGAGGCGCCGTAGATGTTGGCGTTCATCGCGGACAGCAGGGCGACCAGGACGACCACGTTCATCAGCTGGCCGGCGCCGGGGATGCCCAGCTCGTCGAGGGCGGCGACGTACGGGCCCCTCTCCACGACCGCCTCGGAGTCCCACGGCACCAGGGTGACGATGACGGCCATCGAACCGATGTAGAACAGCGCGATGCGCCACATCGCCGTACGGACCGCGCTCGCCACGCCCTTGACGGGGTTCTCCGACTCGGCCGCCGCGATGGTGACCGTCTCCAGGCCCCCGTAGGCGAAGACCGACGCGAGCAGGCCGATCACCAGGCCCTCCCCGCCGTTGGGCAGGAAGTCGGTGAGGTGGCTCGCGCCGGGCGAGTCCGTGCCGGGCAGGACACCGGCGATCGCCAGGACGCCCAGCACCAGGAACAGGGTGATCGCGCCGACCTTCAGCGCGGCGAACCAGAACTCGAACTCGCCGAAGTTCTTCACGGCCGCGAGGTTCGTGCCGCAGAAGACGACCATGAACAGCGCCACCCACGCCCACTCCGGAGTGCCCGGCAGCCAGCCGCTGACGATCTTCGCGGCGCCGATGCCCTCCAGGCCGACGGCCGTGCACAGCAGCACCCAGAAGGACCAGCCGGCGGTGAACCCGGCCCAGGGGCCGATCGCCCGCTCCGCGTGCGCCGAGAACGACCCCGACGACGGATACGCGGCCGACATCTCGCCGAGCATCCGCATCACCAGCATCACGAGGACACCGGAGAGGGCGTAGGCGACCACGATCGACGGACCGGCCGCGGCGATACCGGCGCCGGAGCCGACGAACAGACCGGCTCCGATCACCCCGCCGAGGGCGATCATCGACAGATGGCGCTGTTTCAGGCCGGGGGAGAGGGAGGCGCCGTCCGCGCCGGTCGGCGTCTCCGTGGTGGTGCTGCTGGGCATGGGTGCGGCTCGTCCTGTGGGTGAGGGGCGTACAGAGGCAAAAACGCCGCCAGTCTCGGATGCCTCCCCGCGCCGGCGGAGAGGCATCCCACCATCCGGACACTCGCGTCGCTCTGCGTGCCCGGTCGGTGACCGGACGGCGGAGGCGGCGCTTTGGTGGAAACCTACAGACGCCCCTCGGCCCGGCCCGCGTGGCACACACCATCCCATCACCGTGACCGGCGTCACCCCGTCCTCGGTGTATCCCGCACCCTTTGTTCGAAGTCGACCAACCGCCGGTCCACGCCTTTGTCGAGCGCTGACGGTGATCGGGGCGAGGGCGCTGGGATAGCGTCACCGTGTCCCACCGGCCCTCACTCCGCGGAGTCCCCATGAGCACCGCTGCCGCCACCCCCGCCCGCGCCGGGCAGGTCCTCGCCGACCTGCTCCCCTCCCCCAAGCTCTCGGGGGCGCTCGAGCGGGGCGGTGCCCCCACCCGTGTCCGGGACGCGGCCCTCGTGCTCGGCGGCGCCGCGCTCACCGGCCTCGCCGCCCAGATCTCCGTGCCCGTCCCGGGCTCCCCGGTGCCGGTGACCGGCCAGACCTTCGCCGCGCTGCTCGTCGGCACCTCCCTCGGCGCCGGCCGCGGCTTCCTCGCGCTGGCGCTGTACGCCCTCGCGGGCATCGCCGGTGTGCCGTGGTTCGCCGGTGCCTCCTCCGGAGTCGCCCCCTCCTTCGGCTACATCCTCGGCATGATCCTCGCCGCCACCGTCGTCGGCGCCCTGGCCCGTCGCGGTGCCGACCGCTCGATGCTGCGCATGGCGGGCGCGATGCTGGTGGGCGAGGCGATCATCTACGCCATCGGCGTGCCCTACCTGGCCCTCGCCACCGGCATGTCCGCCACCGCCGCCATCGCGGCCGGCCTCACGCCGTTCCTGATCGGCGACGCGCTGAAGGCGGCGCTGGCGATGGGTGCGCTCCCGACGGCCTGGAAGTTCGCGAACAAGCGCTGAACCCGCAGGCGTTGCGCCGAGGCCCGCCGGGGGCATGACGCCCCCCGGCGGGCCTCTTGGCGTCAACCGGGCCGACCGGGGCCGAATCAGCCCTCCTGTACCCCCGGCCGCCGCCGCTGCGACCACCACATTCCGGCCACGCCCGCCGTGAGCAACGAGGCACCGGCCGCGCCCAGCGGCAGCAGATCACGGGCCGGACCCGTCTTCGGCAGCTCCTTGCGGCCCGGGCCCGCCGGTCCGTTGTCGGTGCCGAGCAGCAGCGGCGTGGCCGGTGCGTCGGGCGACGGGTTGCTCGTGCCGAACGGCACCGGGCCCTGCTGCCAGAAGGTCTTCTTCCCGTCGCTCGTCTGCACGGGCAGACAGATCTTCCCGGTCTTGCCGAGGTCGAACGTCGCATCCACGGCGTACGACTTCGACTCACCGGCCGCGAGATTGTCGATCGGGCATGCGAATCCGCTGTTCGAGCCCTCCGGAAGTCCGTTCTCCGGTATCGCCGAACACCCCTCGACGCCCTTGACGACCAGTCCGTCGAATCCGACGACCAGCAGTCTGATCTTCCCGCTGTCCTTGCTCCCCTCGTTCTTCACCGTGGCGGTAATCGCCGTCTTTTCCGACCCGTTGTCGACCGAGATCCTCCCGGGCAGCAGCGTGGTGAGCCTCACGCCGGCCGGTGCCTCGTCGACCACCTTTCCCCCTTTTCCGCTCGGCGGTCCGTCGTCCTTCGCGCCGGCCGGGCCGGAAAGGATCATCACCGCCGAGAAAGATGCCATGACCAGCGATCCCGCGATCGCCGTCGTATGACGAGAACTCATGTTCGGTCCCCCCTTGCGTCCCCCTGGGCTGCACCCGAATTCGCAGCAATGAAAGAGGTACCACAAGATTTCGCCGCACTATCCTGGTGCGGCGCGAAGTGTGACCGTTGTGTTTCACTGGAGTCGGTCGCGGCGTCGTGGAGGGGGTGCAGCGGATTGCCGGAAAATGCGAACAGCGGCGGTGTTCCAGGGATATTGGTGACGGGACGCTATCGGTTGGTCGAAAGTATCGGCCAGGGGGGAATGGGGCGGGTGTGGCGAGCCGCCGACGAAATACTCGACCGGCAGGTCGCCGTCAAGGAAATGCGGATCGACGGTCTCGACGCGGAGGACAGCAGGACCCGCCGCGAACGCACCCTGCGCGAGGCCCGGGCCACGGCCCGCATCGACCACCCCAACGTCGTACGCGTCTACGACGTGGTGGACGAGGGCGAACGCCTCTGGATCGTCATGGAGTTGGTGGCGGGCCGCTCCCTCGAACGGATCCTCGCGGAAACGGGCCCCCTGAGCCCCGGCGAGACGGCCCGCATCGGCCTCGGTCTGGTCGCGGCACTACGGCAGGTGCATGAACGGGGCGTACTGCACCGTGACATCAAGCCCGGCAACGTGCTCGTGGAACACGCGGACGGGTCGGCCGGATCCACACGCGGCAACGGCAACGGTTCCGGCCACGGACGGCGGGTCGTCCTCACGGACTTCGGCATCGCCGCGATCCAGGACACCAAGGCGCTCACGATGGTCGGCATGCTGGTCGGCTCGCCCGACTACATGGCCCCCGAGCGCATCTCGGGCCGCCCACAGGGCCCGCCGTCCGACATCTGGTCCCTCGGCGCGACCCTCTGTGCGGCCCTGGGCGGCCGCTCCCCGTTCTCCCGCGACACGACGCTCGAGACCCTGCACGCGGTCCTGTACGAGGAGCCCGAACTCCCCACCGACGCAGGCCCGTTGCTGGACATCCTGACCGCCCTGCTGGCCAAGGAACCGTCGGTTCGCCCGGACCTGGAAATGCTGGAGACGGCGCTGGAACCGGTGGCGTATCCGGCAGCGACACCCACGGTGGCGGTGGGGCCGCGGGACTCGATACCGGAGCCGGAGCCCGCCCCCGGTCCGCACACCACCCTCGGGGGACAACAGCCGGGCCCGGCACCGCGGTCGCAACCTCTCCCCGCATCCCCACGGGAGTCACCCACCCCCGGCCGCCTCCCCGCTCCCCGCCCCACGACCCCCGGGGACCCCAGCCGCCCCGCCCCCGGCCCGTACCCGCACCCCCACTGCGCACCCACCGCACCCACCACCCCCACTGAATCCGCGAGGGCCCGGACGGCGGCGGCCCACTCCGAGAGCCGACCCGGTCCCACCCACCGCCCGGGCCGCGTCTCCCTCACCCGGGCACAGGCGGAGACCGAGCACCGCCCCCACCCGGCGCCCGTGCCGATGCCGCCGGGTGAACTCCCCGGACCGGCCGTCCCGGCCACACCCCGCCCCGGCGCGGGCCGTCGCCGCGTTGTGCTCACCGCCGCGGCGGTGAGCCTCGCCACCGCCGGCACCGTCGTGGGCATCCTGCCGGCGACATCGCCCAACTCACCCGGCGATGACGACACACCCCGCGCGGGCTCCTCGGCCTCCGCACCGGCCACCACCGGCGGCACCACCGCCTCGCCCACCGTCGAGGGCACCACCAGGCCGCGGACCCTGCCGCCCGGCACGCACCGGGAGGCCGGCGGTTTCGCCTGGGCGACACCCGCGGGCTGGCGGCGGGACGTGAAGACGGGGGCGGAGGTGCACTACACCTCCCCGGACGGCTCCCAGGAACTCGTGGGCAAGTCCTCCCTGGCCCGGGGTGACCTGCTGGAGACCTGGCAGACCTCGGAGCGCAACGCCCACCAGGGCCAGGACTACCGCAAGATCCGTCTGGAGGAGACGACGTTCCGAGGCCACCCGGCGGTGGTCTGGGAGTACACGTTCACGCTGGAGGGCGTCCACTGGCACGCCCGTCTGCTCGGCTTCAACGTGACCGGCACGTCGTACCAGGTCAACACCTGGTACGAGGAGGGGATCGAGCAGGAGGCGCGCGACACCTACGAGAAGGTCAAGGACAGTTTCACGGTGTTGTAGGCACACGGAAGAGGGCCCGTGGTGTGTGCCGCCGCCCGGCAGCACACACCACGGGCCCCGTTCACGACGAACGGTGGGCGGCCGGAGGATCAGCCGGCCGAGACCTCGCTCCGCTCCGCGTCCCGCACCTGCGGGGCGTCGGCGGCGGACCGGCCGCCACCGGCCTTCTGCCGGACGACGGCGATGACCAGCACCACCGCCGCGACGAGCAGCGACAGCAGGATGGTCCGGCGCCCGTCGTGCTCGGTGTCGGTGAGCATGTAGCCCAGGACGAACACGATCAGCGCGGCGGTCGCCCACGTCAGATACGGGTACAGCCACATCTTCACGACGAGCTTCTCGGGCGCCTCGGCTTTGATGATCTTCCGCATGCGCAGCTGGGAGAAGCAGATCACCAGCCACACGAACAGGGCGACCGCGCCGCTGGAGTTCACCAGGAACAGGAAGACGGAGTCCGGGAACTTGTAGTTGAAGAAGACCGCGACGAAGCCGAAGGCGACGGACGCGAGGATCGCCGTGCGCGGCACGCCGTTGGAGGTCGTGCGGGCGAAGGCCTTCGGCGCGTCACCGCGCCGGCCGAGGGAGAAGGCCATGCGGGAGGCCGTGTAGAGGCCGGAGTTGAGGCAGGACAGCACCGAGGTCAGCACGATGAAGTTCATGATCTGACCGGCGTGCGCGATCCCCAGGGAGTCGAGCGCGGCCACGTAGGAGCCGTCCTCGGTGATGGACTTGCTGTCCCACGGCAGCAGGCACACGACCACGGCGATCGAGCCGAGGTAGAACACCGCTACACGCCAGATGATGCTGTTGGTGGCCTTGGTGACGGCCTGCCGAGGGTTCTCGGACTCACCGGCGGCCAGGGTGGCGATCTCACTGCCCATGAAGGAGAAGACGACGAGCAGCACACCCGTGAGGATGGCGCCGGCCCCGTGGGGCAGGAAGCCGCCGTGCCCGGTGAGGTTGCCCAGCCCGGCCTGCTCGCTGTCCACACCGGGCAGCAGCCCGAAGACGGCCAGTCCGCCGATGACGATGAACGCGGCGATGGCGACGACCTTGATGCCGGCGAACCAGAACTCGAACTCGCCGTAGGAGCCGACGGAGACCAGGTTGGTGGCGGTCAGCACCAGCATCACGATCAGGGCCCAGCCCCACTGCGGCACGGCCGGTATCCAGCTTTCCAGGATCACCGCACCGGCGGTCGCCTCCACGGCGAGCACGACCACCCAGAAGAACCAGTACAGCCAGCCGATGGAGAACCCGGCCCACGGACCGAGCGCCCGGTCGGCGTGCGCGGAGAAGGAACCCGAGGTCGGGTTGGCGGCCGACATCTCACCGAGCATCCGCATCACCAGCACCACGAGCGTGCCGACGAGGGCGTACGACAGCAGGATGCCGGGCCCGGCGGTGGCGATACCGGAGCTGGACCCCACGAAGAGTCCGGCGCCGATCACACCGCCGATGGCGATCATCGAAAGATGCCGGTTCTTGAGCCCGGCCTGCAGCCCGGAGCCCTCGGCTCCGGGTTCTCCAGGCCCTCCGGGGTCGTTTCCGGTCTTGTTCAGAGTCGGCTGCGAGGTCATGGAACGGATTTCCTTTGCGCCGGGGAGCTGTACTTCCGTACGAAACGCACGAGCCGCACGAACGGGGTGTTTCGCGGCATCACGGTGTACGGGGTGCTCGTGCGAGCGATGTACGAACTGGTCCAGTGAATCGAAGGCAAAGGATGATGAGAACCTCGAATACCAGATTTTTACCTGAGGTTGTCCTGAGTTTCAGTAACGTGATTCACCATGGCCGCCGGTTTTCCGGAGCGCCACCCCGCGCGCTTTCCCCGAAGCGCCCGTGTCACACTCGTCCCATGCGCGTGTACCTCGGCTCGGACCATGCGGGCTACGAACTCAAGAACCACCTCGTCGAGTGGCTGAAGGAGGCGGGCCACGACCCCGTCGACTGCGGCCCGCACATCTACGACGCCCAGGACGACTACCCGCCCTTCTGCCTCCGGGCGGCGGAGCGCACGGCCGCGGACCCCGACGCCCTCGGCGTCGTCATCGGCGGCTCGGGCAACGGTGAGCAGATCGCCGCGAACAAGGTCAAGGGCGTCCGCGCGGCCCTCGCCTGGAGCGAGGAGACGGCGGCCCTGGGCCGCCAGCACAACAACGCGAACGTCGTCGCGGTGGGCGCGCGCATGCACGCGCAGGACGAGGCGACGAAGTTCGTGGAGATCTTCCTCGGCACCCCGTTCTCCAGTGACGAACGTCATATCCGCCGCATCGACATGCTGTCGGCCTACGAGACGACCGGCGACCTGCCCCCGATCCCCCCGCACCACCCGCAGCAGTAGGTCCCCTGGGCCAGTGCGCTGACGGACGGACTCGGGCAGCCCCGTGGAGCGGCTGCCCGATCCGGCGTGGGGCTGCCCGAGCGCGGTCGCAGCCCGAGTGCCGGGGCGGCTCAGACGCAACCCCGCGGGACGCGGAGGCGAACCCCCGAGGGGGAGGGGCCTGCGCACCGCGGGCGGCTCGCCGCCTGCCCAACCGCCCAACCGCCCGACAGGGTTCACCGAACGGCTGGGGCAAGGGCGACGACCGCAAGGAGAACCGTGCCGGAAGGCCACACGATCCACCGCCTGGCGCAGGACTACGGCGCCGCCTTCCTCGGCACGAAACCCCGGGCAACCAGCCCCCAGGGCAAGTTCACGGCCGCCACCGCCCTCCTCACCGGCACGGAACTCACCCACACGGAAGCCCACGGCAAACACCTCTTCCTCGGCTTCCGCGACACGAGCTGGATCCACATCCACCTCGGTCTCTTCGGCAAGGTCACCTTCGGCCCGGCCCCCGCGCCGCCGCCCACCGACACCGTCCGCCTCCGCCTGGCGAACGACACCGCCTACGTGGACCTCCGGGGCCCCACCACGTGCGCCCTCATCACACCCCCGGAGAAGCAGGCGATACACGACCGGCTGGGCCCCGACCCCCTCCGCGACGACGCCGACCCGGACAGCGCGTTCCGCCGCATCTCCCGCAGCCGTACGACGATCGCCGCCCTCCTCATGGACCAGAAGGTCATCGCCGGCGTCGGAAACGTCTACCGCGCGGAGGTCCTCTTCCGGCACCGCGTCGACCCCTACCGTCCCGGCAAGGACATCACCCCCGCCGAGTGGCACGCGATGTGGACCGACCTCGTCGACCTCATGCGCGAAGGCGTCCGCAACAACCGCATCGACACCGTCCGCCCGGAGCACACTCCGGAGGCGATGGGCCGCCCGCCCCGCGTGGACGACCACGGCGGCGAGGTGTACGTCTACCGCAGGGCCGACCTGCCCTGCCACATCTGTGGCGGCGAGATCCGCACCGCCGATCTCGCCGCCCGCAACCTCTTCTGGTGCCCGGCCTGCCAACGCCCCTGAGACCACCAGGGATTCAGAACCCGTGCGGCAGCCACGGCACCGTGCCCGTCCC
>NZ_JBEOSZ010000022.1:38417-38631 GCF_040303285.1 Streptomyces sp. NPDC096046 | reverse complement strand
CCCGAATCCGGGCGACGCCTTCGTCGGCGCCTCCTGCCGCGACGCTCTTGAGAGCATCCGGGGTTCAGAACCCGTGCGGCAGCCACGGCACCGTGCCTGTCCCGAATCCGGGCGACGCCTTCGTCGGCGCCTCCTGCCGCGACGCTCTTGAGAGCATCCGGGGTTCAGAACCCGTGCGGCAGCCACGGCACCGTGCCCGTCCCGAATCCGGGCG
>NZ_JBEOSZ010000022.1:0-38323 GCF_040303285.1 Streptomyces sp. NPDC096046 | reverse complement strand
CGGGCGACGCCTTCGTCGGCGCCTCCTGCCGCGACGCTCTTGAGAGCACCCGGGGTTCAGAACCCGTGCGGCAGCCACGGCACCGTGCCCGTCCCGAATCCGGGCGACGCCTTCGTCGGCGCCTCCTGCCGCGACGCTCTTGAGAGCACCCGGGGTTCAGAACCCGTGCGGCAGCCACGGCACCGTGCCCGTCCCGAACCCGAGTGACGCCTCCGCCAGTGCCCCCCGCCGCAACTCGCGCACCCGCCCCGCGGCGCCCAGCGAGGCCAGCGACACACCGCCGAGATAGGCCGAGCCCAACTCCCGTACGGACAGGGCCAGATCCGCCGCATCCGCCGTACGCTCGCAGGACGCCCCCTTCGCATCCCCGCTGAGCCGCCAGCGCCCGGAGTTCCAGGGGCAGAACGTGTCCTCCACCTCGAACACCACGTCCACCGGCGCCTGGTACGTGCGCGCCTCCAGCGCGGCCCCCACCTCCACCGGCCGCACGTACAGGGAGTCCCGCAACCGCAGATTGCACCGCCGCAGGTCGGATGCCAGGAACTGCCACGGGTCGTCCACCGGCCGCCCTCGCACGACGATGGTCGAGGTCAGGTCGATCCCGAACAGGAACCGCCACAGCGCCGCGTCCGCCGCGGGGTCCAGCGCGGCCGAATCCTCCACGACCACCTTGCCGTCGGGCCCGGGCGACTCCCACACCGGCTTGACGCGATAGCGCGCGTACCCGACCGTCTCCCCGTCCCGCTCGGCGAGCACGCACTGCAGGGGCGACGCCCCGTCCCGCTCGCTCTCCGGATCGAGCACCCCGAGCCGCTCCCAGCCGGGCCGCCGTTCCAGCATCCCCGGCCGCGCCGGCACCAGCCGGGCGTACACCGCCTCGCACACATCGAGCACTTCGGCCGGCTCCGCAAACCGCACCCGTACGTCGTCCGTACCGGCCGGCACCGACAGCCGCACCCGGCTCGTGTCGATCTCGGCATACAGCGAGAAGGTCGCGTTGCCGTATCCGAACCGTCCGTAGATCGCCGGCTCGGACGCGGTGAGCACGGCCAGCGGCTCACCCCATGAGCGCACGTCGTCCAGCTGCCGCCGCATCATCGAGGTCAGGATGCCGCGCCGGCGGTGCGTGGCGGCCACGCTGACCATCGTGACGCCCGCGACGGGCAGTGAGGCGCCGCCGGGCACGGTCAGCCGGAAGCTGAACGCCCCGGCCGTCCCCACGCACTCGTCCCCGTCCCAGACACCGAGTGAGCGGTCGAACTCGGTCAGGGAGTCCCACAACTCCCGCTCCTCGGCGGCCTCCGGCACCCCTCCGAAGCCCCGGATCAGGGTGTTGCACCACTTGTCCCATTCATCCTGTCGAAGGACCCGCAGTTCGGTGGAGAGGCCGTTCGCGTCAGATGCCATGAGCCATGCCTACCAGGGCCATACGGGACGAGCGACAGAATTTCTCCCCGGTTGACGGCAGCGCTGCGCGCGGTGAAGTTCACTGTGAAGTCGGCCCTCGGACGGGGGACAAGTGGGACCTCCCGTGCCAAGGGGCTGGTCCGATGGATAGGGTCCCGAACTAATGGCATCAGGACGGCAGCGGCGCGCGGAAGCCGACACGTTCACGGCCCGGTTGAAGAAACAATGGCACCGGGTCCGCGTCGGCGTGCGCCGAGCCGCCGTGGACTACTTCCGCGGCAACGGCTCGGACTGGATCGCCCTGGCCGGTCTGCTCCTGATGGTTCCTCTGATCGCGGCGGCGACGCTGGCGAACTCGGTGTGGTTCTCACCGGCCGCGCTGGTCCTGCCGGTCGTCGTCGGCGGACTGCTGCTCCGGCCCGCGAGCCTGCTCGGGCTGTACGCGGCGGCGGCCACGGCCCTGATCGTGGAGGCGGTACGGCTCGGCCCGTACACGGAGGGCGCGTCGAGGGTCACCCCGGGCATCGTGCTCGTGGTCGCGGCCTGCGGTTTCTTCGGGCTGCTCCTGGCCCAGTTCCGCAGCCGGGTCGGGGTGCCCTGGCGGCGTGGCGGCACCATGCTCTTCGACCTGCGTGAACGCATCCGGGTGCAGAGCAAGCTGCCCGACCTGCCGGACGGCTGGCACCGGGAGATGGCCCTGCGCCCGGCGGGCGGCCAGTCCTTCTCGGGGGACTTCGTGGTGGCGGCCCGCACCAACGGCGGCCGTACGCTCGAAGTCGTCCTCACCGACGTCTCCGGCAAGGGCATGGACGCGGGCTCCCGCGCCCTGCTGCTGTCCGGCGCGTTCGGCGGCCTGCTCGGCTCGCTCCCGCCGCACGCCTTCCTCCCGGCCGCGAACGGCTACCTCCTGCGCCAGGACTGGGAGGAGGGTTTCGCCACCTCGATCCACCTGGTCCTCGACCTCGACTCCGGTGACTACGAGCTCTACTCCGCGGGCCACCCGCCGGGCCTCCAGCTCAGCGCCGGCAGCGGTCGCTGGGAGGAGAAGGCGGCCGAGGGTCCGCTCCTCGGGGTCTACGACGGTGCCCAGTTCGACCCGGTGAAGGGCTCGCTGCGGCCGGGGGACGTGCTGATGCTGTTCACGGACGGCCTGGTGGAGACCGCCGACCGCGACATCGTCGAGGGCATCGACCGCCTCACCGGCGAGGCCGACCGCTATGTCGCCGGCGGCTTCCACGGCGCCGCCTGGCACCTCATCGAGGCCGTCGCCAAGGACGTCAACGACGACCGGGCCCTGCTGCTGATCTGCCGCGAGGGACCGACGGCGGCCGCGACCCGCTGAAGCGGGGTCCTCCTCCGGGCCTCGGGCGCAGCGACCACGGTCTCCGCCCGGGGGCCCGGCCGCCGTCCGGGGGGTCGATGAGGGGCCTGGGCTTCCGGGCGGCGCCGCGCGGGGAGACACTGGAGCGGTGACCGAGACATCCCCCATGACACTGGCCCAGGTGGAGGCCACCGCCCGGGCCGCGCACGCCGGCCAGGCCGACAAGGCGGGCCGGCCCTACGCCGAACACCTCCGGGCCGTGGCGGAGGGCGTACGGGCCCGGGGCGGCGACGAGGAGCAGATCGCGGCGGCCTGGCTGCACGACGCCGTGGAGGACGACGCGCTCTCCCTCGAGTGGCTGCGCGGGGCCGCGCTGAGCAGCCGCACGAAGGACATCGTGCTCGCCGTCACCAAGCGGGCGGGGGAGTCGCCGGAGGAGTACGCCGCGCGGATCCTCGCCACGCCCGGTGCGCTGCTGGTGAAGGAGTCGGACCTGGCGCACAACGCCGACCCGGCCCGCCTCGCGGTCCTCGACGAGGCGACCCGCACACGACTGACCGAGAAGTACGCACGGATGCGCGCACTTCTCGGTCTCGTCGGATGAGTCTTGCCCCGAGGGTCAGGCGTTGAGCTTCTCGCGCTCGCGCCGCTCGGCCCCCTGGCGCTCGCGGGCCAGCTCGGCGGAGTCCCGCTTGAAGGCCCAGTCCATCTTCGGCTCCATCGCGAACCGGAAGAGGCGCCGCACGGGCCCGGTGCACAGCACCGTCACGACGGCGGCCGCGAGGGCGGTCACGAGGATCTCACCGGCCGGGTGGTGCAGCCAGGACGCCTCGAACCAGCCCTGGTAGTCGCCTGCCTTCACCAGGAAGCCGTGCAGCAGGTAGCCGCAGAGCGTGCCGGCGCCCAGGGCGGTGAACCACATGTGGCGGCGCGGCACCCAGGCGAAGAAGCAGGCCGTCAGCAACAGGGAGCAGCCGAACATCGCGAGCACCATGACCGGACCGGTCCACCACGGGGCGCCCAGCTCCTGCGCGGCGTCACGGTGGTAGAACCACGCGGTGTTCATGCGCGGCGCCGCCCACCAGCTGAAGGCCAGCGCGACGGCGAACAGCGGCACCGAGGCGATCCGCACCGAACGGCGGCGCACCATGTGGAAGTGCTCGGGCTTCATCACCAGGCCCAGCACGAAGAACGGCAGGAACTGCAGGACGCGCTGCAGGTCCAGGTCGTCACCGATCTCCGGGGTGACGCTCGCCAGCATGGCGAGACCCAGCGCCAGCGGCAGCGGCCAACGCACCAGGTTCCAGATGGGGGTGGTGAGACGCCAGACGAAGAGCGCGACCAGGAACCAGGTCAGGTACCAGGGGTCGAGGAGGCTGATCTCCTGATGCGGGTCGTTGTCGATGACCCGCTTGAAGAGCGGATAGGCCGTCTCGAAGATGATGTACGGCACGGCGACGCCGGTGATCAGGCGCTTCAGCCGGTCGGGCCGCATGTCGAAACTGCGGGAGAAGTAGCCGGAGATGATGATGAACGCCGGCATGTGGAACGCGTAGACGACCTGGTACGCCGCGTCCAGTACCCGGCTGTCGCCCTTGAGCGGCTCCCAGGCGTGGCCGACGGCCACCAGCACGATCGCGAGGTACTTGGCGTTGTCGAAGAACGCGTCGCGCTGTCTGCCGTTCTGCTTCTTCTGCGTGCTCTGCGGCGAGCGCGGGCTCGGCACTCCGTCGACCGGCGACTGTGCCGGGGGAAGTGGCGCCCTGCGGTCGCCGTTCGGTCGCAGCGAGTTCGTCACAGACCCTCCCACCAGGAGCTCGGGGAGACGATCCGGGACCTCGCTGCGCGTACGGGGGACGAGGCAGCGTGGAACATTCGAGGCACCCTAGCGTTCCCTGCAGCTATTCGTAAAACGCCGGACGTAATTCCTGGCTATTCACTGCGGGTACCCCGGATTACGGGTAGTTGACGCCGCTGTCGGCGTGATGGCTGCCACATCGCCTGAGGCCGGAATGTGGGCAGGTCCAAGCCCTGCTTGTCGTGACACTTCCGGACTAAGTGACGCATAAGACCAGCAGGCGACTCCTGTGGAATGTCTGATTCCGCCCTCCTCGGCCCCTGCTCCGCACGGGTGTTGGTGAGTCTGTGACAACAATTCGAATTTGCTGCGGACACGTTGTGTGGAGACGGAAAGGAGCGGTCGAATTCCCTGTGCGGGTGGCCCCTCGAATTGCCGTACGACTCCACGGTGTCGACTCCCGCGCACGGGCGACACGCGCGGGCGGGGGCGACACGGTCGCAGTCGATGCGCCACCGGCCGCATAGCCAGGCCACGTTGGTGGCACGATGGTCCTGGCGGGGTGCGCGAGGTCGCGTCCCCGGGCCGGGCTAGCGGACCGACCGAGGGTGTGATCAGTTGTGGCCATTTCACTGTCTGTGGTGCTGCTGTTGGCGATCATCCTTGTGGTGTTGCTGAGAGGAGGATCCATCAAGGCAGGTCCCGCGATCGTGGCGGTCCTCTTCGGCTTCTTCCTCGCCTCGACCGGTATGGCCGACGACATCCAGCGATTCCTCAACTCGATAGCGGAGACCATCAACTCCATCAGCTTCTGACGGACGGGACGCGACCGCGCCACCCGAGCCCCGCGCCCGGGCTCGCGGCGCGGACGGATACGCTCGCCCCGACCACAGGACGGTGCGTGACGGGGGGAACGTAGGGGGATGGCGCTGCGCGATTCCGACCCGGCGGAGGTGGGCGGCTACCGCATCGAGGACCGTCTCGGCTCCGGCGGCATGGGTGTGGTCTACCTGGCCCGCTCCGCCTCCGGCCGACGCCTGGCGATCAAGGTCGTGCACAGTCAGTACGCCGACGACGACGAGTTCCGCACCCGTTTCCGCCGCGAAGTGGCCGCCGCCCGCCAGGTCAGCGGTGCCTTCACGGCCCCCGTCGTCGACGCGGACGCCGACGCCCCCCACCCCTGGATGGCCACGCTCTACATACCGGGCGCGGACCTCGGCACCCACGTCCGCGAGCACGGCCCGCTCCCGCTGCCCCGCCTGCGCGACCTCGCCGCCGGCCTCGCCGAGGCGCTGCGCGACATCCACCGCGCCGGAGTCGTCCACCGCGACCTGAAACCGGCCAACGTGATGCTCGCCGAGGACGGCCCCCGCGTCATCGACTTCGGCATCTCCCGCGCCGCCGAGTTCGCCGCCTCCGACGTCCTCACCCAGACCGGCCGCGTCATGGGCACCCCGCCCTTCATGTCCCCGGAACAGTTCGCCGCCCCCCAGGACGTCGGACCGGCCGCCGACATGTTCTCCCTCGGCTCGGTCCTCACCTACGCCGCCACCTGCCGCGGTCCCTTCGACAGCCCCAGCCCGTACGAGACGGCCCTGCGCGTCGTCGAGGGCGAGCCGGACCTCACCGGTGTCCCCGCCGAACTGCTCCCCTTCATCCGCCTGTGCCTGGAGAAGCACCAGAAGTCCCGCCCCGCCGCGCACGAACTGTTCACCCTGCTCCGCGAAGGCGGCGCCCCCGGCACACGCTCCGCGCCCGGCACCGGCACACCGTCCCCCGTACGCCCCTGGCCGGGCGCACGGCCGACCGAACCGGCCGTCACGGCATGGCCCGACGCGGCCCGCACCGAGCGGGGCGAGACGTCCCGTCCGCTGCCCGACGAGGCGGACGGCGGGGCGGACGCCGAACGGCCCGACGCGCCGCGCCCCCGACTCGACAAGACCCCGGCGGAACAGGCCCAACCGCCACGTGACCCGGCCGGCCCCCCGGAACCCGAGACCGGTCGCAGGCGCCGCCTCCGGCGCGGGCTGCTGCTGGTCTCGGCCGCCGTGAGCGTCGCCCTCGCCGCGGTCGTCACCACGACCGTCACCCTGATCCAGGACGACGACCGCCCACCCCCCTCCACCACCAGGGCGGCCGATCTCCCCGAGGGGTGGAAGCCGTGGGTCGCCACGGCGAAGGCCCCGGTGGACAGCCAGGGCGGCCTGGGCGGGCCCGACACGTCCTTCAAGAGCTGCTCCGTCGTCGACGCCTCTCTCGTGTGCGCCGGATCCGACCTCATGGCGACCCGCTTCGGTCTCGCCGACGGTCGCAACACCTGGAGCCGGCCCGTCGACACCACACCCGACGGCGCCTCCGGTGACGAGGGCGCGCTCATCGGCACCGGCGACGGACGCGTCTACGCCTACGGGGCCGAAGACGTGGTGGGCGCGAGCGGTGTGGGTTCCAGCTACACGGTCCACGCCCTGGCCGCCGACACCGGCAAGGAGCTGTGGCGGACCCCGACCGGCGGCGGCGAGACGGCGAGAGTCCCTGAGGGACCCCGGGGCGCTGCCACGGCCGTGTCCGAGGGTGTCGTCACCTTCTACGGATCGCGGGGCGACGAGTACGCCCTGCTCGACGCGGAGACCGGCAAGGTCCGCTGGCGGCAGCCGGAGCCGGGCGCCCGGGGCGACTGCTCGCTGGACTCGGCGGCCGACCGTGCCTACCTGATCTGCACGACGGAGGCCGACGACGAGAAGCGCGCCAGGACCACCGTCTCCCGGATCGACCCGGCCACCGGGAAGTCCCGCTGGACCGTCGAGGCCAAGGGCGCCTTGGAGCTGCTCGGCGCGCAGGAGGGGCATCTGGTGCTGGTGGACGGCACGTCCACCGCCCGCGGCCTCACCCTGATCGACACCTCCTCGCACAAGCTCACCGTGCGACGGCCGGCGAAGCCCCGGCCCGAGGCGTCGAGGGCGTACCTGGTCCGAGGCACCCTCTACTTCACGCGCGGCAGCGGCGGCGTCCGCGCCGTCGCGCCGCTCACCGGGCGCACGCTGTGGGAGTCCAACTCCACCCTGGAGCGGCAGGGGCCGCCGACCGCCTCCGCCACCCACGTCTACTTCGCTTCGCCCAGTGGCCGCCTCGCCGCCCTGAACGCGCGCAGCGGCAAGGTGGAGGCCACCCGGCTCGGCCGCGACGACGGCGGCCGGGTCGACAGCATGTTCGTCACCTCCGGAGCGCCGCTGTTGCTCGTCGGCGACGCCCTGTACGTCCCGTACGGCGTCCGCTCCGTCTACAGCGTCGACGTCCGGGACCTCTGACCCCGGCCGTCCGGCAGCGGTCCACGGCGGTCCGGCCCGTGTCACCGGCCGAGACCCGCCCCCGGGGAAACACCCAGGGCCGGGCCGGAGGAGTGATCCTCCAACCCGGCCCTGAGCCGTATGGAGCGGGCGACGGGAATCGAACCCGCGTAGCTAGTTTGGAAGACTAGGGCTCTACCATTGAGCTACGCCCGCACAGCACGCGCCGCGGGTCGGGTGACCGCGGCACTGAAGGCATCGTAGCGGGTCGGTCCCCTCCGTCGCACACCGTGTTCCCGACGGAGACGGCGCGGCGCACACCCTGTGGAAATGCGGCGGCCACACCGCCTCGCGGCATGTACCCTACGTCTCGCACCAGACGGGGTGTGGCGCAGCTTGGTAGCGCGTCCGCTTTGGGAGCGGAAGGCCGTGGGTTCAAATCCCGCCACCCCGACCAGCCACCCGATCACTCGCGTGATCGCCCATTCGATCGCTTACGTGATCGCCTTTTGGGCGGTGTAGTCGCTGCCGTTACTATGCAAGCTGCACGCCCGTGTGTCTCATCGTCTGAAGTCCTCCGGGCGGCGAAGTCCGCCGGGCCGTTCTGGCCCCGGCAGAAACCAAGAAGTCAGCCACAAGGAGACCGAACCGTGAAGAGCGCCGTGGAGACCCTGAACCCGACTCGGGTTCGGCTCACTGTCGAGGTGCCCTTCGAGGAGCTCAAGGACAGCCTCGACGCGGCGTACAAGAAGATCAACCAGCAGGTCTCGGTGAAGGGCTTCCGCAAGGGCAAGGTCCCGGCCCGGGTCATCGACCAGCGGTTCGGCCGCGGTGCGGTTCTGGAGGAAGCGGTCAACGACGCGCTTCCGAAGTTCTACACCGACGCGGTCAACGAGGCCGAGCTCAGCGTGCTGGGCCAGCCCGAGGTCGACATCACGGAGCTGAAGGACGGCGAGACGCTGAACTTCACCGCCGAGGTCGACATCCGCCCGACCATCGAGATCCCGGACTTCTCCGGCATCGAGGTCGAGGTCGACGCGGTCGAGGTCACCGACGAGGACGTCGACAAGGCCGTCGAGGAGCTGCGCGAGCGCTTCGCCTCCACCGCCCCGGTCGAGCGTGCCGCCGAAGACGGCGACGTCGTGACGATCGACCTGCGCGCCAAGGTCGACGGCGAGGTCCTCGAGGACGGAGTCGCGGACGGTGTCTCCTACACCATCGGCTCCGGCGAGCTGCTGGACGGCATCGACGACGCCGTGAAGGGCCTGGAGGCCGGTGGCGAGGCCACCTTCGCCTCCGAGCTCAAGGGCGGTTCCGCCGCCGGCAAGGAGGCCGAGGTCACCGTCAAGGTCACCCAGGTCGCCAAGCGTGAACTGCCCGAGCTGGACGACGAGTTCGCGCAGCTCGCCTCCGAGTTCGACACCATCGAGGAGCTGCGCGCGGACAGCCGCAAGCGCCTCGAGAACATGAAGCAGTACGACCAGGCCACGCAGGCCCAGGAGCGCGTCCTGGAGAAGCTGCTCGAGCTGGTCGAGGTCCCGGTCCCCGAGAAGCTGCTCGAGGACGAGATCAACACCCGCAAGCACAACCTCGAGCACCACCAGCTCGGCCAGATGGGCCTCGACCTCGCGAAGTACCTGGAGATCCAGGGCAAGAGCGAGGAGGAGTTCGACGCCGAGACCAAGGAAGCCGCGGTCAAGGGCATCAAGACGCAGTTCGTGCTGGACGAGCTCGTCAAGCAGGAGAAGCTGAACGTCAACCAGGAGGAGCTCACCGAGCACCTCATGCGGCGTGCGGCCTCCTCCGGCATGTCCCCCGACCAGTTCGCCCAGGCGGTCGTCGAGGGCGGTCAGGTTCCGCTCCTGGTCGGCGAGGTCGCCCGCGGCAAGGCGCTGGCCGTCGTGGTCGAGAAGGCCACGGTCAAGGACACCAACGGCGAGATCGTCGACCTCGACGACGAGGACGAGGCCGCCGAGGCCGAAGCCGAGTCCACGGAGGCCTCCGCCGAGGAGAAGACCGAGGGCTGAGCCCCGGCACCGGTGAGTTCACGAGTAGGCCCCGGGGTGCGAACCCCGGGGCCTTCTTGCCGCCCGCCGGGGCAGCGCACCTCAGGGACGCGGGGACGGCGCGGGCGACCACGACGCGCCCGCAGTCACCGATGGACCCGACCGCCCCGCCGAAGCCGCGCGGCGCTACGCCCCCGGCGAACACTCCCATCTCCGGGATTCCCCGAAGGGACCCGCGCGTTAGGGTCCATGAATACGAGGGCAGTGGAGTCCCCGAACGGCTCCTAGCCCCTAGGGAAACGTGAGACGGCCCGGCGCCGTCGTAAGACGAGCAGGTGGATACGTGACGAATCTGATGCCCTCAGCCGCCGGCGAGCCTTCCATCGGTGGTGGCCTCGGTGACCAGGTCTACAACCGGCTGCTCAACGAGCGGATCATCTTCCTCGGCCAGCCGGTCGACGACGACATCGCCAACAAGATCACCGCGCAGCTGCTGCTCCTTGCCGCCGACCCGGACAAGGACATCTACCTGTACATCAACAGCCCCGGCGGTTCCATCACGGCCGGCATGGCGATCTACGACACCATGCAGTTCATCAAGAACGACGTGGTGACCATCGCCATGGGCCTCGCGGCCTCGATGGGCCAGTTCCTGCTCAGCGCCGGCACCCCCGGCAAGCGCTTCGCGCTGCCGAACGCCGAGATCCTGATCCACCAGCCCTCCGCCGGCCTCGCCGGCTCGGCCTCGGACATCAAGATCCACGCCGAGCGGCTGCTGCACACCAAGAAGCGCATGGCCGAGCTGACCTCCCAGCACACCGGCCAGACGATCGAGCAGATCACCCGCGACTCGGACCGCGACCGCTGGTTCGACGCCTTCGAGGCCAAGGAATACGGCCTCATCGACGACGTCATCCCCACGGCCGCCGGCATGCCGGGCGGCGGCGGCACCGGGGCCTGAGCGGTCCCCACAGGGCCTGTGGCGCCCCGTGAGGCCCACGGAGCCCTCCCGGGCCCCCAGCGACCCCAGACAGCCCCAGCCGACCGCCTCAGCCCCTATCAGGAGACACCGTGAACCAGTTCCCCGGCAGTGGGATCTACGACCGTATGCACGCCGTGCAGGACATGAGCGCCTCGCAGGGCCGCTACACCGGCCCGCAGGCCGAGTCCCGCTACATCATTCCGCGCTTCGTCGAGCGCACCTCCCAGGGCATCCGCGAGTACGACCCGTACGCGAAGCTCTTCGAGGAGCGCGTGATCTTCCTCGGCGTCCAGATCGACGACGCCTCCGCCAACGACGTGATGGCGCAGCTGCTGTGCCTGGAATCGATGGACCCCGACCGTGACATCTCGGTCTACATCAACAGCCCCGGCGGCTCTTTCACGGCGCTCACGGCGATCTACGACACGATGCAGTACGTGAAGCCGGACGTCCAGACGGTCTGCATGGGCCAGGCCGCCTCCGCCGCCGCCGTCCTGCTGGCCGCCGGTACGCCGGGCAAGCGCATGGCCCTGCCGAACGCGCGGGTGCTGATCCACCAGCCGTACAGCGAGACCGGCCGCGGTCAGGTCTCGGACCTGGAGATCGCCGCGAACGAGATCCTGCGGATGCGCTCGCAGCTGGAGGAGATGCTGGCCAAGCACTCCACCACGCCGGTCGAGAAGATCCGCGAGGACATCGAGCGCGACAAGATCCTCACGGCCGAGGACGCGCTGAGCTACGGCCTGATCGACCAGGTCATCAGCACCCGGAAGATGGACAACTCGAGCCTGCGCTGAGGCGTGAGGCTGTATCGTCTGCCGCCCCTTGGCATGGTTTGGCTCGGTTCACGTCAAAGCGAACCGCGCCAAGGGGGGCCGGACGGGTGGCCCGGCAAGGTACCGTCGGACATAAGGCAGCACCAGGAGTCCGCTGGACGTTGACGTCCAGGAGTCTCCCAGGCGAAGGGGAAGCACACCGTGGCACGCATCGGTGACGGCGGCGATCTGCTCAAGTGCTCGTTCTGCGGCAAGAGCCAGAAGCAGGTCAAGAAGCTCATCGCAGGGCCCGGTGTGTACATCTGCGACGAGTGCATCGACCTCTGCAACGAGATCATCGAGGAAGAACTCGCGGAGACCAGCGAGGTCCGCTGGGAGGAACTCCCGAAGCCGCGCGAGATCTACGAGTTCCTCGAGGGCTACGTGGTCGGCCAGGAGGCCGCCAAGAAGGCTCTCTCCGTAGCGGTGTACAACCACTACAAGCGGGTCCAGGCCGGCGAGAACGGCGGGGCGAACGGCCGTGACGACGCCATCGAGTTGGCGAAGTCGAACATTCTGCTCCTGGGTCCCACGGGCTCCGGCAAGACCCTCCTCGCGCAGACCCTCGCGCGCATGCTGAACGTCCCCTTCGCGATCGCCGACGCCACGGCCCTCACGGAGGCCGGTTACGTCGGCGAGGACGTCGAGAACATCCTGCTCAAGCTGATCCAGGCGGCCGACTACGACGTCAAGAAGGCCGAGACGGGGATCATCTACATCGACGAGATCGACAAGGTCGCGAGGAAGAGTGAAAACCCCTCGATCACGCGCGACGTGTCGGGCGAGGGCGTCCAGCAGGCCCTGCTGAAGATCCTGGAGGGCACCACCGCCTCGGTTCCGCCGCAGGGCGGCCGCAAGCACCCCCACCAGGAGTTCATCCAGATCGACACGACGAACGTGCTGTTCATCGTGGGCGGTGCCTTCTCCGGGCTGGAGAAGATCATCGAGTCCCGGGCCGGCGCCAAGGGCATCGGCTTCGGCGCGCAGATCCGCTCCAAGCGCGAGATGGAGTCCAAGGACCAGTTCCAGGAGGTCATGCCGGAGGACCTGGTCAAGTTCGGCATGATCCCCGAGTTCATCGGCCGCCTCCCGGTCATCACCTCGGTCCACAACCTCGACCGCGAGGCGCTGCTCCAGATCCTCGTCGAGCCGCGCAACGCGCTCGTCAAGCAGTACCAGCGCCTCTTCGAACTCGACGGCGTGGAGCTGGACTTCGAGCGCGAGGCGCTTGAGGCCATCGCCGATCAGGCCATCCTCCGCCAGACCGGCGCGCGTGGCCTGCGCGCCATCATGGAGGAAGTCCTCCAGGGCGTGATGTACGAGGTGCCGTCCCGCAAGGACGTGGCCCGGGTCGTCATCACGGCGGACGTCGTCCAGTCGAACGTCAACCCGACCCTGATCCCGCGGGACGCGCGCAACGGACGCGGCCCGGGCGAGCAGAAGACGGCGTGACACAGGCGTAGGGGAAGGGGCCCCGGTCGACGACCGGGGCCCCTTTCTCTTTGTGCCTTCGGCGTCGTCAGGCCTTGACGCGGATCTCCGGGCGAATCTTGGTGGTGATGTCGACGGCGGCGTCCTTGCCGGTCTCCTGAGTGGCCTCACGGGACGAGACCACGGCGACCGTGCTGTAGTCCGCCCAGGCGCAGAACCAGTTGGTCTGCTCCTTCTTGGTCACCAGGTCCTGCCCCTTGGCCGCCTGGCACTTCATGACCGCCCCGTCGAGGTCGGCCTCCTCCGGCTCACCGATCAGCTCCGTCTTCGGGCCGGTGCTGCTGGAGGACTCCTTCTCGGACGACTTCTTGAAGTTGGCGAAGAACGTGTCCAGGGCCGCCTCGGGATCGGAGATCTCGCCGTAGACCCCGAAGAACGAGGCGCTCTTGGCCGTGGCCAGCGAGGCGGCGGACGACGGGTCGTTGGGGTCGTACTTGCCGATGTCCACCGTGGAGTAGGTGCCCAGCACCGACTTGCCGTTCTTGACGCCGCTCTTCTCCAGTTCCCTGGTGGAGTCGTCGCCCGCGGTGGCCCCGTCCTTCGAGATGCGGTTGTACTCGCTCATCACCTTCGCCGGAGTCGCCAGCTTGTGCGGCCCGTCGTCCTCCAGGGCGCCCGCGCCGCCACCCCCGCCGATCACGAAGTACGCGCCCACGCCGATCGCCGCCACGACCGCGACCGCGCCGATGATCAGGCCCGTCTTCTTCTTGCCGCCACCGGGAGCCGGGGGGTGGGGGACGCCGTAGGGAGCCTGGCCGTAGGGGGCCTGGCCGTACGGGGGCTGCTGGCCGTAGCCGGGCTGGGGCGGGACGCCCTGCGGGGGCTGCTGCGGGTAGCCGTAGCCGGGCTGGGGCGGAGGGGCCTGCTGGGGGTAGCCGTAGCCGGGCTGGGGCGCCTGCGGCGGCTGGCCGTACGGGCCCGGCTGGCCGTACGGACCAGGCTGCTGGGGCTGCCCGCCGTACGGGCCCGGCTGGTCGTAACTCATGTTCTGGGTTCCCCTCCAGATGCGTGTGTCTTCCGGTCATCCTGGCGCAGACCCGCCGTGTGCATGGCATCGGGGGGCCCATCGTTACGAAGCAAACGCGTTTCGGTACGGGCCGGTGACACCTCTAAACTGACCCCCGTGACCGAGAACGCTCAGCAGCAGCCACCAGCGCCCAGCACCGACCTGCCGACCCAGTACGCGCCGGCCGACGTGGAGGGGCCGCTGTACGAGCGCTGGGTAGAGCGGGGTTACTTCGAGGCGGACGCCAAGAGCGACAAGCCGCCGTACACCATCGTCATCCCGCCGCCGAACGTCACGGGCTCGCTCCACCTGGGGCACGCCTTCGAGCACACGCTCATCGACGCCCTGACCCGCCGCAAGCGCATGCAGGGCTACGAGACGCTGTGGCAGCCCGGCATGGATCACGCCGGTATCGCCACGCAGAACGTCGTCGAGCGGGAGCTCGCCAAGGAGGGCAAGTCCCGCCACGACCTGGGCCGGGAGACGTTCGTCGAGCGCGTCTGGCAGTGGAAGGGCGAGTCCGGCGGGCAGATCAGCGGCCAGATGCGGCGGTTGGGTGACGGTGTCGCCTGGTCGCGTGAGCGCTTCACGATGGACGAGGGCCTGTCCCAGGCCGTCCAGACCATCTTCAAGCGCCTCTACGACGACGAGCTGATCTACCGCGCCGAGCGCATCATCAACTGGTGCCCGCGCTGTCTGACGGCCATCTCGGACATCGAGGTCGATTACCAGGACGACGACGGCGAGCTCGTCTCCATGAAGTACGGCGACGGGGACGACACCATCGTCGTCGCCACCACCCGCGCCGAGACGATGCTCGGGGACACGGCCGTCGCCGTCCACCCCGAGGACGAGCGGTACAAGCACCTGGTCGGCAAGCTGGTCAAGCTGCCGCTGACCGACCGCTCCATCCCGGTCGTCGCCGACGAGCACGTCGACCCCGAGTTCGGCACGGGTGCCGTCAAGGTCACCCCGGCGCACGACCCGAACGACTTCGAGATCGGCCAGCGCCACGGCCTCCCGGCCCTGACGATCATGGACGAGCACGCGGTCATCACCGCCCACGGCCCCTTCCAGGGCCTGGACCGCCTGGAGGCCCGCTCGGCGATCGTCGCCGCGCTGCGCGCCGAGGGCCGGATCGTCGCGGAGAAGCGGCCCTACGTCCACTCCGTCGGCCACTGCTCGCGCTGCAAGACGACGATCGAGCCGCGCCTGTCCATGCAGTGGTGGGTGAAGGTCGGCCCGCTCGCGAAGGCGGCCGGTGACGCGGTCCGCGAGGGCAAGGTCAAGATCCATCCGCAGGAGATGGAGAAGCGCTACTTCGACTGGGTCGACAACCTCCACGACTGGTGCATCTCGCGGCAGTTGTGGTGGGGCCACCGCATCCCGGTCTGGTACGGCCCGAACGGCGAGGTCGTCTGCGTCGGCCCCGACGAGGAGCCGCCGAGCGGCGAGGGCTGGCGCCAGGACACCGACGTCCTCGACACCTGGTTCTCCTCCGGCCTGTGGCCGTTCTCCACGCTCGGCTGGCCCGAACAGACCGAGCCGCTGGCGAAGTTCTACCCGAACTCCGTCCTGGTCACCGGCTACGACATCCTCTTCTTCTGGGTCGCCCGGATGATGATGTTCGGCCTGTACGCGATGGACGGCACCCCGCCGTTCCACACCATCGCCCTGCACGGCATGGTCCGCGACCAGTTCGGCAAGAAGATGTCGAAGTCCTTCGGCAACGCGGTCAACCCGCTGGACTGGATGGACAAGTACGGCTCCGACGCCCTGCGCTTCACCCTCGCCCGCGGCGCCAACCCGGGCGTCGACGTCCCGATCGGCGAGGACTGGGTCCAGGGCTCCCGCAACTTCGCCAACAAGATCTGGAACGCGACGCGCTTCGCGATGATGAACGGCGCGACGATCGAGGGGCCGCTGCCGGACGCCTCCAAGATGTCGGCGACCGACCGCTGGATCCTCTCCCGCCTGAACTCCGTCGTCGCCGAGGTCGACGCGTTCTACGAGGACTACCAGTTCGCTAAGCTCTCCGACGCCCTGTTCCACTTCGCGTGGGACGAGGTCTTCGACTGGTACGTCGAGCTGTCCAAGACGACGTTCCAGGCGGGCGGCGAGGCGGCCGAGGTCTCCAAGCGGGTCCTCGGCGAGGTCCTCGACGTCACGCTGAAACTGCTGCACCCGGTGGTCCCGTACGTCACCGAGACCCTCTGGACCACGCTCACCGGCGGCGAGTCGGTCGTCATCGCGGACTGGCCGAAGGACAGTGGCTTCCGGGACGCCGACGCCGAGCGCGAGATCGAGAGCCTTCAGTCGGTCATCACCGAGGTCCGCCGCTTCCGCGCCGACCAGGGCCTCCAGCCCGGCCAGCGGGTCCCGGCCCGGCTGATCCTCGACGGCACCCCGTTCGCGCCCCACGAGGCGGCCATCCGCCAGCTGCTCCGCCTCCAGCCGGAGGGCGACGCCTTCACCGCCACCGCCACCCTCCCCGTCGCCGGCGCGGAGGTCGCCCTCGACCTCTCCGGCACGATCGACGTGGCGGCGGAGCGCAAGCGCCTGGCCAAGGACCTCGCCGCGGCGGAGAAGGAGAAGTCCCAGGCGAACGCCAAGCTCGGCAACGAGGCGTTCCTGGCGAAGGCCCCCGACCACGTCGTGGACAAGATCCGCACCCGCCTCGCCAAGGCGGAGGAGGACATCGCGCGGATCCAGGCCCAGCTGGAGCGCCTGCCGCAGGCGTAGGGGTTCGTACGGTCGTGCAGGCCCCGGTGCTCAGCGCCGGGGCCTGCACGCGGTTCGGGGGCGCGGGGAACCGCGCGAGCGACCCCCACGGACACGCGTCGTCCATGGACATAAGCCACCGCAAGCAATGTCAGTCGGTCTCCGTAGACTGGGCCCCGTGAGCGAGCTCCCTCCAGACCACAACGCCGACGACCAGCCCGACCCCCTCACCGCCTTCGACGAGATCATCGCGGAGGAGACCGACCGCGACCCCGACCTCGCGGTCATCGAAGCCGGCAGCCGAACCCTGCGCACCCAGGGCGGCCCGCCCGACGCCGACATCCCCGCGCGCCCCGCCGACCCCGAGGTCGACAAGGCCCTGCGCGAGGTGGAGACAGAGCTCGCCACCCGCTGGGGCGAGACCAAGCTGGAACCCTCCGTCAGCCGTATCGCCGCGCTGATGGACGTGCTGGGGGAGCCGCAGCGGTCGTACCCGTCGATCCACATCACGGGCACGAACGGCAAGACCTCCACGGCCCGCATGATCGAGGCCCTGCTCGGCGCCTTCGAGCTGCGCACCGGCCGCTACACCTCGCCGCACGTGCAGTCGATCACCGAGCGCATCAGCCTCGACGGGGCCCCCATCGCGCCCGAGCGGTTCATCGAGACGTACCAGGACATCAAGCCGTACGTGGAGATGGTCGACGCCGCGCAGGAGTACCGGCTGTCGTTCTTCGAGGTGCTCACCGGTATGGCGTACGCGGCGTTCGCCGACGCCCCCGTGGACGTCGGCGTCGTCGAGGTCGGCATGGGCGGCTCCTGGGACGCCACGAATGTGATCGACGGGGATGTCGCCGTGGTCACGCCCATAGACCTCGACCACACCGACCGGCTCGGCTCCACGCACGCCGAGATCGCCACGGAGAAGGCCGGCATCATCAAGCAGGGTGCGACGGTCATCATGGCGCAGCAGCCGGTCGACGCCGCCCAGGTGCTGCTGAAGAAGGCCGTCGAGGTGGACGCGACGGTGGCCCGGGAGGGGCTGGAGTTCGGTGTCGTCGAGCGGCAGGTGGCCGTCGGCGGGCAGCTGGTGACGCTGCGCGGGCTCGGCGGCGAGTACCCCGAGGTGTACCTGCCGCTGCACGGCGCGCACCAGGCGCACAACGCGGCCGTCGCGCTCGCCGCCGTCGAGGCGTTCTTCGGTGTCGGCGCGCAGCGGCCCGACGCGCTGGACCTCGACACGGTCCGCAAGGCGTTCGCGGCCGTCGCCTCGCCGGGCCGGCTGGAGGTCGTGCGCCGGTCGCCGACGGTCGTGCTGGACGCCGCCCACAACCCGGCGGGTGCCCGGGCGGCGGCCGAGGCGATCGGGGAGGCGTTCCAGTTCAGCCGTCTCATCGGCGTGGTCGGCGCGAGCGGCGACAAGAACGTGCGGGGACTGCTGGAGGCCTTCGAGCCGGTGTTCGCCGAGGTCGTGGTCACGCAGAACTCCAGCCACCGCGCGATGGACGCCGACGAGCTCGCCGGTATCGCCGTGGAGGTGTTCGGCGAGGAGCGCGTCCAGGTCGAGCCGCGGCTGCCCGACGCGCTGGAGGCCGCGATCACCCTGGCCGAGGAGGAGGGCGAGTTCGCGGGCGGCGGTGTGCTCGTCACCGGTTCCGTCATCACCGTCGGCGAGGCCCGACTGCTCCTGGGGAGAGGCTGAGACACGTGCGCACGCTGTGTTCTTCGACCCTGATCGGCGAGTTCTTCGTCATCGGGTTCGCCGGTCTGGTCGCCATGAAGGACCCGGACCTGTCCATGACGGCCGTGTGGACGGTCAGCGGCATCGCGATGTTCCTGTGCCTGGTGCTGTGCGGTCTGGTGACGCGCCCGGGCGGGGTCGCCCTCGGCTGGGCACTGCAGATCGCGCTCATCGCGTCCGGGTTCATCGTGCCGACCATGTACTTCCTGGGCGCGATCTTCGCGGCGCTGTGGTGGGCGTCCGTGCACTACGGGCGGAAGGTGGACGCGGCGAAGGCCAGATTCGCGGCACAGGCGAACTCCTCCACACCTGACGCTGCGTAACGGGCGCCCCGACACGCCGGGTAATCTCGTCCCACCGCAAGACCTTCACCCACAAGGAGCCCGTCGTGAGCCAGCGCACCCTCGTCCTCCTCAAGCCCGACGCCGTCCGTCGAGGCCTGACAGGCGAGATCATCAGCCGCATCGAGCGCAAGGCGGGCTGGCGGATCACCGCGCTGGAGCTGCGCACCCTGGACCAGGACACGCTGGAGCAGCACTACGGCGAGCACAAGGGCAAGCCCTTCTACGAGCCGCTGGTGGAGTTCATGGCCTCCGGCCCGGTGGTGGCGCTGATCGTCGAGGGCGAGCGGGTCATCGAGGGGGTCCGCGGGCTGGCCGGCCCGACCGACCCGATCGCCGCGGCGCCCGGCTCCATCCGCGGTGACTACGGGGTGATCGTCCGGGAGAACCTGATCCACGCCTCCGACTCCGAGGAGTCCGCCGAGCGCGAGGTGAAGATTTTCTTCCCCGGTCGGGCATAGCGTCCGCACCTCACCAGCACATGCGTCGGGTCCGGGGGCGCAGGCCCCCGGACTGTGCGGCGTACGGGTGGCGATCGAGGGAACGATGGGCCCCGAACGCCCGTCTCCAGAAGCGAATGCCGTCGGCATCTGCTGACAATGGCGGAGACCCTCCCGCAGTGTTCGCGAAGGCGCGTCTACGATGGAAGCCTTCACGTCACAGCACCCACCTTTGCCTACCTGAAAAGCCCTCAAAAGCTAGTGGGAAGGCCAGACGAATCCTGATGGGGAACTCAATGTCGTTCATCGGCCGTGACATGGCTGTCGACCTCGGGACCGCCAACACGCTGGTGTACGTCAGGGGTCGCGGGATCGTACTCAACGAGCCGTCCGTCGTCGCGATCAACACCAACACCGGTGGCATCCTCGCGGTCGGCGCCGAAGCGAAGAAGATGATCGGGCGCACACCCGGCAACATCGTTGCCGTTCGTCCGCTGAAGGACGGCGTGATCGCCGACTTCGAGATCACCGAGCGGATGCTCCGCTACTTCATTCTGAAGATCCACAAGCGGCGGTATCTGGCTCGTCCGCGGGTCGTCGTCTGTGTGCCCTCGGGCATCACGGGCGTCGAACGCCGCGCCGTCATCGAGGCGTCGTCCCAGGCCGGCGCCCGCCAGGTGCACATCATCGAGGAGCCCATGGCCGCGGCCATCGGCTCCGGCCTGCCGGTCCACGAGGCCACGGGCAACATGGTGGTCGACATCGGCGGCGGCACCACGGAGGTCGCGGTCATCTCCCTCGGCGGCATCGTCACCGCCCAGTCCATCCGTGTCGCGGGCGACGAACTGGACAACGCGATCATCCAGCACATCAAGAAGGAGTACTCCCTCCTGCTGGGTGAGCGCACGGCCGAGCAGATCAAGATCACGATCGGTTCGGCGTACGACCTCGACACCGACGAGCACACCGAAATCCGCGGGCGGGACCTGGTGTCCGGGCTGCCGAAGACCGTCGTCATCTCCGCCGCCGAAGTCCGCAAGGCCATCGAGGAGCCGGTCAACGCGATCGTCGACGCCGTCAAGACGACCCTCGACAAGTGCCCGCCGGAGCTGTCCGGCGACATCATGGACCGAGGAATCGTTCTGACCGGCGGCGGCGCGCTGCTGCGGGGCCTCGACGAGCGGCTGCGCCGGGAGACCGGCATGCCGATCCACATCGCCGAGGACCCGCTGGACAGCGTGGCGCTCGGATCCGGAAAGTGCGTCGAGGAGTTCGAGGCGCTCCAGCAGGTGCTGGACGCCCAGCCGCGCAGATGACATAACTCTTCGATTCCGCCGTACGGGACGATCTCCTCTCGTACGGCGGATCGTTGATACATCTGCATAAGCTCCCACAAAGCAGCCCCTCGGGTTTCCCTGGGGCTTCCCGAATTCCTATGAGGAAGGGCACGGCCGCCGCACGTGAGGGACACACGAGAGAGCCGGCTGCTCCTGGTGCTGCTGATCGCCGTCGCGTTCGCGTTGATCACGGTGGACATCCGCGGTGGGGAGGACTCACCCGTCGACGGTGCCCGACAGGGCGCGGCGACGGTCTTCGGCCCGATCGAGAGCGGCGTCTCGGCCGCGGTCGACCCGGTCGGCAACGCGGTCTCCGCCATCCGCGACTCCGGTGAACGGCACGACCGGCTCGCCGCGCTGGAACAGGAGAACGCGGCCCTGAAGGCGCGGCTCGGCAGCGACGACCGCAGCCGCAGCCGCCTCAAGCAGCTCGACACGATGCTGAAGATCGCCGGCCGGGGCCAGTACGGCATCAAGGGCGCCCAGGTCATCGCCGTCGGAGCCGCGCAGGGCTTCTCCTGGACCATCACCATCGACGTGGGAGCCAGAGACGGCATCAAGCGCGACATGACCGTCCTGAACGGCGAGGGACTCGTCGGTCGCGTCACCACCGTCGGTCCCGACACGGCCACGGTCCTGCTGGCCAGCGACCCCGACTTCACGGTCGGCACCCGCATGGAGTCCGGCGACGAGCTCGGCTTCGCCTCCGGGCAGGGGGACCGCCCGCTGCGCGTCGAACTCCTCAACGGCAAGGCCGAGGTGAAGAAGGGCGACCGCCTGGTCACCTTCGGCTCGCAGGCCGACCGGCCGTTCGTGCCCGGGGTACCCGTCGGCGTGGTCTCCCGCGTCGACCCCTCCGGCGGCGACCTGACCCGCACGCTCTACGTCACGCCGTACGTCGGTTTCACCCAGCTCGACATCGTCGGTGTCGTCGTCGAGGCCCCGAAGAAGGACCCGCGTGACACGGTCCTCCCGCCCAAGCCCAAGCCGACCCCCCGGCCGACGGTGACGGTGACCGTGACGCCGTCGGCCGAGGCGCCCGTGGACGGCCAGAACCAGCAAGAGCAGTAGGAGCTGTCACCCCATGCGCGTCAACCGGATCCTGCTCTCCTCCGCCCTGGTCGTCGTCGCCCTGGTGATCCAGGTGAGCGTCCTCGCCCGCCTCCACCTGCCCGGCGCCGTGCCCGACCTGCTGCTGCTCACCGTGCTCGGCCTCGCGCTGGTGTACGGGCATGTGGGCGGCGCCCTGGTCGGCTTCGGGGCGGGCCTGCTCGCCGACCTGGCCCCGCCCGCCGACCACGCCGCCGGGCGCTACGCCCTCGTGCTGTGCGTCATCGGCTACCTCGCGGGCCTCGTGAAGCCCGAGACGGGCCAGCTGAAGTCCGCGACCGGCCCCATGGTCGTGGTGGTGGCCGCCGCGGTCGGCTCCACCCTGCTGTACGCCGGGGTCGGTGCCCTGGTCGGTGACGACGCCGCCCGCCATGTGGGCCTCGGGAGCCTGCTGTTCACGGCCGCCCTGTACGACCTGCTGCTCGCCCCGTTCGTCGTGCCGGGGATCATGGGCCTGGCCCGGCGCGCGGAGAACGATCCGCTCGCCGAGACCGGCTCCGCCGCCAAGTCCGCGGACATCTCCTCCGGCTGGCTCGCCGGCGGCACCGGACTGAAGATCGGCGGCCAGCGCAACGGGCTGCGGATGAGGGCGGCCCGGGCGCGGATGGCGCGGGCCGGGCGCATCAAGGGGGTCAAGCGGCTGTGACCGCAGGGAAGTTCACCCGAACGAGTCACTCCCGTAGGAACGCCGACGCGTGGGCCCGTCGTTCCTCACTCGTATCCGCACATCCGTGCCCCGACGCACCGTCACACCCGCACATCTGTACGCGCACCGAGAGGGGGAGGCGGCCGCAGTGACCAACATTCCCGAGACCGGCCGGAATCCACGGGTCCAGATCCGGCTCGTCGTCATCCAGGTCCTCGTCCTCTCCCTCCTGCTCACCCTCGGCGGCCGCCTGTGGTACCTCCAGATCCGTGAGGGCGCGGCCTACGCCAAGGAGGCCTCGGGCAACCACGTCCAGCAGGTCGTCCAGCCGGCCGTCCGCGGCTCCATCCTGGACGCCCGCGGCGTGGCCCTGGCGGACAACGAGACGCGGCTGGTGGTCTCCGCCTCCCGCACCGACCTGCTGAAGATGAAGGACGACGGCAAGGAAGTCCTCACCAAGCTCGCCAAGGTCCTGGGCATGACGCCCAAGGAGGTCCAGGCGAAGGTCCGGCTGTGCGACGCCGAAACGCCGCAGCCCTGCTGGAACGGCTCGCCGTACCAGCCCATCCCCATCACCGACGAGGCCACCGCCAAGCAGGCCCTGCAGATCCGCGAGCGCGCCGAGGACTTCCCCGGCATCACCGCCGAGCCGGAAGCCGTGCGCCGCTACCCGAGCCCGGGCAAGGCCAACACCGCCCAGGTCCTCGGCTACCTCTCGCCGGTCACCGACGAGGAGATCAAGAAGGCGCAGAACACCAACTCGCCGTACCTGCGCTCCGACCAGGTCGGCCGCTCCGGCCTGGAGCGCCAGTACGACAAGGCGCTGCGCGGCAAGGCCGGCGTCACCCGCTACGAGGTCGACAACCTCGGCCGGGTCATCGGCCAGGCCGAAGCCGACCCGGCCCACCCCGGCGACAACCTCATCACCAGCATCGACTCCCGGGTCCAGCGGATCGCCGAGTACCAGCTGAACGAGGCCATGAAGGAGGCCCGCCGGCAGCACGACCGCAACACCGGCACGAACTACAAGGCGGACTCCGGAGCCGTCGTCGTCATGGAGGCCAAGACGGGCCGCGTCGTGGCCATGGCGTCCAACCCGACGTACGACCCCAACGCCTGGGTGGGCGGCATCTCCGCCAAGGACTACGCACGCCTCACCGGCAAGACCTCCAACTACCCGCTCCTCAACCGTGCCATCCAGGGCCAGTCGGCGCCCGGCTCGATCTTCAAGGTCATCCCGACGGCCGCCGCGGTCAAGGCGGGCTACTCCTTCGACGGCCCGTACCAGTGCTCCAGCTCGTACTCGATCGGCGGCCAGGTCTTCAAGAACTTCGAGTCCAAGGGGTACGGCCCGATCAGCCTCGGCCGCGCCCTGGAAGTCTCCTGCGACACCGTCTTCTACCGGCTCTCCCACGAGGAGTGGAAGCGCGACGGCGGCACCAAGCCGAAGAAGAACGCCAACGACTGGTTCTACAAGACCGCCCACCAGTTCGGCCTCGGCAAGGAGACCGGCATCGACCTGCCCAACGAGGTCACCGGCCGCGTCCCCGACCGCCAGTGGAAGCTGGACTACTGGAAGGCCAACAAGGACGCCTGGTGCCGCACCGGCAAGCGCAACGGCAGCTACGCCGAGAAGATCGCCTACGAGAACTGCCTCGAAGGCAACCGCATGCGTGCCGGTGACTCCGTCAACTACTCCATCGGCCAGGGCGACACCCTCGTCACACCGATCCAGATGGCCACCATCTACGCGGCCATCTCCAACGGCGGCACGATGTACACCCCGTCGGTCGGCAAAGCCGTCATCAGCGCCGACGGCAAGACCGTCACGCCGATCAAGCCCAAGGCGCACGGCAAGCTCCCGCTGACCCAGAAGACGCGCAGCGAGATAAGCGAAGCCCTCGCGGGAGTCGCCACCCGCGGTACGGCCGCCTGGAGGTTCGGCGGCTGGCCGCAGGACAAGATCCCGATGCACGCCAAGACGGGTACCGCCGAGGTCTACGGCAAGCAGACGACCTCCTGGTTCGCCACGTACACCAAGGACTACGCGATCGTCATGACGATCTCCCAGGGTGGTACCGGCTCCGGCGCCTCCGGCCCCGCCGTCCGCAACATCTACAACGCGCTGTACGGCGTCTCCCCGGAAGGCGACATCGACCCCAAGAAGGCGCTGCTGCCCACCCCGCAGAAAGCCCTGCCGAAGGTCAAGACGGACGGCACCATCGCCTCCCCGAAGGTCTCCAAGGACCCGGCCAAGGACCAGCAGGCCAAGAAGGAGGACCCCAACGCCCCGGCCGACCCGCTCCAGCCGGCGACGGCGGCCCCGCCGACGCCGGAGAACCGTGACACCCGAAGGCGGCGCCGCCGGGGAAGCCGGAGGTTGCCAGCATGACCGGCGGTGTGAACAGCTTCCAGGTCTCCGGCTACGGGCCCGAGCGCTCCGGCTGGACGCGACTGCTGGCCCGTGACTCGGTGGCGCGGCGGCTCGACTGGCCGATCCTGCTGTCGGCGACGGCCCTGTCGCTGCTCGGCACGCTCCTCGTCTACTCGGCGACCCGCAACCGCACGGAGCTCAACCAGGGCGACCCGTACTACTTCCTCGTCCGGCACCTGCTGAACACCGGCATCGGCCTCGCCCTGATGGCCGCCACGATCTGGCTCGGCCACCGCGGCCTGCGCACCGCCGTGCCGGTCCTGTACGGCCTCTCGGTCCTGCTGATCCTGCTGGTGCTGACCCCGCTCGGCTCCACCATCAACGGCGCCCACTCCTGGATCCAGCTGCCCGGCGGCTTCTCGCTCCAGCCCTCGGAATTCGTGAAGGTCACGATCATCCTCGGCATGGCCATGCTGCTGGCGGCCCGGGTCGACGCGGGCGACAAGCAGTACCCCGACCACCGCACGGTCCTCCAGGCGCTCGGGCTGGCCGCCGTGCCGATGCTGATCGTGATGCTGATGCCCGACCTCGGGTCGGTCATGGTGATGGTCATCATCGTGCTCGGCGTGCTGCTGGCCTCCGGGGCATCCAACCGCTGGGTCTTCGGCCTGCTCGGCGCGGGCACGCTCGGCGCGGTCACCGTCTGGCAGCTCGGCGTGCTCGACGACTACCAGATCGCCCGCTTCGCCGCCTTCGCCAACCCCGAGCTCGACCCCGCCGGCGTCGGCTACAACACCAACCAGGCCCGGATCGCCATCGGATCGGGCGGCCTGACCGGCTCCGGGCTCTTCCACGGCTCGCAGACCACCGGCCAGTTCGTACCGGAACAACAGACGGACTTCGTCTTCACCGTGGCGGGGGAGGAGCTCGGCTTCCTCGGCGGAGGCCTGATCATCGCCCTCCTCGGCATCGTCCTGTGGCGGGCCTGCCGCATCGCCCGGGAGACCACCGACCTGTACGGCACGATCGTGGCCGCGGGCATCGTCGCCTGGTTCGCCTTCCAGACGTTCGAGAACATCGGCATGACGCTCGGCATCATGCCGGTCACCGGCCTGCCGCTGCCGTTCGTGTCGTACGGCGGATCGTCGATGTTCGCCGTGTGGATAGCGGTGGGCTTGTTGCAGTCGATCCGGGTGCAACGGCCGATGTCGGCATGACACCGCGCGGGGTGGCCCTCTGCCGCCCCGCGCCCCGGCCGACTAGATTCGGTGCATGGCGGACAGCAAGCGCGAGATCGAGCGGAAGTACGAGTCGGCCGACAGCGGGCCACCCGACCTCACCGGAGCGGCCGGGGTCGCGGCCGTCGTCGACCAGGGGGTGTCCCACCTCGACGCCACCTACTACGACACCCTCGACGAACGCCTCGCCGCGTCGTCCGTCACCCTGCGCCGCCGCACGGGCGGTTCCGACGCGGGCTGGCACCTCAAGTTCCCGGTCGCCCAAGACGTCCGAGACGAGATCCACGCCCCCCTCTCCGACACCCTCCCCGACGAACTCACCTCACTGGTCCGCTCCCGTGTCCGCGGCAGCGAGCTGCTCCCGGTGGTCCGGCTGCGCTCCGACCGCGACGTTCGCCATCTGCTCGACGCCGACGGCCGGCTCCTCGCCGAGATGAGCGTGGACGCCGTGCACGCCGAGCGGCTCACCGGCCGCGGCGGCGAAGCACGCTGGACCGAGATCGAGGTGGAACTCGCCGACGGAACGGACCCGGCCCTCCTCGACAAGCTGGAGAAGCGGTTGCGCAAGGCGGGCGTACGGCCCTCGGCGTCGTCGTCGAAGCTGGCCCGCGCCCTGCAGGAGACGGCACCGGTCGCGCGGCGCGCGTCCGCCCCCGGTAAACCGGTGACCGCCGGAGACCATGTGCTCGCCTACGTGCGCACCCAGCGCGACGCGATCGTCGAGCTCGACCCCGCCGTCCGCCGGGACGCCGAGGACTCCGTGCACAGCATGCGCGTGGCCACCCGCCGGCTGCGCAGCACCTTCAAGTCGTTCGGCGAGATCCTCGACCGGACCGTCACGGACCCCGTCGCCGACGAGCTGAAGTGGCTCGCCGGCGAGCTGGGCCTGGACCGCGACCGCGAGGTGCTGACCGAGCGGCTGACGGCGGCCGTCGACGAGGTGCCCGCCGGCCTGATCCGAGGCCCGGTCGCCGAGCGCCTGCGCTCCTGGTCCGGCGCCGAGCACAAAGGGGCCCGCGGCCGCCTCCTCGGCGTCCTCGACTCCCGCCGCTACCTCGCCCTGCTGGACACCCTCGACGCGCTGATCGCCGACCCGCCGCTGCTGAAGGCGGCCGGCAAGAAGCCCCGCAAGCCGATCGCCAAGGCCGCACGGAAGGACTTCCGGAAGGTGTCCCGGCTGATCGAGCAGGGCACGGACCTGGAACCCGGCACCGACCGGGACCTCGCGCTGCACGAGGCCCGCAAGAAGGCCAAGCGCACCCGCTACGCCGCGGAGGCGGCCGAACCCGTCCTGGGCAAGCCGGCCAAGACCATGGTCAAGTCCATGAAGTCGCTGCAGAACCTGCTCGGCGAACACCAGGACAGCGTGATGGCGCGCCGGAGCCTGCGCGAGCTGTCGGCGGTCGCCCACGCCGCGGGGGAGAGCGCCTTCACCTACGGCCTGCTCCATGAACGCGAGGAGCAGCGGGCCGCACGCGTGGAGGCCGAACTGCCCGGGTTCTGGGACGGGATCAAGGACGGTGCGGCGGACCTCTGACCTTCGGGCGTACGAAGGCCCCGCGCGATCGCGTTAGTCTGGATGGTCACCCCTGTCCGTTCAGTCCAGCTCACGAAGGTGCGCGACATGCCTGCCGAAGTCGCTGCGTCGGTTTTCCCGCAGCTCGAAGCTCTGCTCCCGCATGTGCAGAAGCCGATCCAGTACGTCGGCGGAGAGCTCAACTCCACGGTCAAGGACTGGGACTCCTGCGACGTCCGCTGGGCGCTCATGTACCCGGACGCCTACGAGGTCGGTCTGCCCAACCAGGGCGTCATGATCCTGTACGAGGTGCTCAACGAGCAGCAGGGCGTCCTCGCCGAGCGCACGTACAGCGTGTGGCCCGACCTCGAGGAGCTCATGCGGGAGCATCACGTCCCGCAGTTCACGGTGGACAGCCACCGGCCCGTGAAGGCCTTCGACGTGTTCGGCCTGTCCTTCTCCACGGAGCTGGGCTACACGAACATGCTGGCCGCCCTCGACCTCGCCGGCATCCCCCTGGAGGCCAGTGACCGCGGCCTGGACGACCCGATCGTCCTGGCCGGCGGTCACGCCGCGTTCAACCCCGAGCCCATCGCCGACTTCATCGACTGCGCCGTGATCGGGGACGGTGAGCAGGCGGTCCTGGAGATCACCGCCATCGTCCGCGCCTGGAAGGCCGAGGGCCGCCCCGGAGGCCGTGAGGAACTGCTGTTCCGCCTGGCGAAGACGGGCGGGGTGTACGTCCCGGGCTTCTACGACGTCGAGTACCTGCCCGACGGCCGTATCGCCCGTGTCGTACCCAAGCGCAGCGGCGTGCCGTGGCGGGTCTCCAAGCACACCGTCATGGACCTCGACGAGTGGCCGTACCCCAAGCAGCCCCTCGTCCCGCTGGCCGAGACGGTCCACGAGCGCATGTCGGTGGAGATCTTCCGCGGCTGCACCCGCGGCTGCCGCTTCTGCCAGGCCGGCATGATCACGCGCCCGGTGCGCGAGCGCTCCATCACCGGCATCGGCGACATGGTCGAGCAGGGCCTGAAGGCCACGGGCTTCGAGGAGGTGGGCCTGCTGTCCCTCTCCTCGGCCGACCACACGGAGATCGGCGACATCGCCAAGGGCCTCGCCGACCGCTACGAGGACGACAAGATCGGCCTCTCGCTGCCCTCCACCCGCGTGGACGCCTTCAACATCGACTTGGCGAACGAGCTGACCAGGAACGGCCGACGCTCGGGCCTCACCTTCGCCCCCGAGGGCGGCTCGGAACGCATCCGCAAGGTCATCAACAAGATGGTCTCGGAAGAGGATCTGATCCGCACGGTCGCCACCGCGTACGGCAACGGCTGGCGCCAGGTGAAGCTGTACTTCATGTGCGGCCTGCCGACGGAGACCGACGACGACGTCCTCCAGATCGCCGACATGGCGACCCGGGTGATCGCCAAGGGCCGCGAGGTCTCCCGCTCGAACGACATCCGCTGCACGGTCTCGATCGGCGGCTTCGTCCCCAAGCCCCACACACCCTTCCAGTGGGCCCCGCAGCTCTCCGCGGAGGAGACGGACGCCCGTCTGCAGAAGCTGCGGGACAAGATCCGCGGCGACAAGAAGTACGGCCGCTCCATCGGCTTCCGCTACCACGACGGCAAGCCGGGCATCGTCGAGGGCCTCCTCTCCCGGGGCGACCGCCGCATCGGTGCGGTCATCCGCGCGGTGTACGACGACGGCGGCCGCTTCGACGGCTGGCGCGAGCACTTCTCGTACGACCGCTGGATGGCCTGCGCCGACAAGGCCCTCGCGTCGTTCGGTGTCGACGTCGACTGGTACACCACCCGCGAGCGCACCTACGAGGAGGTCCTCCCCTGGGACCACCTCGACTCCGGCCTGGACAAGGAATGGCTCTGGGAGGACTGGCAGGACGCCCTCGACGAGACCGAGGTCGACGACTGCCGCTGGACGCCTTGCTTCGACTGTGGGGTGTGTCCGCAGATGGACACCGCCATTCAAATCGGCCCGACCGGGAAGAAGCTGCTGCCTCTGACGGTCAAGAACGCGGCGCCGGAGCCGAGCGGTCACTCGCACTGAGGTGAGCGACGCGTTGCGGCGCACCGTCGACGCCTTGTCGGACATCGGCGAGGGCGACAGGACGGCGGTGCTGAGGGCGCTCGGCGCTGAGGGCAGGCGGCAGGGGCTCGCTCGGGACACCCCGAGAACGCCTCTGCCGCTTCCTGGAGGCTCTTCCGGGATTCAGTCCGAGGTGGAGTGGGTCTGAGCGCCATTACTCCTTGGAGGGCTGGACACGAAGGCTGTCGCCTGAGTGGCTGCTCTCCGTTCGCGGGGTGGCTCACAGCTTCCTAGCGTGGCGGTATCCGCTACCGAGGAGGCGACATGGCAGCGAGTGAGCCGCCTGCTAGCGGGCCTCGGTCGGGAAGTCCGGGCGATGGTTCTCCCCCTTCCGGGCAGTGGACATCTCCGCCTGGGCCGCCGCAGAAGAAGCAGCGGAGCCGTGGCTGTCTTTGGGGGTGTGTCGGCGCATTGGCGGCGGTGATCGTCATCCTCATTGTCGTGCTGATGGTCGCGCTGGGCGATGACGATGAGAGCACGACTCCTGCGCCCACACGGACCCCCACCACGAAGACGGCGCAGGAGCAGACGCCGGCACCCCCGGGTGAACGGGCCGACCTCACCAGTTTCGAGCTGGACGACCGCTCGGAAGCCGGTATTACCAATATCTGGCTCGTTTGGACGATCAAGAACAGCAGCAGCGAGAAGTCCGACTATTCATGGGAGTGGGAGGCGGTCGACGCCGACGGCACTCGCGTGGCGAACGGCTCGCAAGTGGAGACCGACGTGCAACCTGGCCAGACCGCCGAGGGTGAGTTCCCCACGACGCTCAAGACCGTGGAGGGCATCAAACTCAACATCACCAGCTTCAACCGCACTGTCAGCTACTGAGCAGGTCGTTGAGCCCGTCGAAGACCCACTCGAGTCGGACTGGCTCGGAAGTTGTCCGTAGGCACGACGCCGCAGATGGACACCGCCATTCAAATCGGCCCGACCGGGAAGAAGCTGCTGCCTCTGACGGTCAAGAACGCGGCGCCGGAGCCGAGCGGTCACTCGCACTGAGGTGAGCCACGCTCGCTGAAGCGTTTCTGGCGACTATTGAGCCCCCTCCGGCCCGGCGGGGGCTCAGTGGCGTCGGCGGTCGCGCCTCACGCGCGGGCGTCGCGGGAGGTGAGAGGCCCGTCTCGCGGGGGACCCGCTGGGCAGGTCGGGTTGGCGACGCTCCCCCGGGGGGCCCACCCGGCCAGGTTCCCCCGGTTCAGACTGTGTGCTGGGGGAGCCGTCCGATGGTGGGATGCCCGTGTCGGCGTCTCCGGGTTCTTCTCGTGCGACGTGCGACGTGCGACGTGCGACGTGCGGTGGACGGCGAGCGGACGTGCGGGTCGGCTCCTCGGCGCTCGGCGGCACCGAGGTGCGCATCTGGATCCAGCTGGACGGCCGCGCCCCCGCGGGCCGGGGCACCGCCGGATGCGGCGGGCGGATGTCGGCCGCGTCGCAGCCGCCGCGCCGTCGCCCGGCCGTTCCGGTGCGGTGCGGTGCGGTGCGGTGCGGTGCTCCAGCGTCATCGTCTCGACCGGTCGCACGCCTTGATGTGTGCGCGCGGTAGTCCGCCTCTTGTGTCATCTATCGAATCTCGATAGATTTCCATCGTGGCTCGATCGAAGGAGTGGTGATGGGGAAGCTGGCCGTGGCGGCGTTGCGTGGGGTGCTCGTGGTGCTGATCGCCGGGTCGTTGTTCGTGCAGGGGGTGATGGTGCCGCTGCTGGCCGTCGACATGAACGGGCTCAAGCCCGAGTACGCCTATCTGCGGACCCCGATCCTGGTCATCACGGTCCTCGGCGTCGTGACCGCCCAGGTCGTCGTGGTGTGCGTGTGGCGCCTGGTGACGATGGTGCGGCGAGGCACGGTGTTCTCCACCGCCGCCTTCCGCTACGTGCACATCGTGATCGGGGCGTTCGTGGCGGCCGCCCTGCTGGTCTTCGCGCTCGCGGTCGTGCTCGCGCCGGGCGAGGCGGTCGCTCCCGGGGTGGTCCTGCTGCTGTGCGGGGTCGTCGTGGCGGTGCTGGGCGTCGCGCTCATCGTGCTCGTGCTGCGGATGCTGCTCGCGCAGGCCGTCGCGCGCGACATCGAGGCGGCACGGATGCAGGCCGAGCTGGAAGAGGTCATCTGATGCCGATCGCCGTCGACATCGACGTGATGCTGGCCAAGCGGAAGATGTCCGTGGGCGAACTGGCGGAACGCGTCGGCATCACCCCCGCCAACCTGGCGGTCCTCAAGAACGGCCGCGCCAAGGCGGTCCGCTTCTCCACTCTCGCCGCGCTCTGCGAGGTGCTGGAGTGCCAGCCGGGAGATCTGCTGCGCTGGGAGACGGACGGGGCCGCGGACCCGACAATGCCCTGATGGAGAACATCAGCATCCGTCCCGCCCGGCCCGCCGAACTGGCCACTGTGGCCACCCTCCGGTGGGAGTGGTTCGTCGAGAACGGCTCGGCGGACCTCGGTGAGCGCGACGACTTCGTACGGCACTTCGTCGCCTGGGCCGGGGAGAACGCCGGCTCACACCGCTGCATGGTCCTGGTCCGGGACGACCGAGTCATCGGCATGGCCTGGCTCGCGGTGGTGCAGCGGGTGCCCACGCCCGGGGCACCGCGGCGGGCCTCCGGAGACCTCCAGTGCGTGTACGTCGTACCCGAGGCGCGGGACGGCGGGCTGGGCGGGCGGCTCATCCGGGCCGTGCTGGACGGAGCCCGCGAGCTCGGGCTGGAGCGCGTGACCGTGCACTCCAGTCCGCGCGCCGTTCCCGCGTACGCCCGCAGCGGCTTCCAGAAGTCGCGGCGGCTGCTCCAGGCGCAGGTCGGCCGCGTGTGAGCCGTAGGGTCACACGGCCGAGCCGAAGAACTGCGGGAGAGCGGGGCGGGGCTGTGCGGTGCTGCATCCGGACGAGGCGCTGAGGCGTCTACGACGGTATGGATCTGGAGAAGCGTCCCCGCGAGAGTTCCGGCACGCGGGTCGGCCCGCTCGAGCGGCGCGCCGCCGAGCGGCCTGTCCGGCGGGAGCCGGAGGCGTCCGGGGGCTGCCTCGCCGTCGCGATCCGGATTCCCGTACGGATCATCGTGCTCGTGCTGGTCGTCCCGGTGCGGATGCTGTGGGACGTGCTCGTCGTGACCGGACGGTTCCTGAACGACGTGCTGCTGCGGCCGCTCGGGCGGGCGCTGCTGTGGCTCGCGCGGGCGGTGTTCGTCTGGCCCTTCGTGGGACTGTGGCGCTACGTCGTCGTCCCCGTGGGCAAGACCCTCGGCTGGCTCGGGAACGTCCTCGTCGTGGTGCCCCTGGTGTGGCTGTACCGACATGTGCTGACCCCCGTGGGGCACGCGATCGCGTGGGTCGCCCGGGGCTTCGGGGCCGTACTCGGCTGGATCGCGCGGGGTGTGGGAGCGGCGCTCGGCTGGGTGTACACGCACCTGCTCACTCCCCTCGGGCACGCGGTGAGCCGGGTCCTGAAGGGGCTCGGCGCCGGGCTGGCAGCGCTCGGCATCGGGGTCTGGGCGGTCGTTGCCTGGCTGGCGAAGTACCTCGTCGCCGTGCCCGCCGGCTGGCTGTACACCTGGGTGCTCGCACCTTTCGGCGGCGCGGTCTCCTGGTGCGGTGACGGCCTCCTGTGGCTGGTGAGCATGATCGTCACCGGGATCGGCACGGCTCTCTACTGGATCGCCCGCGTCGTGCTCGTCCTGCCCGCGCTCGGCCTCTGGCGATGGATCCTCACCCCCGTCGGACGAGTGCTCGCCGCCATCGGGAGGGAGGTGTGGGACGCCCTCGGCCATGCCTGGCGCGTCTCCGGGTACATCTCGCTCGCCGTCGGGCGGTTCCTCGGCACCCTCCTCCGGTGGATCTTCGTCGAACCGGTCCGCTGGATGTACCGCAGCGTGCTGACGCCCGTCGGACACGTCGTGCGGGACACCGTCCTGCGGCCGGCCGCTCAGGCCGCCCGCGGTGTGGGGCGGGCCACCCGGCAGGCGCTGGCCGCCGCGCGGCAGACCCGCGCCGACATCCGGCGGATGCTCTTCGGTGAACCGCGGCAGCCGCTGCCGGCCGACCGGAGGGAACCTTCCGGGCGCGAGGCACGTAGTCTTGGTAGGAGTACGACCGCTCTCACGAAGGACTGAACGACACTGGGCAAGCGACAGCCCGAAGGCCCGCCGCCCGCACCCGCGGTGCAGCGCATCCGACTGCGCTACACCAAGCGCGGCCGCCTCCGGTTCACCAGCCACCGTGACTTCCAGCGCGCCTTCGAGCGTGCGTTGCGCCGCGCCGAGGTGCCGATGGCCTACTCGGCGGGCTTCACACCGCACCCGAAGGTGTCGTACGCCAATGCCGCACCCACCGGTACGGGCAGTGAGGCGGAATACCTGGAGATCGCGCTCACCGCGCCCCGCGACCCGGAGCAGCTCAGGGCCCTTCTCGACGATTCGCTGCCCACCGGGCTCGACATCATCGAGGCGGTCGAGGCCCGCACCTCGGGACTCGCCGACCGGCTGACGGCTTCCGTCTGGGAGCTCCGGCTGGACGGAGTGCCGCCGGAGGAGGCCCGCCGAGCGGCGGACGCCTTCAACGCGGCCGAGACCGTCGAGGTCCAGCGCCTCGCCAAGAACGGCGTGCGCACGTTCGACGCCCGCTCCGCCGTCGCGAGCCTGGAGGTTCGCGGCCTCGAGGAAACACACAGTTCGCAGGCTGATAGGCCGACCGACCAGCCCTGTGCGATACTGCGGCTGGTTGTTCGGCACGTGACGCCTGCCGTACGACCCGACGACGTCCTGTCCGGTCTTCGCGCCGTGGCCGACCTGGCGCCGCCGGTCCCCGCAGCGGTGACCAGGCTGGCGCAGGGGCTGTTCGATGAAGAGACCGGCACGGTGACCGACCCGCTCGCGCCCGACCGCGAGGCAGTCGAGGCCCTCACAACGGCCGAACCGACTGCCGCCGCGACGGCGCCGGCGTAAGGAAGGTCCCGCGAAGGGACGGACGTCGTAGCGCCGCCCTCGGACTCGGGAGCCACCTGGGTCGGGCAGCGGTACCGACCAGAAGACTTTCGCCAGGCCGTGCGCATTCGGCGTACGGAACCGGCGAGACAGGACACAGCGAGCTCCCGTGCGGCGCCCGCGCCCCGGACGGCGGCGAACGCGCTCTGCGCGCGCCGCGGACGTCACCGGCATCGCCGGGCCAGGCGCGGCGCCCGGGAGCCTGACGGGAGATAAGCCCGCATGCTCGAACCGACCGAACCCACAGAGGGTTCCGAACAGAACACTCCGAGCGACACGCTGCCGCCTCGCCGGCGGCGCCGTGCCGCGTCCCGCCCGGCGGGTCCGCCCGCCGGCGGTTCCTCCGACGCGTCGGCGGAGACCGTCGCACCGGCCGTACCGGCCGCTGATGCGGAGGAACTCGCGGCTGAGGCGGTGGAGACCGACGAGGTCGGGGAAACCGTCGCCGAGACACCCCAGGCCGCCGCACCGTCGCCCGAGGCGGTGGAGAGCGGCGAGGACGCCGCGCCCGCCGGGCGCAAGCGGCGCCGCGCCGTGCGTCGCGCTTCCGCGCCGGTCGGCGCTCCTGCGGACGCGGAGGCCGCGGAGACCGTGGTCCCGGTGACCGCCGCCGCTCCCACCGACCCCGGGGCGACCGAGCCGGCCCAGGCCGACGAGCCGGCCCAGGCCGACGAGCCCGCCGAGACGCCCGAGATCGCCGCCCCCAAGCGCACCCGGCGCCGTGCCACGCGCACCGTCACCTCGCCCGCCGCCACCGCGGCCGAGACGGTGGAGGCAGCGGCCGAGGCCCGAGCCCCGGAACCGTCGGTCGTGACCGACAGCGCGGAGGCGGCGGAGAGCGCCGCGGCGGCCGACAGCGCCGAGGCCGTTGAAGAGGCTGCTCCGCGTCGGACTCGCCGACGTGCCTCACGACGGGCGTCCGCGCCCGCCGGGGCGCCTTCCGCCGCGGACGCGGTGCAGGGCGACGCCGAGGAGGCGAAGGCACCCGTGACCGAGAATTCCGCCGCCGAGCCCGCCCGTGCGTCCGAGGCCACCGCCTCCGAGGCCACCGCGTCCGAGGCCATGGCTTCGGAGACCCCCGCCGAGACCGCCCCCGCCGACGAGCCGGCCGAGGAGGCCGGTCCGCGTCGCCGTCGTCGAGTCGTGCGCCGGGCCGCCAGTGGCTTCGCCGAGCCCGCCCAGTCCGCCAAGGGCGCGAAGGCCTCGAAGGCCGCCGACCGGGCGAGCGCGAGTGCGGCCGACAGCGACAGCGAGGCGCCGTCGCGTCCGAGGCGGCCCGCCGTCGCGCTGTTCCAGGCGCCCGTCTTCACCGAGCCCCAGTTCCAGACGCCGGAGCGGGCCGCCGTCGCGGCCGCCGCCGAGGCGGCGGGGGCGACGGAGCCCGAAGAGATCGAGGAGATCGAGGAGATCGAGGAGTCCGCGCCGGCCGAGGCCCAGCGCGAGGAGCCGACCGGTGGTTCGCGTCGCCGCCGCCGGCGCCGGGGTGCCGGCGACGAGTCCGGGGTCCCGGCCCCCGAGACCATTGCCGTCGACACCGCCGCCGACGAGCCGGAGGATGCCGACGAGTCCGCCGAGGACCAGGCCGACGGCGACGACCAGGAGGACGAGTCCGAGGGCACCGGCTCGCGCCGCCGCCGTCGCCGGGGTGGTCGCCGCCGTCGGCGTGGCGAGTCGGCCGAGTCCGACGGCGAGGACGCCGAGTCCGAACAGAGCGCCGCGCAGGACCAGGACACCGAGGACGGGGCCGAGGAGGACGACGAGGACTCCGAGGACGCCGCCGACCGTGACGAGTCCGGCGGTGGCTCCAGCAGCAGCCGCCGTCGCCGTCGCCGCCGTCGCCGTGCCGGGGACTCCGGCACCGACCCCGAGCCGTCCGACGACGACCCGGAGCGCACGGTCGTCAAGGTCCGCGAGCCCCGCCCCAAGGCCGAGCCGTCCGACGAGGTGCAGTCCATCAAGGGCTCGACCCGCCTGGAGGCCAAGAAGCAGCGCCGCCGCGAAGGTCGCGAGCAGGGCCGCCGTCGGGTACCGATCATCACCGAGGCCGAGTTCCTGGCCCGCCGCGAGGCCGTCGAGCGCGTGATGGTCGTGCGCCAGCACGGCGACCGCACGCAGATCGGCGTCCTCGAGGACGACGTGCTCGTCGAGCACTACGTCAACAAGGAGCAGTCGACCTCGTACGTCGGCAACGTCTACCTCGGCAAGGTGCAGAACGTGCTGCCGTCGATGGAGGCCGCCTTCATCGACATCGGCAAGGGCCGCAACGCCGTGCTGTACGCGGGTGAGGTCAACTTCGAGGCGCTGGGCATGGCCCACGGGCCGCGGCGCATCGAGTCCGCCCTCAAGTCCGGCCAGTCGGTGCTCGTCCAGGTGACGAAGGACCCGATCGGTCACAAGGGCGCCCGCCTGACCAGCCAGGTCTCCCTGCCGGGCCGTTACCTCGTGTATGTGCCCGAGGGCTCCATGACCGGCATCAGCCGCAAGCTGCCGGACACCGAGCGGGCCCGGCTGAAGACCATCCTCAAGAAGATCGTCCCCGAGGACGCGGGCGTCATCGTGCGCACCGCCGCCGAGGGCGCGAGCGAGGACGAGCTGCGCCGGGACGTCGAGCGGCTGCAGCAGCAGTGGGAGGACATCCAGAAGAAGGCCAAGAGCGGCAACGCTCCGACGCTGCTGTACGGCGAGCCGGACATGACCGTCCGGGTCGTGCGCGACATCTTCAACGAGGACTTCTCCAAGGTCGTCGTCAGCGGTGACGAGGCGTGGTCGACCATCCACGGCTACGTCGCGCACGTCGCGCCGGACCTCGCCGAGCGGCTGTCGAAGTGGACCTCCGAGGTCGACGTCTTCGCCACGTACCGGATCGACGAGCAGCTCGCCAAGGCCCTCGATCGCAAGGTCTGGCTGCCCAGCGGCGGTTCGCTGGTGATCGACCGGACCGAGGCGATGGTCGTCGTCGACGTGAACACCGGAAAGTTCACCGGTCAGGGCGGGAACCTCGAGGAGACCGTCACCAGGAACAACCTGGAGGCGGCCGAGGAGATCGTGCGTCAGCTGCGGCTGCGCGACCTCGGCGGCATCATCGTCATCGACTTCATCGACATGGTGCTGGAGTCCAACCGGGACCTGGTGCTGCGGCGCCTGCTGGAGTGCCTGGGCCGGGACCGTACGAAGCACCAGGTCGCCGAGGTGACCTCGCTGGGGCTCGTGCAGATGACCCGCAAGCGGGTCGGACAGGGCCTGCTGGAGTCCTTCTCCGAGACCTGCGTCCACTGCAACGGGCGCGGTGTCATCGTGCACATGGAGCAGCCGACGGCCCCCGGTGGCGGTGGCAAGCGCAAGAAACGCGCGCGTGCCGGTGCCGCCGAGCAGCCCCACGTCCACGAGGCCGTCGTCGAGACCGCCGAGGAGGAGGCCGAGACGGAGGCCGAGATCGGAGCCGAGGCCGCCGAGCCGATCGCGCTGCCCGAACCGGTCTTCGAGCCCGACGAGGAGCTGTACAACAGCGTCGCCGAGGCGGAGGCCGCGGCCGGCCGCGGGCGGACCCGACGCCGGGTGAGCCGGCGGGCGTCGGCTCCGGCGGGTTCCCCGCGCGGTGAGGCGGCGGAGCCCACGGCGGAGCAGGGCAGGGACAAGGCCCGGCGCGGCAGGGGCAGGGCCGAGCA
>NZ_JBEOSZ010000021.1:26594-136127 GCF_040303285.1 Streptomyces sp. NPDC096046 | reverse complement strand
CTCGATGTCGCCGAGCTCGGTGTCGAAGTGCCAGACGACACGCTCGTTGTTCTCGCTCTCCTTGTTGAAGGCGGGAACGAAGCCACCGGGGATGTGCTCGACCGACGTCACCGTGCCGGCCAGCGGCGCGCGGTTGACGTGGACGTTGAGCGGGCTCATGAAGATCGCGACGCGCGTGCGGCCGTCCTTCCACGGCATGATGCTCTGCACCACACCGTCGGCGGGCGAGATGACCCGGCCCTGGGTGATCTCGCGCTCGGGGTCGCGGAAGAACCACAGCATCCCGGCCGCGAGCGCGGTGGCGGGAACGGCGACGGCCTTGGCGGCGCCGGAGCGCCGGGCCCGCGCAAGACTGAGGGCTGCGGTGGCGACGGTCGGAAGGAGCCACGGCGATGCTCCGCGCGCGAGGCGTACGCCGGCCCGGCTGTCGCGTGGTGCAGAGGTTTGGCTGTGGGGCATGGATGACCTTCGTAGCGGATGATGCCGCACTCTGACGGGGGACGGCGGCTTTCCGGCGATCGTAGCGGCTCGCGGCCCTAACTGGGTAAGCCAGGCAGCCGAGTCGGCGGCAGAAGAGTGCTGACGGGGTGTGATCTTCTTCTCCAAGAAAACACCCCGTATCCGGACATCTAGCCCTGGAATCGATACTCTTCGAGCAGCCGCCTGCCGATGATCATTTTTTGGATCTCGGCGGTACCTTCACCGATCAGCAGCATCGGCGCCTCACGGTAGAGGCGCTCGATCTCGTACTCCTTGGAGAAGCCGTAGCCGCCGTGGATCCGGAAGGCGTCCTCGACGACCTCCTTGCAGTACTCGGAGGCGAGGTACTTCGCCATCCCAGCCTCAAGGTCGTTTCGCTCCCCGGAGTCCTTTTTGCGTGCCGCGTTCACCATCATCGCATGCGCGGCCTCGACCTTGGTAGCCATCTCGGCCAGCTTGAACTGGATCGCCTGGTGCTGGGCGATCGGCTTCCCGAAGGTATGACGCTGCTGTGCGTACTGGACCCCCAGTTCGAACGCACGCTGGGCGACGCCACAGCCACGCGCCGCCACATTGACGCGGCCGACCTCCACGCCGTCCATCATCTGGTAGAAGCCGCGGCCGGTGACCCCGCCGAGCACCCGGTCCGCGGGAATCCGCAGGCCATCCATGATGAGCTCGGTGGTGTCGACCCCCTTGTAGCCCATCTTGTCGATCTTGCCGGGGATGGTGAGGCCGGGGCGCACCTCGCCGAAGCCGGGCTCCTTCTCGACCAGGAAGGTGGTCATCGACTTGTGGGGGGCCGTGCCCTCGGGGTGACCTTCGTCACTCTTTACCAGAACGGCCACCAGGGACGACGTTCCGCCGTTCGTGAGCCACATCTTCTGGCCGTTCAGGACGTACTCCTCGCCGTCCTTCACCGCCTTCGACGTGATCGCCGACACGTCCGAACCGAGGCCCGGCTCCGACATCGAGAACGCGCCCCGGATGTCACCGGCCGCCATCCTCGGCAGGAAGTGGTCCTTCTGCTCCTGCGTGCCGTGCTGCTTGAGCATGTACGCCACGATGAAGTGGGTGTTGATGATGCCGGACACCGACATCCACCCGCGGGCGATCTCCTCCACGCACAATGCGTAGGTCAGGAGCGACTCACCCAGCCCCCCGTACTCCTCGGGGATCATCAGGCCGAACAGGCCCAACTCCTTCAGCCCGTCGACGATCTGCTGCGGGTACTCGTCGCGGTGCTCCAGCTCCGTGGCGACCGGAATGATCTCCTTGTCCACGAAGTCCCGGACGGTGGACAGGATCTCCTGCTGGACGTCCGTCAGACCGGCGGTCTGGGCGAGTCGCGCCATGGCTACTTCTCCTGCTCCCTGAGCTCAGAACCGGGGGTGTCGCCCCGCGGGGGCGTCGTTTGAGGGTGGTGGTGGGAGACGGGCGGGCGGCCGGGCTGCTCGCCGCCGCGCTCCTTGATGTACGTCTCGGTCGGCACCATCACCTTGCGGCGGAACACGCAGACCAGCGTGCCGTCCTGCTTGTAGCCCTTGGTCTCGACGTAGACGATGCCGCGGTCGTTCTTCGACTTCGACGGCCACTTGTCGAGCACGGTCGTCTGGCCGTAGACCGTGTCGCCGTGGAAGGTCGGCGCCACGTGCTTCAGCGACTCGATCTCCAGGTTGGCGATCGCCTTGCCGGAGATGTCCGGTACGGACATGCCGAGCAGCAGCGAGTAGATGTAGTTCCCGACGACGACGTTCTTGCCGAAGTCCGTCGTCTTCTCCGCATAGTTCGTGTCCATGTGGAGCGGGTGGTGGTTCATGGTGAGGAGGCAGAACAGGTGGTCGTCGTACTCCGTGACCGTCTTGCCCGGCCAGTGCTTGTACGTCGCCCCGACCTCGAACTCCTCGTAGGTGCGCCCGAACTGCATCGCGCTCAGCCCTCCGGGATCTCGAACTTGCTGGTGCGCTGCATGCCGGCGGCGCGGCCCTTGCCGGAGATGACGAGCGCCATCTTGCGGCTGGCCTCGTCGATCATCTCGTCGCCGAGCATCGCCGAGCCCTTCTTGCCCCCCGCCTCGGACGTGTAGTGGTCGTACGCGTCCAGGATCAGCTCGGCGTGGTCGTAGTCCTCCTGCGACGGCGAGAAGATCTCGTTGGACGCCTCGACCTGGCCCGGGTGCAGCACCCACTTGCCGTCGAAGCCGAGGGCGGCGGCGCGCCGGGCGACCTCGCGGTAGCCGTCGATGTTGCGGATCTGCAGGTAGGGGCCGTCGATCGCCTGGAGGTTGTTGGCGCGGGCGGCCATCAGGATCTTCATCAGGATGTAGTGGTAGGCGTCCGCCGGGTAGCCGGGCGGCTGCTCACCCACGACCAGCGACTTCATGTTGATGGACGCCATGAAGTCGGCCGGGCCGAAGATGATCGTCTCCACGCGCGGCGAGGCCTGCGCGATCTCGTTGACGTTGTTCAGGCCCTGCGCGTTCTCGATCTGCGCCTCGATGCCGATCTTGCCGACCTCGAAGCCCATCGTCTTCTCGATCTGCGTCAGCAGCAGGTCCAGGGCGACGACCTGCTGGGCCGTCTGCACCTTCGGCAGCATGATGCAGTCGAGGTTCTGGCCGGCGCCCTCCACGACCGTGACGACATCGCGGTACGTCCACTCGGTCGTCCAGTCGTTGACGCGCACGACCCGCGTCTTGCCCGTCCAGTCACCCTCGTTGAGGAACTTGACGATGGTGTGCCGCGCCTCGGGCTTGGCGAGCGGGGCGCACGCGTCCTCCAGGTCGAGGAAGACCTGGTCGGCCGGGAGCCCCTGGGCCTTCTCCAGGAAGCGCGGGTTCGAGCCCGGTACCGCCAGGCAGGAACGCCGGGGGCGAAGGCGGTTGACCTGCGGAGCAGGGCTGGTCATGCGGGGACCTCCAGGGGGTCGAGCTGGTTCGCTTTCCGGATCTCGTCGACGATGCGGCCGATGATGTCGGTGATGTCGAAGTCCTTCGGGGTGAAGACCGCGGCCACTCCGGCTGCCCTGAGCTGCTCGGCATCACCGTTCGGGATGATGCCACCGGCGATCACCGGAATATCTGTGGCACCCGCCACACGGAGCCGTTCGAGGACGTCCGGCACCAGCTGGGCGTGCGATCCGGACAGGATGGACAGGCCCACCGCGTGCACGTCCTCGGCGAGGGCCGCGTCCACGATCTGCTCGGGCGTCAGCCGGATGCCCTGGTAGACCACCTCGAAGCCGGCGTCGCGCGCCCGCACGGCGATCTGCTCGGCGCCGTTGGAGTGCCCGTCCAGGCCCGGCTTGCCGACCAGGAAGCGCAGCTTGCCCACGTTCAGGTCCTTGGCCGTGAGGTGGACCTTGCGGCGGACCAGGGCGAGCGTGCTGCCCTCCTCGACGGGGACCGCCACCGGTGCCGAGGAGACGCCCGTGGGCGCCCGGAACTCGCCGAACACCTCGCGCAGGGCCCCGGCCCACTCGCCGGTCGTCGCCCCGGCGCGCGCGCACTCCAGGGTGGCCTCCATCAGGTTCTCGTCGCCGCGCGCGGCCTCCTTCAGCCGCTCCAGCGCCTTGCAGGGCCGCGGGTGGTTGAAGGGCGGCTGATAGCGGCTGTCGCGCCACTGCTGGAGCGCGGCGATGACCCGGGCCTCGACCGCCGGGTCCACCGTCTGGATGGCGGTGTCCAGGTCGGCGGTGAGCGGGTTCGGCTCGGTGCCCTCGAAGATGTTGACGCCGATGATCTTCTCCTGGCCGGACTCGATCCGGCCCCGGCGCTCGGCGTGCGAGGCGACCAGCTGCGACTTGAGGTAGCCCGACTCGACGGCCGCCATCGCGCCGCCCATCTCCTGGATGCGGTCGATCTCGGCGAACGACGCCTCGACCAGCTGCTCCACCTTCGCCTCGATCACCTTCGAGCCCTCGAAGATGTCCTCGTACTCCAGCAGATCGCTCTCGTACGCCAGCACCTGCTGGATGCGCAGCGACCACTGCTGGTCCCAGGGGCGGGGCAGGCCCAGGGCCTCGTTCCAGGCGGGCAGCTGCACGGCACGCGCGCGTGCGTCCTTGGAGAGGGTGACGGCCAGCATCTCCAGCACGATCCGCTGGACGTTGTTCTCCGGCTGCGCCTCGGTCAGGCCCAGGGAGTTCACCTGGACGCCGTAGCGGAAGCGGCGCTGCTTGGGGTTCTCGATGCCGTACCGCTCGCGGGTGATGCGGTCCCAGATGCGGCCGAACGCCCGCATCTTGCACATCTCCTCGACGAAGCGGACGCCCGCGTTCACGAAGAACGAGATGCGTGCCACCACATCGCCCATGCGCTCCTGCGGCACCTGGCCGGAGTCGCGCACGGCGTCGAGGACGGCGATCGCGGTGGACATCGCGTACGCGATCTCCTGGACCGGCGTGGCGCCCGCCTCCTGCAGGTGGTAGCTGCAGATGTTGATCGGGTTCCACTTCGGGAGGTGGGAGACCGTGTACGCGATCATGTCCGTCGTCAGGCGGAGCGAGGGTCCCGGCGGGAAGACGTGCGTGCCGCGGGACAGGTACTCCTTGACGATGTCGTTCTGGGTCGTGCCCTGGAGCTTGGTGATGTCCGCGCCCTGCTCCTCGGCGACGACCTGGTAGAGCGCCAGCAGCCACATGGCGGTGGCGTTGATCGTCATCGAGGTGTTCATCTGCTCCAGGGGGATGTCCTGGAACAGCCGGCGCATGTCACCGACGTGCGCGATCGGCACGCCGACCCGGCCGACCTCGCCGCGGGCGAGGATGTGGTCGGAGTCGTAGCCGGTCTGGGTCGGCAGGTCGAACGCCACCGACAGACCTGTCTGGCCCTTGGCGAGGTTGCGCCGGTACAGCTCGTTGGACGCCTCGGCCGTGGAGTGACCGGCGTAGGTGCGCATGAGCCACGGCCGGTCCTTCTCCCGCTTGCCTTCAGTGGGCTGACGCTCAGTCATGCAGCGCTCCTCAGATGTTCCGGAAGCGGTTGATGGCGTCGATGTGCTGGGCGCGCTTGGCCTCGTCGCGCACGCCCAGGCCCTCCTCGGGGGCCATGCACAGCACGCCGACCTTGCCCTGGTGGAGGTTGCGGTGCACGTCGAAAGCGGCCTGGCCGGTGTCCTCCAGGGAGTACACCTTCGACAGGGTCGGGTGGATCTTGCCCTTCGCGATGAGCCGGTTGGCCTCCCAGGCCTCGCGGTAGTTGGCGAAGTGCGAGCCGATGATCCGCTTCAGCGACATCCACAGGTAGCGGTTGTCGTACTCGTGCATGTAGCCCGAGGTCGAGGCGCAGGTGGTGATGGTGCCGCCCTTGCGGGTGACGAAGACGGACGCGCCGAAGGTCTCGCGGCCGGGGTGCTCGAAGACGATGTCGATGTCCTCGCCGCCGGTGAGTTCGCGGATGCGCTTGCCGAAGCGCTTCCACTCCTTGGGGTCCTGGGTGTTCTCGTCCTTCCAGAACTTGTAGCCCTCGGCGTTGCGGTCGATGATCGCCTCGGCGCCCATGGACCGGCAGATGCCGGCCTTCTGCTCGCTGGAGACGACACAGATCGGGTTGGCGCCGCCGGCCAGCGCGAACTGGGTGGCGTAGCTGCCGAGTCCGCCGCTCGCGCCCCAGATGAGGACGTTGTCGCCCTGCTTCATGCCGGCGCCGTTGCGGGAGACCAGCTGCCGGTAGGCGGTGGAGTTGACCAGGCCGGGGGCGGCGGCCTCCTCCCACGACAGGTGGTCGGGCTTCGGCATCAGCTGGTTGGACTTGACCAGCGCGATCTCGGCCAGGCCGCCGAAGTTGGTCTCGAAGCCCCAGATGCGCTGCTCGGGGTCGAGCATCGTGTCGTTGTGGCCGTCCGAGGACTCCAGCTCGACGGACAGACAGTGCGCGACGACCTCGTCACCGGGGCGCCAGGCGTTGACGCCCGGACCGGTGCGCAGGACGACGCCCGCGAGGTCGGAGCCGATGATGTGGTACGGCAGGTCGTGGCGCTTGGCCAGCTCGTTGGTGCGGCCGTAGCGCTCCAGGAAGCCGAAGGTCGACAGCGGCTCGAAGATCGACGTCCACACCGAGTTGTAGTTGACCGAGGAGGCCATGACGGCCACCAGGGCCTCGCCCGGGCCGAGCTCGGGCAGCGGCACATCGTCCAGGTGGATCGACTTGCGGGGGTCCTTGTCGCGGGTCTCGAGGCCCGCGAACATCTCCGTCTCGTCCTTGTGCACGGTGATCGCGCGGTACGACTCGGGGAGCGGGAGGGCGGCGAAGTCCTCCGACGTGGAGTCGGGCGACTGGATCGCGGCCAGGATGTCCTTAACGGTCACGGTGTTGCCTCCGGCGGTGAGCGCCCTGAGGGAGGGGCGCCGATGGGTACGTCGGTGCTGCTGAGGGTTGAGGGTGTGCCGTCGGTTCGGCGGTGGTGCTGTTCGGCAGCGCTGGGTGGCGCGGGAGGTTGCCTGTGACGCAGGCGCCCGGGCGTGCAGGCGGGTTCGGCCTGCCGGGACGTCGTCCGGACTCCTTCAACGTATGACACCGCGTGTCACCCCGCAAGGCACTGAGTGCCAGAATCTGCTCTCAGATGAAATCTTTACGCAACATATGAGCGATGATCGATCGAATGGGGTCGACGAGAGCCCGCGAAACGTCCCCTGACATGCCAAAACGGCCACCCCGAGGGGTGGCCGTCATCACAGTGCGGGAAGCCGCTCAGCGCTCCTTGAGCGCCTGCTCGATCGTCCGCATGACCTCGTCCAGCGGGGCGTCGGTGCGGGCGACGGTCACCAGCACCTCGCCCTGCGTCGAGGCCGTGGCGGCCGGCTGCGGCTCGGTGGAGCGCCCGGCCCCGATCCCGCTGCCGAAGGTCTTGCGCACGATGGCGAAGGCGTGGTCCAGCTGCGCCTCCACATCCCCCTGGGCACCCGCCCGCAGCCAGCGCCGCAGCACGTGGTTGTGGGCGGTGACGACCGCGGACGCGGCGACCTCCGCCAGCAGCGGGTCGTCGTTGGCGTCGTCGGCGTGCGCCCGCTCGTCGAAGTGGCCGAGGAGGTAGCGGGTGAAGAGGCGCTCGTAGCGGGCCACCGACGCGATCTCCGCCTCGCGCAGGGTGGGCACCTCGCGCGTCAGCTTGTAGCGGGCGACCGAGATCTCCGGCCGGGCCGCGTACATCCGCATGACTTCCTTGATGCCGCGGCACACCGTGTCGAGCGGGTGCTCGTGCGCGGGCGCGGCGTTGAGCACCGCCTCGGCGCGGATCAGGGTGTCGTCGTGGTCGGGGAAGATCGCCTCTTCCTTGGAGCGGAAGTGGCGGAAGAAGGTGCGGCGGGCGACCCCGGCCTGGGCGGCGATCTCGTCGACGGTGGTCGCCTCGTACCCCTTCGTCGCGAACAACTCCATCGCGGCGGCCGCGAGTTCCCGGCGCATCTTGAGCCGCTGGGCGGCGGCGCGAGAACCGGCGGCACTCTCGGGCGCGTCGGTCGCGGCGGGTGTACGGGAGGATTTGGCGGACTGGGGCATGCCCTGAACGTACTGCATGTGCGCAGCTCGGTGCGCATGACCTGGTTCTCCCCCGCCGCCGGAGGACGGGGGAGGGGCGGCCCGGCCGGCCGGGTGGAACCGGTCCGGGCCGAGCAGGCCGCCCCACTCCGCGCCGGACCGGAACCAGTCACCGGGATGCTCAGCGCTTGGCATATTCGCGGAAGCCACGGCCGGTCTTGCGGCCGAGGCAGCCCGCGGCCACCAGGTGCTCCAGCAGCGGCGCCGGAGCGAGCCCCGGGTCGCGGAACTCGCGGTGCAGGACCTTCTCGATGGCGAGCGAGACGTCCAGCCCGACGACGTCCAGCAGCTCGAAGGGGCCCATCGGGTAACCGCCGCCCAGCTTCATGGCGGCGTCGATGTCGTCGAGCGTCGCGTAGTGCTCCTGCACCATCTTGATCGCGTTGTTCAGGTACGGGAACAGCAGCGCGTTCACGATGAAGCCGGCCCGGTCACCGCAGTCGACCGGGTGCTTCCTGATCCGGGCGCAGACCTCGCGGACGGTCGCGTGCACGTCGTCGGCGGTCAGCACCGTGCGGACGACCTCGACCAGCTTCATGGCCGGCGCCGGGTTGAAGAAGTGCATCCCGATCACGTCCTGCGGGCGCGACGTGGCCCGGGCGCACGCGACGACCGGCAGCGACGAGGTGGTGGTGGCCAGGATCGCGCCCGGCTTGCAGACCTTGTCCAGGGCCGCGAACAGCTGCCGCTTGACCTCCAGGTCCTCGGCGACCGCCTCCACGGCCAGGTCGACATCGGCGAAGTCGTCGTACGTGCCGGTCGGCCTGACCCGCTCCAGGGTCTGCGCGGCGGCCTCGGCGGTCATCCGGCCCTTGTCGACGGAACGGGCCAGGGATGTGCCGATCCGGGCCTTCGCGGTCTGCGCCTTCTCCTCGCTGCGGGCGGCGATGACCACCTCGTACCCGGCCTTGGCGAAGACCTCGGCGATCCCGGAGGCCATCGTGCCCGAGCCGGCGACACCGACCGAGCGGATCTCCCGGCCGGGAACCGGGTCGCCGTCCTCCAGCGGCGTCAGCGCGTCCCGCACCACGACCGGGCTGCCCGGCGCCTCGTACGTGTAGAAGCCCCGCCCCGCCTTGCGGCCGGTCAGGCCCGCCTCGCTCAGCTGCTTGAGAATCGGTGCCGGGGCGTGCAGTCGGTCGCGCGAGGCGGCGTACATGGCCTCCAGGACCGTGCGCGCGGTGTCGACGCCGATCAGGTCGAGCAGCGCCAGCGGGCCCATGGGCAACCCGCAGCCCAGCCGCATCGCGGCGTCGATGTCCTCACGGGAGGCGTACTTCGCCTCGTACATCGCGGCCGCCTGGTTGAGGTAGCCGAACAACAGGCCGTCCGCGACGAATCCCGGACGGTCGCCGACCGCGACGGGCTCCTTGCCCAGATCGAGCGCGAGGTCGGTGACCGCCGTGACGGCGGCCGGCGCGGTCAGCACGGAGGAGACGACCTCCACCAGCTTCATGGCCGGGGCCGGGTTGAAGAAGTGCAGGCCCAGCACCCGCTCGGGGCGGGAGGAGTCGGCGGCCAGACGGGTCACGGACAGGGCGTTGGTGCCGGTCGCCAGGATCGTCCCGGGGCGCACGATCGTGTCGAGCTCCCGGAAGATCTGCTGCTTGACCTCGTAGGACTCGGGGGCCACCTCGATGACCAGATCGGCGTCGGCGGCGGAACGCAGGTCGGCGGAGGTGCGGACACGGCCGAGGATCTCGGCACGCTCCTGCTCGGTCAGCCGCCCGCGCTCGACGCCGCGGGCGGTGGAGGCCTCCAGGGCGGCGACGCACTTCGCGGCCTGGGCCTCGCTGATGTCGATGCCGACGACCGTGCGGCCGGCCTTGGCGAGGACCTCGGCGATGCCGGTGCCCATCGTGCCGAGGCCGACGACGGCGACGGTCCGCAGCGAGGACTGGGACGGGTCGGAAAGGGGAGTGGCCATCGCGGGACTCCAGGATGAGGGTGACGACGGGGAGCGCTCCGGGTGCGCCGAAGACGGCCCGGCAGGGCCGGACCACGGGCGCACCGGGTGCGTGGGAAAGTGCGGGTGCTGGCCGGGCTGCGAAGCGCACACGCCCGGTGCCGCCTCCGCGGGCGTGCACACACGCCCGGGGGGAACGGCGGTTCCGACCGGCCCTGTCCCGGGGCCGAGCCGTACTGCGGTACCTGAGGCACCGAACCGACTGCTCTCACGACGGCCGCGTCACCAGACCGCCGCGAGGAAATGCGAGTGGGTAACTCGCTCGTCTGAGCTTAACCGGCGGGTAACGAGCGCGCCAGCCCCCGGGTTTGTGATGTACGTCCCCCACGGCTCGCGACGCGCCTAACCTCTCACTCATGGACGAAGAGTTGCGATCACTCACGGAGCGCTTACGGCAGGAGTCGGGGGCGTCGCCCGCGTTCGAGCGGCTCGTGGCGACCGACGACCTCGACGCCCTGGCGAGCGCGCTGACCGAACCCGGGCAGCACCTGTGGGCGAGGGAGCTGGCCGCGTTCCGGCTGGGGCTCGCGCGGGACCGGCGCGCCTTCGAGGCCCTGGTACTGCTGCTCAACCACCGCGACCCCCCGCGCTGCGCCTCCGCCGCCCACGCACTCGCCCGGCTCGGCGACCCCCGTACCGCCCGCGCGGCCGCCGCCCTGGCCACCAACGAACTGCGGGTCGCCTACGCCCTGCACCCGGTGCGGCTCCTGGTCGAGCTGCGCGCCCCGGAGGCGGTACCCGCGCTGATCACCACGCTCCAGCGGCGCCTGCGCCCGCACGACCCGTACCGCCGCGTGGCCCTCGCCTGTGTGGACGGGCTCGGCGCGCTGGGCGACGCCCGGGCCCGGCCCGTTCTGAACGAGGCTCTCGCGCATCCGGCGCTGGCCGAGGCCGCGGTGCGGGCGCTGGGGCGGATCCCGAAGCAGAGGTGACGTCAGCGGGGGAGCGTCCTGGCGTACCGCACCTCGGGAACGGCGACCCCGTCCACCTCGAAGGGCTCCTCGGCACCGTCCGCCCGGAAGCCGGCCCGTTCGTAGAAGCGGCGGGCCCGGTCGTTCTCCTTGAGCACCCACAGCAGGAGGCGGCCGTGGCCCGCCGCGGAGCAGCGCGCGACGGACTCGGCGAGCAGCGCCCGCCCGACGCCTCGGCCCACCTGGTCGGGGTGGACGTAGAGGGCGTACAACTCGGCGTCTCCGGTGAGGACTTCTCCCTCCCGGTACGGGCCGTGGCACGCCCAGCCGACGAGTTCGCCGCCGGTGCCCTCGGCGACCAGGTTCACCACACTGCCCTCGCCCCGCGCGAGGTACGCACGGCGGCGCTCGGCGTCCTCCTCGACGCTGAGCCCGTCCAGGTACGACTGCGGAACCAGGCCTTGGTAGGCGCTGCGCCAGCCGCCGACGCGGATCTGAGCGACACCGTCGCAGTCGGCGGGCGTCATCTCCCGTATCCGCGGACTCCTCATGGCGAGACCACCGCGTACGCCTCGATCTCCAGCAGGAACTCCGGGCGGACCAGCGCGGCGACCTGCACCGCCGAAGCGGCCGGCAGCCGGTCGTCGGGTATGTGCTCGGCGCGGGCCGCCCGGACGGCGGGCATATGGGCCATGTCCGTGACGAAGCAGGTGAGTTTGACGACGTCGTCGAAGGACGCGCCTGCGGCCGCCAGGCAGCGCCGGAGGTTCTCGAAGACCTGGCGGGCCTGCGCCGCCGGATCGCCCTCGCCGACCAGCCGGCTCCGCTCGTCGAGGGGGAGCTGACCGGCGACCGCCACGAAGCGGCCGGTGCCTAGGACGACATGGCTGTACTGGGCCGCGGCGGCGACGCCGTCGGGGGCGGGGATCCTCGTCAGCTCACTCATGGTCCCATGGTGGACCATGGCACTGACAGCGCCCGCCCCCGGCGGATCGTCAGCCGTTCAGTGACGGAACCCGAGCAGGCCGTGCAGCGCCGAACCGTTCGCGGAGGCCGACGCCCCGCGTGCCGAAGGCGAGGCCGTGGCCGCCGCAGGCTCGGGGTCCGGCAGCGCCTCGCACACCGCGTCCGCCTCGCCGTAGCCGCGCGGTACGGTGCCGTCCGTCAGGTACGCCGCCAGGTGCTTGTCCAGGCAGGCGTTGCCGCTCAGGGTGATGCCGTGGTTGCCGCCGCCCTCCTCGACCACCAGGCTGGAACGGGCCAGCAGCCGGTGCGCGGTGACACCGCCCTCGTACGGGGTGGCGGCGTCCCCGGTCGCCTGGAACAGCAGCACCGGCGGCAGCTTGCCGTTGGCCACGTTCACCGGGCGCAGCGAGTCCGTCGGCCAGAACGCGCACGGCGCGTTGTACCAGGCGTTGTTCCAGGTCATGAACGGCGCCTTCTCGTACACCGCCCAGTTGTCCTTGCGCCACTGCCGCCAGTCGCGCGGCCAGTCGGCGTCCCGGCACTGCACCGAGGTGTAGACGCTGTAGCCGTTGTCGTCCGAAGCGTCGACCGCGCCGAAGTCCTCGTACGCCTCGATCAGCGGCTCGGGGTCCTTGTCGTTCACGTACGCGGCGAACGCCTCGGCCAGGCTCGGCCAGTAGCCGTTGTAGTAGCCGCCCGGAACGAAGGTGTCCTCCAGTTCGGAGGCGCCCACCGTGCCACCCGCCGGCTTCTTCGCGAGGGCCGCGCGCATCGCGTACCACGTGGCCTCGATCCTCTCCGGATCGGTGCCGAGCCCGTACGTCGCGTCGTACTTGGCGACCCAGGCGAGGAAGGCGCGGTGGCGGTCGTTGAAGGCCACGTCCTGGTTGAGGTTGGCCTCGTACCAGACGTCGGTCGGGTCGACGACGGAGTCCAGGACCAGCCGCCGGACCCGCTCGGGGAAGAACCGGGCATAGACCGCGCCCAGGTAGGTGCCGTACGAGTAGCCGAAGTAGTTGATCCTCTTCGCGCCCAGGGCCTGCCGGATCGCGTCCATGTCGCGCACGGCGCTGGTGGTGTTGATGTGCGGCAGCAGGTGCGCGTACTTCTTGCCGCAGGCGGCGGCGAAGGATCTGGCGCGGTCGAGGTTGGCCTTCTCGATCGCCGGCGTCGTCGGCAGGGAGTCCGGGCGGACCGGGTCGAAGTGGCCCGGCTTGCAGTCCAGCGCGGGCTCGCTCGCCCCCACGCCGCGCGGGTCGAAGCCGATGACGTCGTACTGGGCCGCGACCTTCGCGGGCAGAGAGGAGGCGACGAACCCGGCGAGCCTCAGGCCGCTGCCGCCGGGACCGCCGGGGTTGACCAGCAGCGGGCCCTGATAGGTCCGGGCGGTGTGCGGGACGCGGGACAGGGCGAGGGTGATCTTCCGCCCGTGCGGCCTGCGGTGGTCGAGCGGCACTTTCAGGGACGTGCACTGAAGCGTCGGGTAAGCCTCGGTGGCGCAGCTCTTCCAGGTGAGCTTCGCGGTCTGCGAGGGGGTGGCCGCGGTGCTGGGTGCGCTCGCCTCGGCGGGAACGGCCGTGAAGGTCCCGGCCATGACGACGGCGGCGCCGCACAGCGCGGCTGCGCGTGTTCTCATGGAGTCCTCCCAGGACGGTGGGATGTCGGACCGCGAGGGCCACCGTCCTCGCCGCATCGTCCCGGAAACCGGTCCCGGAAGAACTCATTCCGTCAAACTCATGACCCAATTGGATCTTCAGATGCGCTCGAATGCTCGCACCAGGGCGCTGGTATCGAATTCTCCTAGAGGAGCGAGAGTTGGGTCGGCCCCGCCACCGGGGGCTCCCCGGCCGGCTGGGCGGGCCGGATCCGTCGCGGCGTCCGCGCGCGCGTGGGCCCGATGCCGTACTCCTCCGCCAGTTCGTGCACCTGACGGGTGATCCGCCGCTGGTACCACTTGGGAGCGTAGGAGCCCTCCGCGTACAACCGCTCGTAACGGGCCACCAGGTGCGGATGGTGCCGCCCCAGCCAGGCCATGAACCACTCACGGGCGCCGGGCCGCAGATGCAGCACCAGCGGTGTCACGGACGCGGCTCCACAGGCCGCGACGGCCCGCACCGTCGCCCGGAGTTGAGCGGGCGAGTCGCTCAGGAACGGGATCACCGGTGCCATCAGCACGCCGCAGCCGATGCCGTGTTCGCCCAGGGCACGCACCACCTCCAGGCGCCGCTCCGGCGCGGGCGTGCCCGGCTCGACGGTGCGCCAGAGCTCCTGATCGACAAAGCCGACCGACACGGAGATGCCGACGTCGGTCACCTGTGCCGCCTGCTTGATCAGCTCCAGGTCGCGCAGGACGAGCGTGCCCTTGGTGAGGATCGAGAAGGGGTTCGCGTGGTCGCGCAGCGCCGCGATGATGCCCGGCATCAGCCGGTAACGGCCTTCGGCGCGCTGGTAGCAGTCGACGTTCGTGCCCATGGCGATGTGCTCGCCCTGCCAGCGGCGCGAGCCGAGCTGCCGGCGCAGCAGTTCCGGTGCGTTGATCTTGACCACGATCTGGCTGTCGAAGCCGAGGCCCGTGTCGAGGTCCAGGTAGCTGTGCGTCTTGCGTGCGAAGCAGTACACGCACGCGTGCGAGCAGCCCCGATAGGGGTTGACCGTCCACTGGAACGACATCCGCGACACCGCCGGCACCCGGTTGATGATCGAGCGGGCCCGGATCTCGTGGAACGTCGTTCCGCGGAACTCCGGCGTGTCGAACGTACGGGTCGTGACCGCGCCCGCGCCGAACAGCGCGGCATCGGCCCGGCTGTGTTCGGAGTCCACTGTGAGGTTCTCCCAGCGCATGACGCCTCCTCGGTAGCACTGGCCACAGAATAGAACACATGTTCCCTTGATCGTGCGAGGGTCTTTTCCGAACGCGTTCGACCGGGTTCGGCCACCCCGATTTGGGGGGCCGGGCGGCGGGGTGGTTGGCTTGCCCCGACCCCCGAGCAACCAGGTCCTGGAGGAAAGCGATGGCGCAGGTCGAGGCCACTACGGAGCGGATCGTCGCGGCGGACGCGGAGACGGTGTTCGATGCCCTCGCCGACTACAGCGGCACACGCGCGAAGCTCCTGCCCGAGCAGTTCAGCGAGTACGAGGTCCGGGAGGGCGGCGACGGCGAGGGCACCCTCGTCCACTGGAGGCTCCAGGCCACCAGCAAGCGGGTGCGTGACTGCCTCCTGGAGGTCAGCGAGCCCACCGACGGCGAGCTGGTCGAGAAGGACCGCAACTCCTCCATGGTCACCACCTGGCGGGTCACCCCGGCCGGCGAGGGCAAGTCCCGGGTCGTCGTGACCACCACCTGGACCGGCGCCGGCGGCATCGGCGGCTTCTTCGAGAAGACCTTCGCACCCAAGGGCCTCGGCCGGATCTACGACGCGATGCTCACCAGGCTCGCCGCCGAGGTCGAGAAGTAGTCCGCCGCAAAACCCGGACCGCCGGGGGGTGTTGTGCCCCTCACCGGTTCGAGTGATCCCCATGTGGCTCGCTGTCGTGCCGTAACTCGTCGTGCTTGCTCGTAGTTGTCGCTTTTACGCGGGAAGTGTGCGGCAGCGCGACGAGGGGAGCGGTGAGTGGGCGGGATCACTCTGGCGCAGGACGAACCGGCGGTGGCGCCCCCCGACACCCCCGCACCACCGCCGGATCCGGACACCGGACCGAGCCCGCGCCGGGTGCGGCTGGTCTTCTTCGCGCTCCTGCCGGCCCTGCTCCTGGCCGCCCTGGAGCAGATGATCGTCGCCACCGCGCTCCCCAAGATCGTCGGCGAGCTGCACGGCCTGGACCGGATGTCCTGGGCGATCACCGCCTACCTGCTCACCGCCACCGTCGGGCTGCCGATCTACGGCAAGCTCGGCGATCTGCTGGGCCGCAAGGGCGTCTTCCAGTTCGCGATCGCCGTCTTCGTCGTCGGCTCCGCCCTCGCGGGCCGGGCGCAGTCCATGGATCAGCTGATCGCCTTCCGCGCCCTGCAGGGCGTCGGTGCGGGCGGCCTCATGATCGGCGTGCAGGCGATCATCGCGGACATCGTGCCGCCCCGGCGGCGCGGCCGCTACATGGGCCTGATCGGCGCCGCCTTCGGCCTCGCCTCCGTGGCCGGACCGCTGCTCGGCGGTTACTTCACGGACCACCACTCCTGGCGCTGGTGCTTCTACATCAACGTCCCCTTCGGCCTGGTCACCCTCGCCGTCGTGACGATCGCCCTGAAGCTCCCCAAGCCGGCCGCCAAGGCCCGGCTGGACGTCCTCGGTGCGCTGCTGCTGACCGCCGCCTCCACCTGCCTGGTCCTGCTGACCAGTTGGGGCGGCACCGAACACGCCTGGGACTCGCGGACGATCCTCGGCCTCGCGGCCGGCGCGGCGGCGGCCACCGTCCTCTTCCTGGTCACCGAGCACTTCGCCGCCGAACCCCTCATGCCGCTGCGGCTCTTCAGGAACAGCGTCTTCAACGTCACCGGTCTGGTCGGCCTGGTGATCGGGGTGGGCCTCTTCGGCGCCGCGGGCTACCTGCCTACCTATCTGCAGATGGTCGACGGGGCCTCCGCCACCGAGTCGGGCCTGCTCATGCTGCCGATGATGGCCGGCATCGTCGGCGCCTCGATCATCGCCGGACAGCTCATCGGCCACACCGGCCGCTACAAGGCCTACCCGATCCTCGGCGGCGCCCTCTCCGCCGTCGGCATGTGGCTGCTGTCGCGCCTGGAGGTCGGCACGCCCCGGCTGCACTACAGCATCTGGATGGCCGTCCTCGGCGCCGGCATCGGCATGGTCATGCCGGTCCTGATCCTCGCCGTGCAGAACTCCGTACGGCCCGCCGATCTCGGCACCGCCACCAGCGCCAACAACTACTTCCGGCAGATCGGCGGCAGTGTCGGAGCCGCCGTCTTCGGCACCCTCTTCGCCGACCGGCTCGCCGACGCCCTCGCCCACCGCCTCCCCCCGCGCGCGGCCACCGGCCTCCCGGACACCCGGTCCATCACCCCGCAGCTGGTGCACGCGCTGCCCCCGGCGCTGCGCGACGGCTACATCCGGGCGTACGCCGACGCCATGCCGCGGATCTTCCTCTACCTGGTGCCGGTGCTGGTCCTCGGACTGGTCGCCGCCCTCTTCCTCAAGGAGAAACCCCTGGTGTTCCACCACGCCTCCATCACCGACCCGGACACGGCGCCGGGGAACGCCTCGATCCCGCAGACCCGGGCCGCCCACGCCGCCGGCGTCCCCGTCTGCGGCTCGGTGCAGCACCACGACGGGACCGTCGTGCCCCGCGCGGCGATCACGCTGATCGACGTCACCGGGCAGCAGACCGGACGCGGCGCGAGCGGAGAGGACGGGCGCTACGCGCTGGCCACCCCGGGCCCCGGCTCGTACGTGCTGATCGCCGCGGCGGGCGGCCACCAGCCCCAGGCGGTCTCCGTGACCGTCGGCGAGCGTCCCGTCGAACTCGACATCGTCCTCGGCGGCGCCGGAGCCCTGATCGGCACGGTGGTGACCGCCGACGGCACGCCCGTACGGGATGCCACCGTCACGCTCACCTACGTGCACGGCGAGGTCGTGGCCACCACCCGCAGCGGCCGGGACGGCGGCTACCTCATCACCGATCTGGTCGCCGGTGAGTACACCCTCGCCGCCGGTGCGCCCGCCTTCCGCCCGGCCGCGCTCCCGGTCACCGTCCAGGCCGCCCGCGAGACCCGCCGGGACATCGAACTGGCCGGCGGTGCGGTCCTGCGCGGCACCGTCCGGGCGGGCGGCGGCCGGCCCGTGGAGGACGCGCGCGTGACGCTGCTCGACGTGGCGGGAAACGTCGTCGACACCCTCACCACCGGCACCGACGGCATCTTCCGCTTCGTCGACCTGTCGTCCGGCGAGTACACCGTCATCGCCGCCGGATACCCGCCCGTCGCCACCGTGCTCCAAGTCGCCGGAGGCGGCCGTACCGAGCGGGATCTCCAACTGGGTCACGAGGACTGAACGGCACCGGCCGGCGGGGGCGCACGCCGGGCGCACCCCGCGCGGGCAATTCCCGCGTTGCCTCACATCGTCACCGGCCCGAGCCGTACGGTGGTGACGCTGGCACAGATCTTGAGTCCGTGGGAGAGAGGGCCTGGGCCATGGACCGTGGCACCGACAGGGCTGGGCAGGGCACGGCGAGGGAACCCGCCCAGCCCGGCCGTGTTCCCCTGGCCGTCGTCGTGGTCGACCGCGACGGCCTCGTGTCCCACTGGAGCCGAGGCGCATGGCGCCTGTTCGGCGTCCCCAAGGACGAGGCGATCGGCCGCACGGCCCTCGACCTGCTGCCCGTCTCCGGCGCCCTGCCCGGGGAGCGGGACACCACCCCGTCCGCCGCCTGCGACGGCCTCGGCCCCGACCTCGGATCCTCCCTCGACGGCGGACTCTCCTACCCGGCGGCGGGCCGCGCCCGGCTCACCGCACCCGGGGACGGCCGGGTCGACGTCCTGTGGTGGGCCTACCCGCTGGTGGGCCCCGGACCCGAGCGGCTGCTCGTGCTGGCCGCCGACGCGGAGGGGCTGCGCCCGCGGGACGGGGCGGTCGAGCGGATCGCGCCCCGCTTCGCGCGGCACACCGCCTTCCCCGGGGCGGAGGACCTCGCCCGCCGGCTCCCCGAGATCCTGCCCAGCATGAGCGTCGGCGAGAGCGCCCGGATCGTCGCCCAGATCCTCGAACTCGGCTACCCGGTCCTGGAGTTCAGCAGGAACGAGCGGGTGCCCGTCACACCCGACTGGGGCGTGGCCCGGCGCGCCGAGCGCAAGGCGCGCCGCGAACGGGCCGCGCGGGCCCTGGCCGCCGGCGAACCCGTGCCGGAGGAGCTGCGGGACGAGGGGGAGGACCTCGAGTACGCCGCCGTCCGCGAGCGCCTGGAGTTCCTCAACGAGGTCAGCGGCCGCATCGGCACCTCCCTCGACCTGTCCCGCACGATCACCGAGGTCAGCAGGGCCGTCGTCCCCCGCTTCACCGATGTCGCCGGGACCTATCTGCGGGAACAGGTCGTCGCCGGTGAGGAGTTCGCGGACGGTGTGCCCGACACGACCACCCTGTGGCACCGGGTCGCCGTCGAGCACACCGACGAACCCGGCCGCTGGGACGACGTCGTCCCCGTCGGCGAGGCCATGCCGTTCCCGGCGCACACGCCGTTCTTCCAGTGCATGACCAGCGGTGAGCCCGTCCTCGTGCCGCGCATCAGCGAGGAGATGGGACACGCCATCGCCGCGCAGTTCGAGAAGCGCGACATCCGGCCGCTCATCACCGGCCGTTCGATGCTCGTCGTACCCCTGAAGGCGCGCGACGTCGTCCTCGGGTTCATGATCCTGCTGCGCCACCCCGAACGGCCCGTCTTCAACGACATGGACCGCGTCACCGGGGCCGAACTCGCCGCCCGAGCGGGGCTCGTGCTGGACAACGCGCGGATGTACACCTTCCAGGAGAACGTCGCCGAGACGCTCCAGGACAGCATGCTGCCGCACATCCCGCCCCGTCTGTCCGGCTGCGACATCGCCACCCGCTATCTGCCCGGCACACAGCTCGGCAGGGTCGGCGGCGACTGGTTCGACGCGGTGAAACTGCACGGCGGGCGCACGGCGTTCGTCGTCGGCGACGTCATGGGGCACGGCCTCAACTCCGCTGCCATGATGGGACAGTTGCGCACGGCCGTCCAGACCATGGCCGGGCTCGACCTGCCCCCCGCCCAACTGCTGCGCAACCTCGACGACCTCGCCCAGCGCCTCGGCGACAGCTACCTCGCGACCTGCCTCTACGCCGTCTACGACCCGATCGCGAGCGAACTCCGACTCGCCAACGCCGGTCACATCCCGCCCGTCCTGGTCCGGGCCGACGGCGGCCGCAGCGAACTGCTGGACCTGCCCACCGGTGCGCCCATCGGCGTCGGCGGGGTGCCCTTCGAGGCCGTTTCCGTGCGCGTGGAGCCCGGTGACCGGCTGGTGATGTGCACCGACGGGCTGGTCGAGGTACGCGGCGAGGACATCGGGGTGGGCCTCGCGACACTCTGCGAGTCGGCCGCGCACCCGGCCGCGTCCATGGACGACGCCTGCGACACCATCATCCGGGCGCTCGCTGTCACCTTCGCCGAGGCGGGGCGGGGTGGCCGCAAGGACGACGTGGCGCTGCTGATGGCCCGGCTGGGCGGCATCGCGCCGGACGACGTGGCCGAATGGCGCCTCGCCCTCGACCCGACCGAGGTGGGCCGGGCCCGCGCGGCGGTCCGCGAGCAACTGCACGCCTGGGGCCTGGCGGGACTCGCCCCGCCCGCCGAGCTGTTGGCCGGTGAGCTGGTCACCAACGCCGTACGGCACTCCCACGCCCGGCCCGTCGAACTGCGCCTGGTCCGCGGCGACACCCTGCTGTGCGAGGTGGAGGACGACGACCACGAGCTGCCCACGCTGATCGACGCGGGGCCGCTCGACGACTGCGGACGCGGACTGCGCGTCGTCAGCACCCTGTCCCGCGAGTGGGGGACCAGCCGGACCCAGGCCGGCAAGACGGTCTGGTTCGAGCTGACGCTGCCGCGCCGCTGAACAGCCCCGCCTCGAACGGGGCGTGAAGGTTGCGTGCCGCGTTCTTGTGGCGGCGACCGGGGCGCGATACACCGTACTCGCCCGCCGTGTGGCGGGATTCGTTCGCACCCAGGGGAGTGGGCCATGAGCGTGACGAGTCGGTACCGGGAGTCCTGGGAGGGGTTCTGGCGTGAGGCGCCCGCCGAACCCGGGGCGGTGTTCTGGGACGCCGAACCCGTCCTGACCGTGGGCCCTCATCTGGCCCTGTTCGAACCGTACCTGGCCGATCCCGCCCTGCCGCTGGTGGACCTCGGCTGCGGCAACGGCACCCAGACCCGCTACCTCGCCGACCGCTTCCCGCACGTCCTGGGCGTCGACCTGTCCGCCGCGGCCCTCGACCACGCCCGGCGGGCCGACCCGGCGGGGCAGGCCGCCTACCGGCAGCTGGACGCCGCGGAGAAGGACGAGGCGCAGGCCCTGCACGCGGAACTCGGCGACACCAACATCTACATGCGGGGCGTCCTGCACCAGTGTGAGCCGGACGACCGGCAGTCGTTGATCGACGGCATCGCCACGCTGGTCGGCGACCGCGGCCGGGCCTGCCTGGTGGAGCCTTCGGGGGCCGCCAAGCAGGTGCTGAGGGGCCTGGCGGGCGGCCCGGACGGCCCACCACCCAAGCTCGCGCCGGTCTTCCGGCACGGCCTCACCCCCGGGGAGGTCTCGGACGAGGCCGTGCCGGAGTATCTGCGCTCGGCCGGTCTCACCGTCCTGGCGAGCGGTCGGCTGCCGCTGAAGAGCACCGAGTACCGCCCGGACGGCACGCGCATCGAGCTGCCGTCCACCTGGCTGGTGGCGGGGCGTACGGCCTGAGGCGGGCGGTCAGCGGTCGGCGCCGCCGCCCAGCAGGTCGGCCAGACAGGCAGGGGCACCGCCCTGCGCACCGCCGACGGCGACATGCCCTGCTCGGCGGTCGTGGTCGCCGCGGGCATGCGCTCCCCGGCCCTCCTCGGGTACCTGGGGCACCGCCTGCCCCTCCAGGCCGGCAAGGGCTACAGCTTCTCCGTCGACCTGGATCCGGCGCCCCGGCACACGCTGTACTTCGGTGAGCGCAGGGCCGTCGCCTCACCGATCGGGGGCACCGCCCGGATCGGCGGCACGATGGAGCTCAGCGGCAACAACAACCGCCTCGACTGGCGCCGCATCGTCGCCGTCGCCCTCGCGAGCAGGCACTATGTGGGCCGCTGGTTCGACGACCCGGACGACCTGGTCAGCCTGATCCGGGATCCCTGGGTGGGAGGCCGGCCGTTCCTGCCCGACGGGCTCCCGGTGATCGACCGCGTCCCGGGGAACGACAACGCCTACGCGGCCACGGGCCACGGCATGCTCGGTGTCACCCTGGGACCGGTCACCGGCCACCGGCTCGTCGAGTACGTCGTCACCGGACGCCGGCCCGAGGCACTGGTGCCGTTCCGCTTCGAGCGGCTCCGGCGCTGAGCCGGACGGGGTCTGGTGGGCGATCGATTTGTCGATGTACCGTCATGCTGCCCCGTTCCCGCAATCCCCTCGCCCCCGCGGAGGACCGTCATGCCGATGCCCTGGTTACGGATGCTCGCCGCGTCAGCGGTGTCGACGGTGCTGATCGGCACAGGCGCCGTCACGACCGCCGCCGCGCCGGAGCCTCGCGGAGTACGGGACAGCGTGCACACCGCCGGACGGGTCAAGGTCGCCGGGGACGTGCTCCAGTACAGCTGGCCCGGTGTCTACTTCGAGGGCCGGGTCCGCGGCACCGGCGTGGGCGTCGTGCTCGACGATCCGGCCGCCGACTACGACGTCCAGGTCGACGGCGCCACCGTCGCGACCCTCACCGCGCCGGGCAGGACCACGCACTGGGTCAGGGGCCTGCGCGACGGCGTGCACAGCGTCCGGCTCGTCAAGCGCAACGACACCCCGTGGAGCACCAGCTCCTTCGGCGGCTTCGTCGCCGCACCCGGCGGTGCCGTCCTGGCCCGGCCGGCCGCGCGGAGCCGCAAAATCGAGTTCATCGGCGACTCCCTCACGGCCGGCTACGGCAACCTCTCCACCTCCCGCGACTGCGACGGCGAGCAGCTCAAGCGCACCACCAACACCGACGTGAGCTACGGCGCCCTCACCGCCCGGCGGCTGCGCGCCGACTACCAGGTCAACGCCTATTCGGGCCAGGGCATGGTGCGCAACTACAACGGCAGCTCGCCGGAGGTGAACTACCGCACCTTCTACGACCGCGCGCTGCTGAACGTGCCCGGCGACGTCTGGCAGAACCCGGGCACCTGGCGGCCGCAGCTGGTCGTGGTCCACCTCGGCACCAACGACTTCTCCACCCCCGTCAACCCGGGCGAGCCGTGGACGGACGAGAGCCTCGCGGCCGCCTACCGCAGCGCCTACCTCGGCTTCCTCGAAGAGCTGCGGAAGCGCTACGGGGCCGCGACCACCATCCTGGCCGTGGGCACGGGTCCGTTCGCCGGTCATGTCGAGCACGTCGTCCGGGAACGCACCGGCGCGGGCGACCGACGGGTCCGCTTCTGGTCCCTCGACACCACCGGCCTCGACCACGCCGGCTGCCACTGGCACTACTCGGCCCGCGACCACCGCCTTCTCGCCGACCGGCTCACCGCCCTCCTCGCCGATCTGCCGATCCGCTGGTGACCACCTCGTAGCCGGTTCCGCCCACAGCGCGTAACGTGACGAACCATGAAGATCTCCGCCCTGGACGGCTCGTCATGAGAATCCTCATCAGCGCCGACATGGAGGGCGCCACCGGCGTCACCTGGCCCGACGACGTGATGCCGGGCGCGTCGCAGTGGGAGCGCTGCCGCTCGCTGTTCACCTCCGACGTCGACGCCGCCGTACGGGGCTTCTACGACGGCGGCGCCGACGAGGTGATCATCAACGAGGCGCACTCCACGATGCGCAACCTGCTGCTGGAGCGGCTCGACGACCGCGCCCAGATGCTCACCGGCCGGCACAAGGCGCTGTCCATGGTGGAGGGCGTGCAGCACGGCGACGTCGACGGCATCGCGTTCGTCGGCTACCACGCGGGCGCCGGCATGGAGGGCGTCCTCGCGCACACCTACCTCGCCAACTCCATCACGGGCGTCTGGCTGAACGGCGTACGGGCGAGCGAGGGGCTGCTCAATGCCCGGGTCGTCGCCGAGTACGGAGTTCCGGTCGTGCTGGTCACCGGGGACGACGTCGCCTGTGAGGACGCGCTGGGGTACGCGCCCGAGGCACTGAAGGTCGCGGTGAAGGACCACGTGTCGCGCTACGCGGCGGTGTGCCGCACTCCCGCCCGCACGGCGGCCGACATCCGGGCCGCGGCCAAGGAGGCGGCCGCGCTGGCGGTGCTGCACGAGCCCGTGCGCGGCGGCCCGTTCACCGTGGCCGTGGAGTTCGACGCGGAGCACCTGGCGATGGCCGCCACCGTCGTCCCCGGGGTGGACCGGATCGCGGAGCGGAAGGTGACGTACACGAGCGAGAGCATGTACGAGGGCATCCGCGCCTTCAAGGCGGTCACCACGATCGTCTCGGCCGCGGTGGAGGAGCAGTATGGCTGAGCAGGTCGACGGGCCCGCGCTGGACGAGGTCGTGACGTTCACGTCCGACCTCATCCGGATCGACACCACCAACCGGGGCGGCGGGGACTGCCGGGAGCGGCCCGCCGCCGAGTACGCCGCCGCACGGCTCGCCGAGGCCGGCATCGACCCGGACCTGCTGGAGCGCACCAAGGGGCGGACCAACGTGGTCGCCAGGATCGAGGGCACCGACCCGTCGGCCGAGGCGCTGCTCGTCCACGGCCACCTGGACGTCGTGCCCGCGCAGGCCGCCGACTGGAGCGTGCACCCGTTCTCCGGGGAGATCCGCGACGGGGTCGTCTGGGGGCGCGGCGCCGTCGACATGAAGAACATGGACGCGATGATCCTGGCCGTCGTGCGCGGCTGGGCACGGCAGGGCGTCCGGCCCCGCCGGGACATCGTCATCGCGTTCACCGCCGACGAGGAGGCCAGCGCCGCGGACGGCGCCGGGTTCCTCGCCGACCGGCACCCCGGCTTGTTCGAGGGCTGCACCGAAGGCATCAGCGAATCGGGCGCCTTCACCTTCCACGACGGCGGCGGGCGGCAGATCTACCCCGTCGCGGCCGGGGAACGCGGCACCGCCTGGCTCAAGCTCACCGCCCGCGGACGCGCCGGGCACGGATCCAAGGTGAACCGGGACAACGCCGTGACCCGCCTCGCGGGCGCGATCGCGCGGATCGGCGCGCACGAGTGGCCGCTCCGGCTCATCCCGACCGTGCGCGCCGCGCTCACCGAACTCGCCGCGCTCTACGGCATCGGGACCGACCTCACCGATGTGGACGCGTTGCTGGAGAAACTCGGCCCGGCCGCGAAACTCGTCGAGTCGACCCTCCGCAACAGCGCCAACCCGACCATGCTGGACGCCGGTTACAAGATCAACGTCGTTCCCGGCGAGGCCGTGGCCCACGTGGACGGCCGGTACCTGCCCGGCGGCGAGGAGGAGTTCCGCAACACCCTCGACCGGCTCACGGGGCCGGACGTGGACTGGGAGTTCCACCACCGGGAGGTCGCCCTGGAGTCGCCGGTGGACTGCGCGACCTTCGCCGGTATGCGCGCCGCCGTCGAGGAGTTCGCGCCCGAGGGGCACGTGGTGCCGTTCTGCATGCCCGGCGGCACCGACGCCAAGCAGTTCTCCCGCCTCGGCATCACCGGCTACGGCTTCACCCCGCTGAAACTGCCGGACGGCTACGACTACGCGGCCATGTTCCACGGGGTCGACGAGCGGGTACCGGTCGAGGCGCTGCACTTCGGTGTCCGCGTACTCGACCGGTTCCTGCGGACGGCCTAGGAGAGTGGGGGAGACGGTGCGGACGCTGGCCTACGGGGCGTGGCTCTCACCCATCGACGCGGCCCTGGCCGCCGCCCACGACGGGCACCCGGAGTACGTGGGCTTCGTCGGCGAGGAGGTGTGGTGGACCGAGCCGCGCCCCGCCGAGGGCGGCCGGCGCACCCTGGTGCGGCGGCACACCGACGGCCGGGAGGAGTCGCTGCTGCCCGCGCCGTGGAACGTGCGCAGCCGGGTCATCGAGTACGGCGGGCACCCCTGGGCCGCCCTCGCGGGTGACGCCGGGCCCCTGGTGCTGTTCGTGAACTTCGCCGACCAGCGGCTGTACCGCTGGGAGCCGGGAGGCGAGCCGCGACCGCTGACACCCGTCTCCCCGGTGGGCGGCGGCCTGCGCTGGGCCGAGCCGCTGCCGCTGCCCGAACGGGGGGAAGTGTGGTGTGTGCTGGAGGAGTTCACCGGCGAGGGGCCCACCGACGTGCGCCGCGTCCTGGCCGCCGTCCCGCTGGACGGCTCCGCGGCCCGTGACCGGGGCGCCGTACGCGAACTCACCGACGCCCGGCACCGGTTCGTCACCGGGCCGAAGCTCTCGCCCGACGGACGGCGGGCCGCCTGGCTCGCCTGGGACCATCCCCGCATGCCCTGGGACGGCACCGAACTGCTCCTCGCCGACGTCGCCCCCGACGGCACCCTGCGCGACGCCCGGGCCGTGGCCGGCGGCCCCGGCGAGTCGATCGCCCAGGCCGACTGGACCCATGACGGCCGCCTGCTGCACGCGAGCGACCGCACCGGCTGGTGGAACCTCTACCTGGACGGCGAGCCGCTGTGCCCGCGCGAGGAGGAGTTCGGCGGGGCGCTGTGGAAGCTCGGGTCGAGATGGTTCACGCCGCTGGAGAGCGGTCTGATCGCCGTCGTGCACGGCCGGGGCACCACCGCCCTCGGCATCCTGGACCCCGAGACGAGCGAGGTCGTCGACGCTGCCGGGCCCTGGACCGAGTTCGCCCCCACCCTGGCCGCACACGGTGAACAGGTCGTCGCCGTCGCCGCCAGCCCGCGCAGCGCCTACGAGGTCGTCGAACTGGACGCCCGCACGGGCCGGGCCCGGGTCGTCGGCGCCGAGCACGACGACGCCGTGGATCCCGCGTACTACCCCGAGCCGCAGATCCGCACCTTCACCGGCCCCGACGGACGCGACATCCACGCCCACATCTACCCGCCGCACCACCCCGGCTGCGTCGCGCCCGGCGACGAACTGCCGCCCTACGTCATCTGGGCGCACGGCGGGCCCACCGGCCGCGCGCCGCTCGTGCTCGACCTGGAGATCGCCTACTTCACCTCGCGCGGCATCGGAGTCGCCGAGGTCGACTACGGCGGCTCCACCGGATACGGCCGCCCGTACCGCGAGCGGCTGCGCGAGCAGTGGGGCGTGGTCGACGTCGAGGACTGCGCCGCCGTCGCCCTCGCCCTCGCCGACGAGGGCACCGCCGACCGCGCCCGGCTCGCCGTCCGGGGCGGCAGCGCGGGCGGCTGGACCGCGGCCGCCTCGCTCACCACCACCGACGTCTACGCCTGCGGCACGATCAAGTACCCCATCCTGGACCTCGCCGGCTGGGGCACGGGGGAGACCCACGACTTCGAGTCGCGGTACCTGGAGAGCCTGATCGGGCCGCTCGCCGACGTGCCCGCCCGGTACGCGCAGCGCTCGCCCGCCGCTCACGCCGACCGGCTCACCGTGCCGTTCCTGCTGCTCCAGGGCCTGGACGACGTGATCTGCCCGCCCGCCCAGTGCGAGCGCTTCCTGGCCCGGCTGGCGGGCCGGAAGGTGCCGCACGCGTATCTCGCCTTCGAGGGAGAGGGGCACGGGTTCCGGAAGGCCGAGACCATGGTGCGCGCCCTCGAGGCCGAACTGTCCTTGTACGCCCAGGTGTTCCGCCTGGATCCGCCCGGCATCCCGACCCTGGAGCTCGCCGAGTGAACCCGTTGGTACGACCGCCCCGGCTCGCCCCCGGTGCCCGGGTCGCCGTGGTCGCGCCGAGCGGGCCCGTGCCCGAGGAGCGGCTGCAGGCCGGGCTCGACATCCTGCGCGGCTGGGACCTCGATCCGGTGGTGACACCCCAGGTGCTGGGCCGCCACAGGCAGTTGGGCTACCTCGCCGGTACGGACGCGCGGCGGGCCGCCGACCTGCAGAACGCCTGGTGCGATCCGTCCGTCGCGGCCGTGCTGTGCGCCCGGGGCGGATACGGGGCGCAGCGCATGGTCGACCTGCTCGACTGGGCGGCGATGCGGTCGGCCGGCCCGAAGGTGCTCGCCGGGTTCAGCGACATCACCGTCCTGCACCAGGCCTTCGCCACCCGCCTGGGCCTGGTCACCCTGTACGGACCCGCGGCCGCCGGCGTGGACTTCCTCAAGAACTCCCGGGCCCAGGAACATCTGCGGGCCACCCTCTTCGCGCCCGAGTCGGTGCGGACCGTCACGGCCACACCCCCGGGCGGCACCGCTCTGGTCCCGGGCCGGGCGCGGGGCGTGACCCTGGGCGGCTGCCTGAGCCTGCTCGCGAGCGACCTCGGCACCCCGCACGCCCCTGCCGGGGCGCGGGGCGGGCTGCTGCTGATGGAGGACGTCGGCGAGAGCCCCTACCGCCTGGACCGGTACCTGACCCAACTCCAGCGCAGCGGCTGGCTCGACGGCGTCGCCGGGATCGCGCTCGGGTCCTGGGAGGGGTGCGGCCCGTACGAAGAGCTGCGCGCGGTTCTGGCGGACCGGCTCGGGGGGCTGGGTGTGCCGGTCGTGGAGGAGTTCGGGTTCGGGCACGGACCGGGCGCGCTGACGATGCCCTTCGGGGTGCGGGCCGAACTGGATGCCGGGGCGGCCACCTTGACGCTCGACGAGCCGGCCCTGAGCTGAGCGGATCGCTTCTGAAATCCTGTCAAGAAGCCCCCGTTTCGGTGATTGACGGCCGCTGACACGTCACCATGGCAACCGAACCGGTACCTACTGGCCGGTATCCGGGTGTCCCCTCCCGTGGAGGTCCGTGTGTCCCGACGCGTGCCCAGATTTCGCGCACCCCTCGCTCTCGCTCTGGGCGCCGCCCTGGCCGTGCCCCTCGCCCTCACCCCGCCCGCGAACGCGAAGTCGAACACGACGGGCACCCACACGGTCACGCCGCTGACCTTCACCGTCCGGGCAGGAGACCGTTCCTGCACCGTCGACGCCGACCTGTACCGCCCCACGGGCGTGGATCGCGACCACCCGGCGCCCGCCGTGCTCGGCACGAACGGCTTCGGGGGCAGCAAGGCGGACGGTTCGCCGGACACCATCGGCAGGGCCTTCGCCCGGCGCGGCTACGTCTCACTCGTCTACTCCGGGCTCGGCCTCGGCCACAGCGGCTGCCTCATCTCCCTCGGCGACCCGGACATCGACGGTGCCGCCGCCTCGCAGCCGGTGGACTTCCTGGGCGGCACCCGCGCCGCCGACGGCGGCACCACCGCCGACTTCGTCACCCGTGACGCACCGGGCGGCGACCCGCGCGTCGGCGTGATCGGCCGCTTCTACGGCGGCGCCGTCCAGCTCGCCACGGCAGCCGTCGCCACCGCCTCGACATCGTTCACCGGTGTGAGAAGGGACACCAGCTGCGGTTCGTGATCGCGGAGAGCGGCGACGCGTACTTCGGCGACCGGGGGACCAAACCGGTCACCGTGGTCAGCGGGCCGCGCGACACCGGGACGCTCCGGCTGCCGGTCGTCGGGCCCTGACGGACCCCGGCGGCGCGGTTACTGTGGCAGGGTGCCGCACCACACATCCCGCCACCTCGCCGAAGGTCCCCGGGTGGGCGTACGCCCCTTCACCTACGAGGACGGCGCCGAGTTCACCGCCCGCGCCCGGGAGAGCAAGGACCTACACCGCCCGTGGCTCTTCCCGCCCACCACCACGCAGGCCTACACCGCCTACGCCGGCCGGCTGATCGAGGACCGGTGCAAGGCCGGGTTCCTGGTGTGCGAGAAGAGCGACGGGGCCATCGGCGGGTTCATCAACATCAACAACATCGTCGACGGCGGTTTCCAGTCCGGGGCGCTGGGCTACGGCGCCTTCGCGCACGCCGCGGGGCGCGGGCTGATGCGCGAAGGGCTGGACCTCGTCGTGCGGTACGCGTTCGGCCCGATGCGGCTGCACCGGCTGGAGATCAACGTCCAGCCGGGCAACGCCGCGTCGATCGCCCTGGCCCGCCGCTGCGGGTTCCGTCTGGAGGGCTTCTCGCCGAAGATGCTCTTCGTCGACGGGGCCTGGCGCGATCACCAACGCTGGGCGATCACCACCGAGATGGTCCCCCGGCAGGGGCCGCGCTGAGCCCCGGCGGCGCCTACGCCCGGCGGTCCACGTACTCGTAGACCGACCCGTCCGGATGCAGGGCGATCAGGTTGCGGCCCGCGGGCGAGGCGATCGGGCCCGCGACGATGTGGGCCCCCAGGTCGCTCAGCACCTTGTGGGTTTCCTCGACATCCGTCACGGCGATCGTCGCGGTGACCTTGCGCAGCACCTCCAGTTCGGCCGGGGGACCGCTCATCAGCAGGAAGCAGCCGATCGCCGCCACCTGGACACCGCCCCGTTCGAAGCGCTGGGCTCTGCCGCCCGCCAGCCGCTCGTAGAAGGGGATCGCGGTCTCGAGGTCGTCGACGCAGACGCGCAGTGTGGCACCCAGAATCTCCATGCCACCGAGCCTAGTTACGCGCAGGGGGGCGAGGGTACCCGGCCGGGCATGAAGCCGTTGGCTCACCTGGAGCATCTGGACAAGCACCTGGTCGACGAGCTGGCACAGGTGGCGCGCGAGAGCGTGCGGGAGGAACTGCGCGAGCAGACGCGCAAGCAGCGCCGCAAGGCAGCGCTGTACGCCGCGTCCGGCGCCCTCGCCCTGTACGCGGGTGCGGCCCTCGCGCTCGCCGTGGGGCTGGCCCTCGCCCTCGGCCTGCCCGACTGGGCCGCCGCGCTCATCACCGCCGTGATCCTGGGCGCCCTGGCCTGTGTGCTGCGCGGCATGGCCCGGCCGTCCCGGCCGGGCCGGGAGCACGCGGCCGGGGTGGCGACGGGCGGGGACGACGCCCGCCGGACCGCTGCCGGGGCCGTCGGCGGCATGCCGTATCCGCCCGTGCCACCGGCCCCGCCCGGCGGGACGGCCGCCCCGGGCACCGTGCCCCCGCGACCGGCGGCCGCCCCGGAGGTACCCCACCGCGAGGTGTGATGCCGGGTGCGCTGGACGGGACCGTCGCACCGGCATGGCCGGGTGGTCGTGGTGACCGGTCCGTCAGCGTAGGCGGATGAGCCACGGTCCGGGCCTTCGCCGGCCGCGGCGATGAGGTCGCCCTGCTCGCCCGCGGGCGCGAGATCGACGCTCAGCGGGAGGAGGCGGTACCGAGGGGCCGGTGAATTTCTGGTCACCGGCGGACGGGCGGTGCCCCGAAAGGCCGGTGAACCTCTGATGACCGGCGGACGGGCCGCACGGGCGGGACTTCGGCGCGCACAGCCGCTTCGACGACGAATCCGCCGACCACAGGGTTGCGGGAGTGGCTCTCGTGGCACCGCGGCTGGATGGGCGCGGCCCTCACCACGGGAGCGGGCATCCTGGCCGCCCGCAGGCCGGCGGCTCTCGTCCGCCGCTTGCCCGCCGGTCCGCTACCCGCTTTCCGCGCCGTCTCGCGCGCCGGCCGCTGGGCCGGCGGCCGAGCCGCCGTCTTCGGAGCCGTCGAGGAACCGCAGCAGTACGGCCGCCTCAACCCGGAGCCGTTCGGCCCGGGCCGCATGCGCGGGCGCGGTCAACTGCGCTGCCGCTTCCAGCCGTTCGGCGGCCTCGGCACGCACGACGGCCACCGTCTCCCGCTCACTGAGCTCCCGCCGGACCGCCTCCGTGGCGCCCGCGCCGACCGGCGAGGCCTCCAGAGCGCCGGCGCGGGACGCGGTCGCGTCCACCGGCACCGCCTCGGCGTTGTCCAGTGCGGACAGCGTGCCGCGCAGGGCGCTCACGGCGGCCTTGTCCCGGGCCCGCATCGCTTCCGGCAGGGCCTCACGCATACGCAGGCGAACAGACATACGGCGACTCTAGGCGACCCGGTACCCCTTCACCTCCCGATTTCTCACCTTCCGATTTCGGAGGTGAAGGCATGACCAACGGGCGGGGCCGGGCTGAGTGTTCGGCGAGGACGCGCCTCGTCAGACGGACTGCTGGAGTTGCGGCAGCACCTTCGTGCGGTAGAAGTCGAAGAAGCCGCGCAGGTCGGGGCCGATCTGGTTCACGTACACCCGGTCGAATCCCGCGTCCGCGAACTGCTTCAGCTCCTCCACGTGTTCATCCACGACGTCGCCGCACACCCGGTTCTCGCGCACCATGTCCTCGGTGACGAGCTGCTGTGCCTGCTCGAAGTGCTTGGGGGAGGGCAGCACCTGGCCGAGCTCGCCCGGCAGCTGCTCGTTCGCCCAGAGCCGGTGGACGGTCCGCACGGCCTCGTCCTTGTCGGTGCCGTAACAGACCTTGGTGCCACCGCTGACCAGCTTTCCGCCGCCACCGCCCTTGCGGTACTGCTCCACCATCGTCTCGTCGGGCATCACCGTGATGTACCCGTCGCCGACGCGGGAGGCGAGCTGGGTCGCCGCCGGGCCGAAGCCGGAGATGTCGATCGGGATCGGCTCGTCCGGGACGGTGTACAGACGTGCGTTCTCCACCGTGTAGTGCGGGCCGTGATGGTTGACCTCCTCGCCGGTGAACAGCCGGCGCATCACCTGGATGGCCTCCTCCAGCATCTCCAGCCGGACATGGGCCGGCGGCCAGTGATCGCCCAGGATGTGCTCGTTGAGCGCCTCGCCGGAGCCGACACCGAGCCGGAAGCGGTTGTTCGTCATCACCGCGCTGGTCGCCGCGGCCTGCGCCACCACCGCCGGGTGCATGCGCACGGTCGGGCAGGTCACCGCCGTCTCGATCGGCAGGGACACCGCCTGCGACAGCGCGCCGATCACCGACCACACGAACGGGCTCTGGCCCTGCTCGTCGTTCCACGGGTGGTAGTGGTCCGAGATCCACAGCGACTGGAATCCGGCCTGTTCGGCCATCCGCGCCTGCTCGATCAACTCGGCCGGTCCGTACTGCTCGCACGAGAGGAAGTAACCGTACTCGGGCATGGGGAGTGCCTCCGCGACATCGGCGGTCCGTATCCCGCACCGGGTACCCGGGCGCGGGGCCGGAAACCGGTGGCGTCGGGGCGAGCGGGTCCCGGCCGACGTTTGGGCGACCGGGCCAGGGGGACGCGGAAAGCTGCCCGAGCCACGCGACAGCGCCGGAGGCGAGCGACTGTGAGTCGACCCCGCATCCTGATCGTCGGTGCCGGCTTCGCCGGATACCGCACGGCCCGCACCCTGTCCCGGATCACCCGGGGCCGGGCCCACATCACCCTGTTGAACCCGACCGACTACTTCCTGTATCTGCCCCTGCTGCCCCAGGTCGCCGCCGGCATCCTGGAGCCGCGTCGGGTCACCGTCTCCCTCTCCGACTCGCTGCCGAACGTACGGCTCGTACTCGGTGAGGCCGACCGGATCGACCTCGACGACCGCACACTGCACTACACCGGCCCCGAGGGCGACGGCGGCACCCTCTCCTACGACCGGCTGGTGCTCGCCGCGGGCAGCGTCAACAAGCTGCTGCCCATCCCCGGTGTCGCCGAGCACGCGCACGGGTTCCGCGGGCTGCCCGAGGCGCTGTACCTGCGCGATCACGTGACCCGGCAGGTGGAGCTCGCGGCTACGGACGATGACCCGGAAACGTGTGCCGCGCGGTGCACCTTCGTCGTCGTGGGCGCCGGATACACCGGAACCGAGGTCGCCGCGCACGGCCAGATGTTCACCGACGCGCAGGTGCGCAAGCACCCTCTGCGGCAGGGCATGCGGCCACGCTGGATGTTGCTGGACGTGGCGCCGCGGGTGCTGCCCGAGATGGACGAGAAGCTTTCCGCCACCGCCGACCGGGTCCTGCGTCAGCGGGGCGTGGACGTGCGGATGGGGACCTCCGTCAAGGAGGCCACATCGGAGGGGGTCGTGCTGACGGACGGCGAGTTCGTCGCGACCCGGACCCTGGTGTGGTGCGTGGGCGTGCGTCCCGACCCGCTGGTGGAGTCTCTCGGACTGCCCGTGGAGAAGGGACGGCTGCTGGTCGATCCGCACCTGAGGGTGCCGGGCAGGCCGGAGTTGTTCGCGTGCGGTGACGTCGCCGCGGTACCCGATCTGGAGCACCCGGGGAGCTACACGCCGATGACCGCGCAGCACGCCTGGCGGCACGGCAAGGTCGCGGCGGAGAACGTCGCCGCGTCGCTCGGGCTGGGCGGTGAGCACAAGCCGTACCGCCACCGCGATCTGGGGTTCGTCGTCGACCTGGGCGGGGCGAAGGCCGCGGCCAACCCGCTGGGTGTGACCCTCTCCGGTGTGCCCGCCGGTGCGGTGACACGGGGCTACCATCTCGCCGCGATGCCCGGGAACCGGGTCCGGGTCGCGGCGGACTGGCTGCTGGACGCCGTACTGCCGCGCCAGGCCGTGCAGTTGGGGCTCATACGGTCCTGGTCGGTGCCGCTGGACACGTCGTCCCCGGAGGTGGCCCGCGTGCCGGGCGGCCCCGGTGAGCGGCAGGAGGCGGACGCCCGGTCCGGGCCGGGGGCGGCGCTCGCGGCCGATACGGACGACGGGGGTACCGGCGGGGAACGGCCCGGCCGGGCCGTTCCCCAGGAGAAGCCCGCGAAGGGGCAGCCCGGATCCGGGGCGACGCAGGTACGGCCCGGATCCGGGGCCGCGGAACCCCGGTCCGAGCCCGACACCCCCAAGGGCCGCCCGGCAGCGGACCGGCCGCGCGCTGAGCCGGCTCGGAATCAGCCGGGTGGTGAGCCTGCCAAGGGTCAGCCGGGTGGTGAGCCCGCCAAGGGTCAGCCGGGTGGTGAGCCTGCCAGGAATCAGCCCGGTGGTGAGCCCGCCAAGGGTCAGCCGGGTGGTGAGCCTGCCAAGGGTCAGCCGGGTGGTGAGCCTGCCAAGGGTCAGCCGGGTGGTGAGCCTGCCAGGAATCAGCCGGGTGGTGAGCCTGCCGAGAGCCGGCCGGGTGGTGAGCCTGCCAAGGGTGAGCCGGGTGGTGAGCCCGCCAAGGGTCAGCCGGGTGGTGAGCCTGCCAGGGGTCAGCCGGGTGGTGAGCCCGCCAAGGGTCAGCCGGGTGGTGAGCCTGCCAGGAATCAGCCCGGTGGTGAGCCCGCCAAGAGCCAGCCCGGTGGTGAGCCCGCCAGGGATCAGCCCGCCCCGGCACCCGCGCCAGGTCGGCCGCCCGCGGGTGACCCCGCCCCCGGCCCCGTCAAACGAACCGACGTCCCGGACGACTCCGCGAAAGGAGACTCATGAACACCGGTGAACTCACCGACCTCGGACAGCAGCTGCGGGTGGACAGCGTCCGCGCCGCCGCCGCGGCGGGATCCGGGCACCCGACGTCCTCGATGTCCGCCGCCGACCTGGTGGCCGTCCTGTTCGCACACCACTTCCGCTACGACTTCGACCGCCCCGCCCACCCGGGCAACGACCGCTTCGTCCTGTCCAAGGGTCACGCCTCCCCGCTGCTCTACTCCGCCTACAAGGCGGCCGGCGCCATCGACGACGAGGAACTGCTCACCTTCCGCAAGCTGGGCAGCCGCCTTGAGGGGCACCCCACCCCGCAGCGCCTGCCGTGGGTCGAGACGGCCACCGGCTCGCTCGGGCAGGGCCTGCCCGTCGGGGTCGGCATCGCGCTGGCCGGCAAGCGGCTCGACCGCACCGACTACCGCACCTGGGTGCTGTGCGGCGACAGCGAGCTGGCCGAGGGGTCCGTCTGGGAGGCCGCCGAGCACGCCGGGTACGAGCACCTGGACAACCTCACCGTGATCGTCGACGTCAACCGCCTCGGCCAGCGCGGCCCCACCCGGCACGGCCACGACCTGGACGCCTACGCCCGCCGCTTCCAGGCCTTCGACTGGCACACCATCGAGGTCGACGGCCACGACGTGGACGCCGTGGACCGCGCCTACGGAGAGGCCGCGTCCACGAAGGGCCAGCCCACCGCGATTCTCGCCCGCACCCTGAAGGGCAAGGGCGTCGAAGGCGTCCAGGACCGCGAGGGCCTGCACGGCAAGCCGCTGCCGGAGGCCGAGGAGGCGATCACCGAACTCGGCGGCCCGCGCGACCTCCGCGTCCGGGTGCAGGAGCCGCCCACCGCCCGCATGCTGCACTCCGTCCACACCGGCGACTTCGAGCTGCCGAGGTGGGACAAGGGCGAGGAGGTCGCCACCCGCAACGCCTTCGGTGCGGCGCTGACCGCCCTCGGCACCGGCCGCGGCGACATCGTCGCCCTGGACGGCGAGGTAGGCGACTCCACCCGTGCCGAGTTCTTCGCCAAGGAGCACCCCGAGCGCTACTTCGAGTGCTACATCGCCGAGCAGCAGCTCGTCGCCTCGGCGGTCGGCCTCGCGTCCCGCGGCTGGGTGCCGTACGCCGCGTCGTTCGCGGCGTTCCTGACCCGCGCCCACGACTTCATCCGGATGGCGTCCGTCAGCGGCTCCGGCATCAACCTCGTCGGCTCGCACGCGGGCGTCGCCATCGGCGAGGACGGGCCCAGCCAGATGGGTCTGGAGGACCTGGCGATGATGCGGGCGGTGCACGGCTCGACCGTGCTATACCCGTGCGACGCCAACCAGACCGCACGCCTGGTCGGCGCGATGGCCGGCCTGGAGGGCGTCCGCTACCTGCGCACCTCGCGCGGTGAGAGCCCCGTGATCTACGGCCCCGACGAGGACTTCCCGGTCGGCGGCAGCAAGGTCCTGCGCTCCTCCGGCCAGGACCGGCTGACCCTCGTCGCGGCGGGCGTCACCGTGCACGAGGCGCTGGCCGCCGCCGAGGCCCTGGAGCAGGAGGGCATCGCGGTGCGGGTGATCGACCTGTACTCCGTGAAGCCCGTCGACCGGGCCACCCTGCGCCGGGCCGCCGAGGAGACCGGCTGCCTGGTGACCGTGGAGGACCACCACCCCGAGGGCGGCATCGGGGACGCGGTCCTCGACGCCTTCACCGACGGGCGTCCCGTACCGCGCCTGGTGCGGCTCGGCGTACGCACGATGCCGGGCTCGGCGTCCCCGGAGGAGCAGCTGCGCGCCTCGGGCATCGACGCGGAGTCCATCGCGGCGGCCGGACGGCTGCTGGTGGAGGAGGCGGTCGTGCGGTGAGCGGCGGCGACGGTACGCGCAGGGTGCGGGCGGGCCGCCGCACGGTGGAGGTGCACCGGCCGGACAAGGTGCTCTTCCCCGGCGGCGGGGACGCCAAGGAGTACACCAAGGGCGACCTGGTGGACTACCATCGTGCCGTCGCGCCCTTCATGCTGCCGCATCTGCGTGGCCGCCCGCTGATGCTGGAACGGCATCCGGACGGCATCGACGGACCGACGTTCATGCAGAAGAACACCCCGGAGCACTACCCGGAGTGGATCCCCCGCGCAGAGGTGGCCAAGGAGGGCGGCACCGTCCGGCACACCGTCTGTGACGACACGGCCACCCTCGTCTACCTGGCCGACCAGGCGAGCATCACCCTGCACCGCTGGCTGTCCCGGGCCGGCCGCGTCGACCACCCCGACCGGCTGGTCTTCGACCTCGATCCTCCCCCAGTGCCTGAAGGGCCCGGGGGGACCCCCAGGGACGACTTCGAGGCCGTGCGCGAGGCCGCCCGGCTGCTCGGGGAGCTGCTCGACGAGCTGGAGCTGCCCTCGGCGCTGATGACCACGGGCTCGCGCGGGCTGCACGTGATCGTGCCCCTGAACGGACGGCACGACTTCGACGAGGCGCGCGGCTTCGCCCGGGACGTCGCCGACCTGCTCGCCGCCGCGCACCCCGACCGGCTCACCACCGCCGCCCGCAAGAAGGACCGCGGCGAGCGGCTCTACCTCGACATCCAGCGCAACGCCTACGCCCAGACCGCCGTCGCGCCCTACACGGTCCGACCCCGCCCGGGCGCGCCGGTGGCCACACCCATCACGTGGGGCCGGCTCGACGATCCGGAGCTGCACGCCCGCCGCTGGACCATCGCCGACGCCGTCGAGCAGGCACGCACCAATCCCTGGTCGGGCCTGCTGAACCGGGGCCGGGCGCTGGGACCGGCCCGGCGGCGGCTGAACGCCCTGCGCGGCTGAACCGCCCGTCCCCCGGACCGGCGGGTGGCGGATGCATGCGTCCGGAGAGGTTTGGCGAACAAGGTTGCGGCCACACGGAGGGGGAGGTGGCCATGTCGAACACAAACAACACGCAAGAGTCGCAGGGTTCACAGAAGTCACAGGAATCACAGGACTCGCAGGACTCCCAGAATTCGAGCGAAACGAACGACGACCGAACGGCCCGGAAGCGGCCGAGCCCGATGGAGGTGCTGCGTCAGGCGCGCGGCCAGCTCGCGGAGCTCACCGGCATGGAAGCCGAATCCGTGTCGTCCTTCGAGCAGACGGAACAGGGTTGGGCGCTGGAGGTCGAGGTCCTCGAACTCGAGCGCGTACCCGACACGATGAGCCTGATGGCGAGCTACCAGGTGGAACTCGATCCCGACGGGCAGCTCACCGGTTACCGGCGCGTGCGCCGCTATGAACGCGGTCGGTCCGACACGCGCAGGGGGGGCTAGGCCCCCTGACCGGACCCGCACCCACACACACGAGGAGGAACACCCCGCATGACAGTCGTACCGGCACAGCAGTCCGGCGGCGGAGGCGGCAGCAGCGGTCTCTATGACGTGCTTGAGCTCGTCCTGGACAGGGGGCTCGTCATCGACGCATTCGTGCGTGTCTCCCTGGTCGGCATCGAGATCCTCAAGATCGACGTCCGCGTCGTCGTCGCCAGCGTCGACACCTATCTCCGCTTCGCCGAGGCGTGCAACCGGCTCGACCTGGAGGCCGGGCCGCGCAAGGACCCGGGCCTGCCCGATCTGGTCGGCGAGATGACCGAGTCCGGCGCCCGCGGCAAGTCGAAGGGGGCGCTGTCCGGTGCCGCCGAGACCATCTCCGACGCCTTCAAGCAGGGGCGGGGCGAAGACTCCGAGCGGGAGACCGAGTCGCGTCCGCGAGCCCGTAAGAGCACGTCGTCCCGCCGTAAGGAGGAGCAGGAGTGAGCACGTACGTCTACGGCATCGCCGCCGGTTCGCACCCCGGGCTTCCCGAGGGCATGAGTGGCGTCGGCGACCCGCCGCGCCCGGTGCGCATCCTGCGCGAAGGTGACCTCGCGGCGATCGTCAGCGAGGCGCCCGACGGGCTGCGGCCCAAGCGGAAGGAACTGCTCGCCCACCAGAACGTGCTCAGCGAGGCCGGTGCGGCCGGGTGCGTGCTGCCCATGCGGTTCGGCAGTGTCGCCCCGGACGACAACTCCATCACCGCGGTGCTCGCCGAGCGCGCCGAGCACTACAGGGAGCGGCTGCGGGCGCTGGACAACCGGGTCGAGTACAACGTCAAGGCCAACCACGTCGAAGAGGCCGTCCTGCACCAGGTGATGGCCGAGAGCCCCGACATCCGCGGGCTCGCGGAGGCCAACCGGCAGGCGGGGGGCGGCAGTTACGACGACAAGATCCGGCTCGGCGAGATGGTCGCCGCCGCGGTCAAGGCCAAGGAGGCCGATGACGGCGCCGCGGTGCGGCGCGCCCTGGAAGGGGCCGCCGACGACATGAGCGTGGGCCCGGAGTCCACCGGCTGGCTGGCCAATGTGTCGTTCCTGGTGGAGAGGGATTCGGCCGAGTCCTTCCTGGAGGCGGTCGAGCAGGTCCGCAAGGACATGCCGCACCTGGAGGTGCGGGTCAACGGCCCGCTGCCGCCGTACAGCTTCGTCGAGCCCGGCCCGGCCGAGCCCGCGGGCACCGTGGCGAGCGGAACGGACACCGGAGCGGGGTGACGACGTGGGCCTGATCTCTGAGGTGCTGCTGCTGCCGTTCGCACCGGTACGCGGCAGCGCCTGGGCCATCAAGCAGGTAGTCCAGGAGGCCGAGCGGATCTACTACGACCCCGCCACGATCCGGGCCGAACTGGCCCGCCTTGAGGAGCAGATGGAGGCCGGAGAGATCACGGAGGAGGAGTTCGACCGTCTCGAGGACGATCTCCTCGACCGGTTGGAGATCGCTTCGCGCGGCAGCGCGGGAACAGGCAACGGGACAACATCATGAACCGAACGGGACTGGGTCTCGCCATAGGGGCCGGATACCTCCTGGGACGGACCAAGAAACTGAAGATGGCGATGGCCGTCGGTGGGCTGGTCGCCGGGAAGAAGCTGAACCTGAGCCCGCGCATGGTCGCGGATCTGCTCCAGCAGCAACTGCGGGACAACCCGCAGTTCAAGGAGATCGGCGACCAGCTGCGCCAGGACCTGCGCGGTGTCGGCAAGGCCGCCTCCGGCGCCATGGTCGAGCGGCAGCTCGACGCCCTCGCCGACCGGCTGCACGGCCGTACCGCACAGGTGCGCGACCAACTGTCGGGCGTGGCGCCCGGCGGCAGGGACGACGACGCCGAGGACGCCGAGTACGAGGACGAGGAGCCCGAGGACTCCGAAGCCCGCGAGGACGAGGAGCCCGAGGCGGACGAGCCCGAGGACTCCGGCCTTGAGGAAGAGGAGGAGCACGAGGAAGAGGAGGAGCCGAAGGCCAAGAGGGCCGCCAAGAAGGCGCCGGCCAAGAAGGCTCCCGCCAAGAAGACCGCCAAGAAGGCCCCCGCGAAGAAGACCGCGGCCGGCCGCAAGACGGCGGCGAAGAGCACGGCCGCCAAGAAGGCGACCTCCGGGAGCAGAGGCGGCAGCGCACGCTCCCGACTGCCGAAGGGAGGCGGTGAGGGATGAGCGACACTCTCGGCTCGGCGAAGTCCGCCGCCGACGGAGCGGCGAAGAACCCGCTCACCGACCTGGCCCACAGCGAGGCCGCGGACCGGCTGAAGGCCGAACTGCAGGAGTACCTCGCCGCCCAGGCCACACGCATGCTGACCGGCGTCGGCCGCAAGCTCGGCGAGACCACCGGCAAACTGAACGACATCGCCGAGGGCAACAGCCCCGGTTTCTCCAAGCTTGCCCTCGACGGAGGCCGCAAGATCGCGGAGGGCAAGGGCCCCCTGCGCTCCGCGGTGGAAGTCGGCGGCTCTCGCCTCAAGGACAAGGTCACAGGCGCCTTCAAGGGCCTGGGCGGCAAGGGGAAGGGCAAGGGCCGTTCCGGCAACAAGCCCACCGTCATCATCGAGCACATCGACGTCGGAGTGCCGCTGCGCACCGCGTACGACCAGTGGACCAAGTACCAGGACTTCAGCACCTTCGCGAAGGGCGTCAAGAGCGCGAGCCGCGACGACGACACCCACTCCGACTGGCAGGCGAAGATCTGGTGGTCCAACCGCAGCTGGAAGGCGAAGACGACCGAGCAGGTCCCCGACGACCGGATCGCGTGGACCTCCGAGGGCGCCAAGGGCACCACGAAGGGCGTCGTCTCCTTCCACCGGCTCACCGACAACCTCACCCGCGTCCTGCTCGTCATCGAGTACTACCCCTCCGGCCTCTTCGAGAAGACCGGCAACATCTGGCGCGCCCAGGGCCGCCGTGCCCGGCTCGACCTCAAGAACTTCGTCCGTTTCATCACGATCAAGGGCGAGACGGAGGACGGCTGGCGCGGTGAGATCAGAGACGGCGAGGTCGTCCGCAGCCACGAGGACGCGCTCGCCGAGGAGGAGTCCGAGGAGGAGTCCGAGGACGAGCGCCCCGAGGGCGAAGAGGCCGAGGACGAGTACGACGAGGACGAGCCGGAAGAAGAGGACGAAGCGGAGCCCGAGGGCGAGCAAGAGGACGCCTCCGAGGCCGAGTACGACGAGGAAGCCGAAGGCGAGGAGCAGCCCGAAGGCGAGGAGCAGCCCGAGGAGGAGGAAGAGCCCGCGGGCGAGTACGAGGACGAGGAGTACGAGGACGAGGACGAGGAAGTCGAGGCAGGGACCCGGCGATGACGACGCCCAGCAGGATGCCCGAGCCCTACGGCCAGGGAGGCGGTGCCAACCTCGCCGACATTCTTGAGAGGGTGCTGGACAAGGGCATCGTCATCGCGGGCGACATCCGGATCAACCTGCTCGACATCGAACTCCTCACGATCAAACTGCGGTTGATCGTCGCCTCGGTCGACAAGGCGAAGGAGATGGGCATCGACTGGTGGGAGACCGACCCGGCCCTGAGCTCACGGGCCCGCCGCGACGAACTGACCCGCGAGAACGCCGAGCTGCGCGAGAGGCTGGCCCGGCTGGAGGAACTGGAGCTCGGCCGCGCGGAGAAGAGGGAGGCACCGTGACCGGACTGCGGTACGTCTACGCCGTCTGCCGCCCCTTCGGCACACCGCTCCAGGCCCAGTTGACGGGCGTGGCCGGCGACCCGCCCAGGGCGCTGACTCACCGCGGCCTGGTGGCCGTGGTGAGTCACGTGCCGGAGCGGGATTTCGCCGAGGAGCCGCTCCGGCGCCATCTGGAGGACCTGGACTGGCTCACCGAGACCGCCCGTGCCCACCAGGGCGTCATCGACGCGCTCACCACGGTCACGACCCCGCTGCCGCTGCGACTCGGCACCGTCTTCCACGACGACAGCGGCGTCCGCATGATGATGGAGGCGCGTGAGGAGGACTTCCTGCGCACCCTCGACCGGCTGGAGGGCCGGGTCGAGTGGGGCGTGAAGGTGTACGCGGAGTCCGAAGCGCAGGAGAGCGCCCGGCCTCCGCAGAAGGCCACCTCGGGCCGGGACTATCTGCGCCAGCGGCGTATGCAGACCCGGTCCCACGAGGAGATGTGGCAGAAGGCGGAGGCCTTCGCGACGCGGCTGCACGAAGAACTCTCCGCGTTCGCGGAGGATTCCCGGCTGCACCCCCCGCAGAACCCCGCGCTGTCCAAGGCGACCGGGCGGAACGTGCTGAACGCCGCCTATCTCGTTCCGCGTTCGCATTCCGAGGAGTTCGTGGAACTGGTGGACCGCACGAAGGGCGAGGTGCCCGGAATGCGCATCGAACTCACCGGCCCCTGGGCTGCCTACTCGTTCGCCGGGGAGACCACATGAACGACGGAGCGAAGACGTGACCGTAGTGGAACGCCGTGAGGTCGCCCTCGTGGACCTGCTCGACCGGCTGCTGGCCGGCGGAGTCGTGATCACGGGGGACATCACACTGCGCATCGCCGACGTCGACCTCGTCCGTATCGACCTCAACGCGCTCATCAGCTCGGTGAACGCCCAGGTGCCCTCACCGTTCGAGGAGTTGCTGTGACCCCGCCCGACCACCCCCGGCCGCGCTCCAACCGGATGGATCTGGAGCCCGACACCGTCGAGCGCGACCTGGTCAAACTCGTGCTGACGGTGGTGGAGCTGCTGCGTCAGCTCATGGAGCGCCAGGCGGTGCGGCGGTTCGACGTGGGGGATCTGAGCGAGGAGCAGGAGGAGCGGATCGGGCTCACGCTCATGCTGCTCGACGAGCGGATGACCGAGCTGCGCGACCGCTACGGACTGCGGCCCGAGGACCTCAACCTGGACCTCGGGCCGCTCGGACCGCTGCTTCCGCGGGAATGACGCGCACGCGCTTCCCCGGCCCTGAGCGAGTCAGGGCCGGGGAAGCGCGTGCGCGTTCACCACCTGTACCAACGGCCCCTGCCGCCGGATGCCGACGTGCCGCGGACGAAGAATCCCAGCAGCCACAGGACCAGAACCGCGAGTGCGATCCACCAGAGAATTTCCACTGCGAATCCGGCGCCGAAAAGAATCAAAACCAGAAGCAGCACCAGCAGGATGGGAACCATAATGAGAACCTCCTGCTTTCAGAGTGTCCCGAAAATCCCGATTCAGGCTTCCTTGCGGCAGATAATTTCTCCGTGCAGGACGCTGAACCAGCCGTCCTCTCGGGCGCCCCACTCCCGCCAGGCCTCGGCCGCGGCCCTCAGCCCCGCCTCGTCGGTGTGTCCGCCCTCGACGGCCCGGTCCGCGTACGCCGACGCCAGGGTGCGGTCGGCCCACAGCCCGCTCCACCACGCCCGCTCCTGCGGCGTCGCGAAGGTCCAGGTGCCGGAGCTCGCCGTGATGTCCCTGAGCCCGGCCCGCAGGGCCCAGGCCTTCAGCCGGCGCCCGGCGTCCGGTTCGCCGCCGTTGGCGCGGGCGACCCGACGGTAGAGGTCCAGCCAGATGTCGAGCCCCTCGGACGCCGGATACCAGGTCATCGCCGCGTAGTCCGCGTCCCGCACGGCGACCAGGCCGCCCGGCCTGACGACCCGCCGCATCTCGCGCAGCGCTCGCACCGGATCGCCCACGTGCTGGAGCACCTGGTGGGCGTGGACCACGCAGAACGTGTCGTCCGGGTAGTCCAGGGCGTGCACGTCGGCGACCGTGAAGTCGATGTTGGCCAGCCCCCGCCCGACCGCCGTGGCACGCGCCTGCTCCAGGATCTCCGGCGCCCGGTCGACCCCGGTGACCTGTCCGTCGGGCACGAGCTCGGCCAGATCGGCGGTGATCGTGCCCGGTCCGCAGCCGACGTCCAGGATCTTCATGTCGGGCGTGAGCGAGGGCAGCAGGTACGCGGCCGAGTTGGCGGCCGTCCGCCAGGTGTGCGAGCGCAGCACGGACTCGTGGTGCCCGTGCGTGTAGACGGCGGTTTCCCTGGGTTCCGGCATGGCGGATCCCACCCCTTCCGGTCGGGTCGGCGTGAGATCACCGTACGCGGGAATGCCGCATAGTGAGACCGCCATCCTGAGATGTGGACTGACAGTACGTCAGGGATGTGCGACCTGCGCCAGGACCACCTCATGCACGAGGATCTCTTCGCCGAGGGGGGAGGACGGGTTCGAGGCGGGGTGGCCATCGGCCCGAAACCGGTTTGCCCCGGGCACCCGCGCCCCCACAGAATCGGCCCCATGGGTCACCTCGAAGCCGCGCATCTGGAGTACTACCTGCCTGACGGAAGGGCGCTGCTCGGTGATGTCTCGTTCCGGGTGGGCGATGGGGCCGTCGTAGCCCTCGTGGGGCCCAACGGCGCCGGGAAGACCACCCTGCTGCGGATGCTCGCCGGTGAGCTCAAACCGCACGGCGGGTCCGTGGTCGTCGGCGGCGGGCTCGGGGTCATGCGGCAGTTCGTCGGATCCGTACGCGACGAGACGACCGTGCGGGACCTGCTGGTGTCCGTGGCGACGCCCCGCATCCGCGAGGCGGCCCGCGCCGTGGACGCCGCCGAGCACGCCATCATGACCGTCGACGACGAGGCCGCCCAGCTGAAGTACGCGCAGGCCCTCGCCGACTGGGCCGAGGCCCGCGGCTACGAGGCGGAGACGCTGTGGGACATGTGCACGACGGCCGCGCTGGGGGTGCCCTACGACAAGGCGCAGTTCCGGGAGGTCCGCACCCTGTCCGGCGGCGAGCAGAAGCGGCTCGTCCTCGAGGCGCTGCTGCGCGGCACCGACGAGGTACTCCTCCTCGACGAGCCCGACAACTACCTCGACGTCCCCGGCAAGCGGTGGCTGGAGGAACGGCTGAAGGAAACCCGCAAGACGGTTCTCTTCGTCTCCCACGACCGCGAACTCCTCGCCCGCGCCGCCCAGCGCATCATCTCCCTGGAGCCCGGCCCCGCCGGTGCCGACGCCTGGGTGCACGGCGGCGGTTTCGCCACCTTCCACGACGCCCGGCGCGAGCGCTTCGCCCGCTTCGAGGAGCTGCGCAGGCGGTGGGACGAGAAGCACGCCCAGCTGAAGAAGCTCGTGCTGAACCTGCGTCAGGCCGCGGCGGTCAGCCATGAGATGGCCTCCCGCTACGCGGCCGCGCAAACGCGCCTGCGCAAGTTCGAGGAGGCCGGACCGCCCCCGGAACCGCCGCGCGAGCAGGACATCAGGATGCGGATCAAGGGCGGCCGCACCGGCGTCCGGGCGGTCACCTGCGCGAACCTGGAACTCACCGGCCTGATGAAGCCCTTCGACCTGGAGGTCTTCTACGGCGAGCGCGTCGCCGTCCTCGGCTCCAACGGCTCCGGCAAGTCGCACTTCCTGCGGCTGCTCGCCGGCGACGACGTGGCGCACACGGGGGAGTGGAAGCTGGGCGCGCGGGTCGTGCCCGGGCACTTCGCGCAGACGCACGCGCATCCGGAGCTGGAGGGCCGCACGCTCCTCGACATCCTGTGGAAGGAGCATGCACAGGACCGCGGAGCCGCCATGTCCCGGCTGCGCCGCTACGAACTCACCCACCAGGCGGAGCAGACGTTCGAGCGACTCTCCGGCGGCCAGCAGGCCCGGTTCCAGATCCTCCTGCTGGAACTCCAGGGCGTGACGGCGCTGCTGCTGGACGAGCCGACCGACAACCTGGACCTGGAGTCCGCCGAGGCGCTCCAGGAGGGCCTGGAGGCCTTCGACGGGACGGTCCTCGCGGTCACCCACGACCGCTGGTTCGCCCGCTCCTTCGACCGCTTCCTGGTCTTCGGCAGCGACGGCCGGGTCCGGGAGACCCCGGACCCGGTGTGGGACGAACGCAGGGTGGAGCGGGCCCGTTAGGACCCGGGCCCGCTCCGGTTCACTTCCAGCGCAGCAGCGCCCCAAGGCCGCCCAGGGGGACCTCCCGCTCCGACACCGACAGCGCGGGCGCGTCCGTGGCCACCGCGGAACGGATCAGCGCGTCGTCGGCCCGGGCGGGCCATGCGTGCTGCTCGCCGAGGATCTTCAGGTCCGTCCGGCGCACCGCGAGCTGATCGGGATCCTCCCCGATCCACACCTCGCGGTGCGCGTCCGGGCCGTCCACCCTGATCAGCAGCTCGTCGATACGGTGCTCCCGGGCCGCCTCGACCAACGCGGGCACGCCCTCGACGGCCCCGGTCCGGCCCTCGTCGTCCGGGGTGCGGGCGGCGCGGAAGCGTTCCAGCTCCGCCTCCGCCTGCCGCCCCACGTGCTCGGCCCGGGCCCGCTCCACATCCTCGTCCAGGAGCCGGCTGCCGGTGCCGTGCGGCGCCTCGACCACCAGGTCGTGCAGCCGCTTGGGCAGCCGCTCGTGCACGGACCGCCGCTCCCGGTCGTCTCCGACCAGGATCAGCAGGTCGGCCTTGGTCTCCTCCTGGCACACGGCCAGCGCGTCGGCGATCTCCGCCGCGTTGTGCTCCCAGGTGTTCTCCACCCGCAGCTGGAAATGCCGCTCGGACCAGTCCGCGGTGCTCGTCCGGTGCACCGGCCACTGCCGCCCGGTGACACTCCCGGCGTCCTCCCGGCCCAGCGCACTGCGCAGCTCGAAGTCCGCGCCCTTGCGGTCGACATACGCCACCACGCACACCGGGTCCTCGCCGGCCAGCTCCAGCAGGGGCGCGACCCGGGGCAGCGGCGCCCATTCGGCCCAGTCGCCGCCCTGCGGGGGACGCACCAGCGGCGGGTCGAGAACGACCTCACCGGCACGGGCGAACAGGGCCCTGCCGTGCGGTTCGGACGAGTGCCGCAGATCCTCGATCGCGCTCCGCACCGCACCGCAGGTCGCCTCGTCCGCCCCCTGCGCGGCCAGCTCCCGGGCCATCGCCTGGGCCGTCAGCTCCCGCTCGTGGGGGGTGCCCTCCGTGTGACGCGAGGTGTCGACGTACACGGAGGCCCAAGGCCCGGGGTGTTCGTACAGTGGGTGCAGAAAGGCGAGATCCATAGTTCCTCCCGGATGCCGCTCGGGGACGTGCTCACTTGCTCCGGGGGCGGGTACCCGGACCGCACAGACGAACACGACGAGCGGGGCGACACGATGACCGGAGTGGACCCTGACCGGCTGGACGACCAGCAGCTCATGAAAGAGCTGGAGACCATCCACCGCACGCGCCACGACACACTGCTGTACGGCTCGAACGACGCGCTGCGCGCCCACAACGAGCGCATGGCGCAACTGGAGGGCGAGTACCTGCGCCGCAACCCGCGCCGCCCGGTGGCCGCGGGCCGCACACGGGAAGGGGCCCGGGAGCGGGGGAGCGGGGAGTCCGCGACCCCCACCACCCCCGGCACCTGAGCCCCTCGAAGGACCCGGCCGGAGCGGGACCGGCACGAGACGATCTCACCGGCGCCGACCAAGGTCAGCTGAGCCGCACGGCACCTTGCTCGGCGGGCTCACGACGCCCTGCTCGGCGGGCCGGGCTGCCGCTGCTCCCGGGCGCCGGCGATTGCAGCAGGCCGCCTGATCAGGCGGCCTGCTGCGCGAAGACGTCGAGGAACGTCTCGCAGAACGCCTTCAGATCGTCCGGCTTGCGGCTGGTGACCAGCTTGTTCGCCCCGTGGTCACAGACCGTGACCTGCTTGTCGACCCAGGTGCCGCCCGCGTTGCGGATGTCCGTCTGCAGGCTCGGCCACGACGTGAGCTCCCGGCCCCGTACGACGTCCGCCTCGACCAGCGTCCACGGCGCGTGGCAGATCGCGGCCACGGGGCGGCCCTGCTCGAAGAAGTCCCGGACGAACGCGACGGCCTTGTCGTCCATCCGCAGGAAGTCCGGGTTGGCGACGCCGCCCGGCAGTACGAGCGCACCGAAGGAGTCCGGCGAGGTGTCGCCGACGACCTCGTCCACGGGGAACCTGTCCGCCTTGTCGAGGTGGTTGAAGGCCTGGATCTCGCCCTGCTGCGTCGACACCAGCACGGGCTCGTGCCCCGCGTCCTTCGCGGCCTGCCACGGATCGGTCAGCTCGACCTGCTCGACGCCTTCAGGGGCGACCAGAAACGCGATACGCATGATGTTCGGTGTCCTTTCCGGGAGTGATGCGGTGCTCCAGCGCGCCGCGGCACTCCACGCGTCGTTCTCGTCCTTCTGCTTCTCGTTCTTCCCGCGTGTGCTCAGGCATCGCCCCGGGTGTCCGGCTCGGCCCGGCTGATGTCGGCGAGCGCCGACGCGGGATCCTCCACCTCGGCCACGTCGCCCAGGCTCACCACCCCGACCGGCAGCCCGTTCTCCACCACCGGCAGCCGGCGCACCGCGTGCTCGCGCATCAGTGCCACGGCGGTCGCCAACCGGTCCTCGGGCGTCACCGTCACCGGATTCCTCGTGCACACGGCCTGCGCGCTGACCGCCATCGGATCGGTGCCCTCGGCGATGGCCCGCACCGTGATGTCACGGTCGGTGAGCACGCCGATCACGTACTGCCCCTCGGCCACCACCACGTCGCCGATGTTCTGCGTGCGCATCAACTGCGCCGCCTCGACGAGCGAGGCGTCCGGGCGCACGGCGACCACACCCGCTGTCATCACGTCCTTGACCTTCTCGGCCATCACTCGGGCCTCCCCTCCGTTCACCGGCCCGTGGGGGCACCGCGGTACATCGCGATGCCCCGGCGCGGTCCCTACGCGTACTCCCGCGGCCCGGTCTCACGGGCCCGGATCAGGGCCTGCGCCAGTTCCTGGACATTGCCGTAGCGCTCCTGGCGCGGCAGCCCCTCCAAGGCCTCCACCAGGGCGTCGGGCGCCTGGTGGCCGCGCAACGCGCGGGCCAGCTCGCGCGGGCTCGCGGGGAACGCCCTACGGCCCAGGATCCGGGCCAGCTCCAGGCGCACCGACTCGAGAGACGTCGGCGCGCGGCTCGGCGTCACCGGCCCGTGGGCGACCTCGGGGTCGTCCTCGGCGGCCGGTTCCGGGTCGTGCCACTCCTCGCTGCGCGTGGGATGCCCGGACCTGAGCAGACCCTGGAGTTCGTGTTTCATCTCGTCGTCCCGGTGGACGCTCAGCCGGTCGCTGCCTCGCTGCATGTCTCCCTCCAGACGTTCGGGGGCCCGCACCGCGTACCCGAACACCGGGAGCCGACACAGGGTCCGCCGCCCCGATCGCCGCCGTCCCCGCTGGTTTGCGCCACGCCCCGCGGGAGACCCGGACCGCACCCCCCACACCTCTCTGGGGAAGGACCCGTCATGGCGATGCTCGCTGTGCTCATCCCGCTGCTCATGCTCGGAGTGGTGCTGGTGCTGGGGCGTTACGAGGAGATGCTGCTGCCGCAGGAGGACGCCGGCCGGCGTGAACCGGCCGGCGTGCCTCCCGGGGCCGCGGCCACCGCTTCTCCCGCCCCGGCGGGAACTCCCGCACCTTCGCCCTGAAGCCCCGCTCGACCATCGATCCCGGGTCCGCGTCGCCCTTGAGGATCGACGCGGCGGTCGCCTCCATCTGATCCCAGGTGGCCTGCGGTGGGATCGATGGGACAGCCGGAACGGCCGGGGACTTCCACACCGCGGGGCCGTCCTTCTCCAGCGCGGTCCGCCGGGCCGCCTCCACCCATGGCCGCGTTCCAGGGCGGTCGGCCATGCCGAGTTCGGCGGCCGTCTCGGGCTCCTCGTGCCGCGAAATGCGCGAAACGCGGCTCGTTCTCGACCCTGCCCCACGCGGCGAGTCGGCCGTCCCGTCGATGCCGCCACCGGGATGGCCGAAGACCTGCTCCCCGCTCCACTCACGCGGCCTCCGCGGGACATGGCCGGCGAGCTCGGGTGCTCATGAACGGCCTGCCGCACGCAGGGGGACGGGGCCGGCGGTACGCGTCACGCTGCGCGACGGCGGAGAACGCCTCGGGTTTGCGTGGGGTGGCCGGGGGCAGGCGCACCCCAGTGCTTCGGACAGGAGGCACGCCCGTGGAAGCGGCGCCGCGCGCCGGGCCGAGGCCCCGTCCGACAGCGGACGCGTTTCCGCGGTGACCGTCCGACCAGAGCACTTTCCAGCGAATGCGACGCATCATGCCGACCCGAAGCAGCGCGAAGCAGCACCCCCACCACGACGCCCCCGACACCGCCGAGGCCTTCCGCAGGCTCGCCTCGATGCCCGACGGCCCGCAGCGCGACGCCCTCCGCGACGAGATCGTCGAAGCCTGGCTGCCCATGGCGGACCGCCTCGCCGGACGCTTCCGCAGCCGCGGCGAGAGCTCCGAGGACCTGCGCCAGGTCGCGGCCCTCGGCCTGGTCAAGGCCGTCGACCGGTTCGACCCCGAGCGCGGCCACGCCTTCGAGAGCTACGCCGTGCCGACGATCACGGGCGAGATCAAGCGGCACTTCCGGGACCACATGTGGACCCTGCACGTACCCCGCCGCGTCCAGGACCTGCGCAACCGCGTGCGTGTCGCCGGCCAGGACCTGTCCCAGACCATCTCGGGCCGCCGCCCCACCGTGGCCGAGATCGCCGAGCACACGAACCTGAGCGAGGAGGACGTCCGGGCCGGTCAGGAAGCGCTGGAGAGCTTCACGGCACTGTCCCTGGACGCGGAGCTGTCCGGCAGCGAGGACGGATACTCCCTGGGCGACGCGCTCGGGTCCGCCGATCCCGCCCTGGACACCGTCGTCGACCGCGAGTCCGTCAAGGCCCGGCTGGCGGCGCTGCCGGAGCGGGAGCGGACGATCCTGTACATGCGGTTCTTCGACGACATGACGCAGAGCCGGATCGCCGAGGAGCTGGGGATCTCGCAGATGCACGTGTCCCGGCTGATCAGCCGGTGCTGCGGCCGGGTGCGGGAGCAGGTCCTGCGAGACCTGGCCTGACGCCGGGCTCCGCCACTTTCACCCGGTCGAGTGGCCCTGTCCCGCCAATGGGGCCTCGCCGCGCGCCACCGCACAACGGCCTGGCTGTCATGGCAGAGGGGTATGACTACCGAAGGAGTCCCCTCGATGCGCCGCAGCCTGCACGCCCTGTCCGTCGCCGCCCTGGCCGGTTCGGCCCTGGTGGGCTTCGCGCCGGCGGTCTTCGCCGAACCGACCGCCGAGGTCAGCCCCGCCACCGTCCGGCCCGGGGACACGCTCACCGTCTCGGTCAGCTGTGCTCCGACCGACGGGCCGCCACCCGACACCATCGACGCCACCTCGCAGGCCTTCGACGACGGCATGGTGCCGCTGCGCCGGGTCACCGGCAACGACGACGCGGTGTCCGGCCCGGCCTACCGGGGCACGGCCCGCATCGCCTCCGCCGAGAACTTCGAGGGCGATCCGGACGCCGAGGGCGAGGACTCCGCCTGGACCGTCGACGGCACCTGCCCGGCCCCTCCCGGCGGCGAGGGCGAGCCGTGGAGCGCGACGTTCACCGTGGCGCACCGCTCGGGACCCCACGAGCCGTCGCACATGCCCACGCATCACCCCACACACCACCCCACCCACAAGCCCTGTCCCGAGCCCACCCACCACCGCGCACCGCACTCCACCGAGTGCGGCGCGGCGGTGATCGAACGCGGGGTGCGGGCCGGGGACGGCGGCGCCTTCACCGACTCCGTGCCGGCCCTGGTCGCGGGCGGAGTGCTGATCGCGGGGGCGCTCGGAGCCGCCGCCCACCGGCTGCGTCATCGGGAGCACGATCCCCGCCGCTGACCCGCCCGGCTCGTCCCACCGCTCCGGAGGGACCCGGCTTCCCGGTCCGGGCCCGCTCATGCTGTGACCGTCACGACTCTGCCGGGCGCCCTTGGGGCGGCGGCACTCTGGGTACTCGGAGGCCGAGGGCACGAGCCGCACCGTACGGGGCACCGGGCAGCGGACGGGGCACGCACTGAGGGCGACATGACACGGCGGTACCAGGCACTGCGGAGGTACGGATGCGGCGGACGGCCCCGGAAGGTCACGGCCCTGTCCGGTTCGGGCCGCCGCTGCCCGAGGACGGACTGCCCCTCCTGCCCGAGCTGTCCGCGGTGCTCGCCGCGGCGGCGTCCCGGGGCGACCATGAGCCGGTCGGCGGCAGTCAGGCCTTGCGTGAGGCCGCCTGCGGCTACTGGGACCGGCGCGGACTGCACTGCCGCCCGGACCGGGTGGCCGCCGCCCCGGGCTCGCCCGCGCTGCTGCTCGCACTGACCGCGGCGCTCGGCGGCGACGTCCTCGTACCGAGACCCTGCGCCGCCTGGTGGGCGCCGTACGCGCGCCTGCTGGGGCGCCCCGCCTTCCAGGTGCCGACCCCGCCGGAGAGCGGCGGCGTTCCCGACCCGTACGCGCTGCTGGAGACCGTGCGCCGGGTCCGCGCCGAGGGCGGCGACCCGCGTCTGCTCGTGCTGTCGGTCGCCGACGACCCCACCGGGACCGTCGCCCCGCCCGAGCTGCTCCACGAGACCGTCGAGGCCGCCCAGGGGGCGGGCCTGCACCTGGTCAGCGACGAGACCTGGCGCGACACCCTGCACGACCCGCACGACACCGTGCTGCTCAGCCCCGCCGAGATGGTCCCCGACCGGGTCACCGTCGTCACCGACCTGGCCGGCGCCCTGCTCCCGCCCGGCTGGCCTGCCGCCGTGGCCCGCTTCCCGTCCGGCGGGGAGGGCGACGGCCTGCACGCGCGCGTGCTCGACGTCCTCACCGCCCTCGACGCACGCGTCGCCGCGCCCGTCGCCGCGGCGGCCGCGCACGCCCTCGGCGAACCGGAACCGGTCACCGCGCGCATGGCGCGCACCGTGCGCCTGCACGCGCTCCTGGCCGCCGAGGCGCACTCCGTCGTCGTCGCCGCGGGCGCCCTCGCCCGTCCCCCGCGCTCAGGCCGCCACCTGTACGTGGACCTGGCCCCGCTGCGGCCCGCGCTGAACGCGCACGGCGTCGGCGACGCACAGGAACTGGAGGACTTCCTCACCGCGCGCCTTCGCATGCCTGCCCCGGGCGGGCACCGCTTCGGCGACGACCTCGAAGCCCCGCGCGTGCGGCTTTCCACCGGCGCACTGGTGGCCGGTTCAGACACCGAACGCGCGGAATGCCTCACCTCACCCGCGCCGCTGGAACTGCCGCACGTGCAGCGCGCGTTGATCCAACTGAAATCGGTCTTCGACGATCTCCGCGACGAAGCTCAGCGATGGGAGCCTCCTCGATGACGCAGCAGTCCCAGTCGACCACCCGCACGGCCACCCAGGAGTCCGACGAACCCGCGCTCCCGTCGCCCCTCGCGCCGCCCTGCCCACCCCTGGCCGAACCTCGGCCACCGGCCGAGCGGCGGGTGTGGCCGCGCAGCTTCCACGACCGGCTGACCGCGCCGCTGCCGGGTCTGAAGGCCATGGCCCGCTTCGCCCGTGAGGGCGCGGTGAGACCGGGCCCCGAGGGCCTCGCCGACATCCCCCGGCTGCCGTACGCCCCGGCCCCGCTGCCCCGCGTCGACGCCCGCACCGTCGCCGTCACCTGGGCGGGACACGCCAGTTGGGTGCTGCGCATCGGCGGGCTGACCGTCCTCACCGACCCCGTGTGGTCCCGCCGCATCCTCGGCACCCCGGCCCGGATCACCCCCGTGGGCGTCCCCTGGGAGGACTTGCCGCGCGTCGACGCCGTCGTCATCAGCCACAACCACTACGACCACCTGGACGCCCCCACCCTGCGCCGCCTCCCGCGCGACACCCCGGTGTTCGTCCCGGCCGGGCTCGCCCGCTGGTTCCACCGCCGCCGGTTCACCCGCGTGACGGAACTCGACTGGTGGGAGGCGGCCGAACTGGACGGCGTCCGCTTCGACTTCGTCCCGTCCCACCACTGGTCCAAGCGCAGCCTCACCGACACCTGCCGCAGCCTGTGGGGCGGTTGGGTCCTCACCGACCGGGACGGCCGACGCGTCTACTTCGCGGGCGACACGGGCTACGGGCACTGGTTCTCGCGCATCGGCCGCCGCTACCCCGGCATCGACCTGGCGCTGCTGCCCATCGGCGCCTACGACCCCCGCTGGTGGCTCAGGGACGTCCACTGCGACCCGGAGGAGGCGGTCCGCGCGGCCCAGGACCTGGGCGCGAGCCGGATGGCCCCCATGCACTGGGCGACGTTCGTGCTGTCGGCGGAGCCGGTGATGGAACCGTTGACGCGTGTGCGAGTGGCCTGGGGGAAGGCGGGGCTGCCCCGGGAGAACCTGTGGGACATGCCCGTGGGCGCCTCACGCGTGCTGTCCGGGGACTGACCCTCAGGAGCGCGGGGAGCCGCGCACCCACCGCACCACCGTCGGCACCAGGCTGATCAGCAGGGTCAGCGCGATCGCCGCCACCACGCCCTGCCACGGCTTGGCGAACAGCGACCCGCCGAGTATCCCGATGAGCTGATACGTCGCGGCCCAGGCCAGACAGGCCGGCAGGTTCCCCCGGGAGAACCTCCGTATCGGCCACCGGGCCAGCAGGCAGGCCAGCATCACCGGGATGCGTCCCGCCGGCACCAGCCGCGACAGCACCAGCACGGCGACCCCGTGCGCGGCGAGCTTCTCCTGCGCCTGCTCCAGCCGGCCCTCCGAGGCCCGTGACCGGAGCGCCTCCAGCCACCGCGACCCGTTCTTCGACTTCAGTCCGCGCCGCCCCAGCCAGTACAGCGCCGCATCGCCCAGGAACGCCGCCAGCGACGCCGTCACGAACACCATCGCCAGGGAGAACGGCGCCGTCCGGTGCATGGCGACCACCGCCGCCGAACTGACCAGCGCCCCCGTCGGGATCACCGGCACCAGCGCTCCGGCCAGCACCAGCAGGAAGAGCGTCGGATACCCGATCGCCTGCTGCGTGGCCTCCGACACCAGGGACACCGGTGTCACGGCCGACACCGCGAGCGCCCAGGGCGCGGACCAGCTCACCGCGCGCCTTCCAGGCGCACGCTCTCCCCGTGCCCGAGCCGGTGCACCGCCACGGCCGGAGCGTGCCGGGCCGCCAGCCGGACGAACTCGTCCCCCGGCGCGTGGAATTCGTGGGGACGTACGGCGTCCATGCCGATCGGCCAGTAGGTGCCGTAATGCACCGGCACCGCACTGCGCGGCGCCAGCCGTTCCAGCGCCTGTGCCGCCCGGCCCGCGTCCAGGTGCCCCTCGCCCAGGCACGGTCCCCAGCCGCCCACCGGCAGCAGCGCCACCTCGACCGGCCCGACCTCCTTGGCCATCTCGTCGAACAGGCCGGTGTCCCCGGCGAAGTAGGTGCGGGCCTCACCGGCTATGACGTAGCCGAGGGCGGGGGAGCGGTGCGGCCCGAACGGCAGCCGCCGCCCGTCGTGCAGCGCGGGCACGGCCCGTACGACGATGTCGCCGACCGGGGTCTCGTCCCCGGGGGCGACCTCGCTCACCCGCAGGTGTGTGAGCCGGCGCAGTCCCGGCACCGCCCGGCGTGCGCCCCGGGGCACGAGCAGGCGCGTGCCCGGCGCGAGTCGCCTCAGCGACGGCAGATGCAGATGGTCGGCGTGCAGATGGGAGACCAGCGCCACGTCCGCGTGCGGGGCGCCCGGAGGCGGCAGGGCCCCGCGCCGGCGGCGCAGGTGTGCGAGCCGGCGCGCGAACAGGGGGTCCGTGAGCACGCGCACGTTCGAGTCCTCGACGGTGCAAGTGGCGTGACCCCACCAGGTGATCTCCACCGGCACTCCGTTGCCTCCTTCGCGCGACTCCCCCGAAGCCTACGTGCAGGAGTAGGGTCGGCGGCGAAACCGGAGGTGAGGGGGACGCCATGGTGCCGGTGCGGGTCACGGCGATCGCGAGTCTGACGCCGCTGGAGGAGCTGGACGACGATCCGTTCCTCGTCGACTCCCGCAGTCAGCACGCGATGTGCGCCCGCTGGGCCGCCGAGCGGGGCTACGTGGTCAGCCGGGAGTTGCTCGTCCGTGGGCTGCGGCCCGACCACGGCGCGCTGTGGGACGGCGTCCGGCCCGGCCTCGATCTGTTCGTCGCCCCCAGCCGCCGGGTACTGGAGAGCGCGCTCGCCTCCGTCGAGGAGTTCACCGCCGAGTGCGCGCGGCGGGGTGTACGGGTCGAAACCGTGGGGCATGCGGAACCGGCGTACGACGCCGCGATGAAGGCGTGCGTGCACCGGCGGCTGTCGATGCCGACGGCCGGCTACGACGGGCGCTGACGTCTCTCACCGGGTGCGGCCCGGGGGCGGGAAGACCCGACCGGGCGTGGGGAAACTGTCGGGGAGGGACCGCGGCGGTCGCGGGCGAGGGACGTGAGGTGACGGGGCGTGCGGGGCGTGCGGTGGCGGCGGATCGCCAGTCAGGTGGGGCGGAGCGTCGCCGTGTGGGCGGTCTCCACCCTCACCATGCTCGTACTCGCCGGGATCCTCCCGGAATTCCGCCTCCGCTCGGAGAACGGCGACAGTGCCACCGACATCGCCGTCACGGCGGCCTTCGGCGCCGGCGTCTTCGGTCTGCTCTCGGCCCTGGTGTGGCCGCTGCTCGTCCGGCTCCTGCTCCTGGTACCGGCGCTGGTGCTGGGCCTGCTGGTGTTCTTCCTCAACGGCGCCCTGCTGCTGCTCGCCCTGAACCTCAACCCGGCCGAGCGGGGCGCCGCCGAGCCGGAGACCGCCGTCGTCGTCGCCGCCGTGATGTCCGCCGTGGCGTCCGCGACCGGCGCCGCACTGGCCGTGCGGGACGACGACGCCTACCGCCGCAGGCTGTACCGCCTCTCCGACCGTCGCCGCCGCCGGTCCGGACCGCCCTGCCCCGCCACCCCGGGCACGGTCTTCATCCAGCTGGACGGCGTCGGTCACGACACGCTGCTCGACGCGGTCGGCAGGGGCCTGATGCCCACCGTCGCCCGCTGGCTCGACCTGGGGGCCGGCGGCCGCCCCACCCACCGCCTCACCCCCTGGCGCACCGACTGGTCCAGCCAGACCGGTGCCAGCCAGCTCGGCATCCTGCACGGCAGCAACCACGACGTCCCCGCCTTCCGCTGGTACGAGAAGGAGACCCGCGAGGTGGTCGTCTGCAACCGCCCCACCAGCGCCGTGGAACTCCAGCGCCGCGCCGTCGAGTACGCGGGGCACGGCGGGCTGCTCACCGTCGACGGCGCCAGCCGCGGCAACCTCTTCAGCGGCGGCGCCGACCAGCAGGCCCTCGTGCTGTCCATCGCCGCCCGCCGCCGCAGCCGCGAGAACCGCTCCCGCGACGGCTACTTCGCCTACTTCTCCGACCCAGCCAACGCCGTGCGCACCGCGCTCTCCTTCGTCGCCGAGGTGGGCCGGGAGATCGGCCAGTCCACCCGGGCGCGCCTGCGCAAGCAGCGCCCCCGCGTCGCCCGCGGCGGCCTCTACCCCCTGGTCCGGGCCTTCGCGACCGTCGTCGAGCGGGACGTCGTCGTCGCCGCGGTGACGGGCGACATGCTCGTCGGCCGCACCGCCGTCTATGCCGACCTCGTGGCCTACGACGAGGTGGCCCACCACTCCGGCCCGGCGAGCCGCGACGCGCAGAAGGTCCTCGAACGCCTCGACCGCTGCCTCGCCCTGATCGAGAACGTCGCCGAGCACGCCCCACGCCCTTACCGGATCGTCGTGCTGTCCGACCACGGCCAGAGCCCCGGCGAGACCTTCCGCTCCCGCTACGGCCTCCCGCTCGGCGACCTGGTGCGGGCCGGCTGCGGCCTGCCCGTACCGCGGAGGGCGCAGCGCACCCGCAGCGGTGCGGAGGCCCGCGCCGCCGTCCGCGCCGCGCTGCGCATCCCCGTGGAGGAGGCCGGTGAGCAGCATCGCCCCGGGCGCAGCGCGGAGCCGATCGTGCTGGCCTCCGGCAACCTCGGCCTGGTCTGCTTCCCGGACGTCACGCACCGGATGAGCAAGGAGGAGATCGACGCCCGCCACCCCGCGCTGCTGCCGACCCTCGCCAACCATCCCGGCATCGGTTTCCTGCTGGTCCGCAGCGAGAGGCACGGCGGCGTCGTCCTCGGCGCGTACGGTGCCGAGATCCCGCTGGCAGACCTCGACGACAACCCCGGCCCGCTCGCCCCGTTCGGGCCGGGCGCCGCCGAAGCGGTCCGCCGTACGCACGCGTTCCCGCACACCGCCGACATCATGGTCAACTCCATCCACGACCCGGCCGACGGCGAAGTCCTGGCCTTCGAGGAGCAGATCGGCTCCCACGGTGGCCTGGGGGGCGCCCAGGGCAAGCCCTTCCTGCTGTCGCCGCTCGGCCTGACCCCACCGGTCGCCGAGGGCGAGGACCTCGTGGGCGCCGAGCACGTGCACCGGGTGCTGCGGCGCTGGCTGCGCGAGTCGAACGGACCGCAGGTGCCGCTGGAGGCCACCGAGGAGGAGCGCGCCGCCTGAACCTCGGCCGCGCCCACCGGGCCGTACCCGCGCACCGCTCGCGCGCCGGACGCCACGTCCCGCCCGAGGAGTGGCGGCGGCGCCCTGCGAGACGCCCCCCGCACCGTGCCGAGGGCACCGAGCCGCACCTGGCGGCCGGGCCGCCCGTCGGCCAGGTCGTGCACCGCCGGTGCCTCGGTGCCGTAGCGCCGGACGAGGCGGCGTGGAGCGCGCGGCGCCGCGAGGGCCCGGGGGTCGCGGCGCCTTCTCGGCCGGCCCTCCCCGTGCGCGCTCCGCAGCGGGTCCGGCCCGGGGGCATGCCGCCGACCCGCCGGGTCCGGTGACGCGGCCCCGCACGACGCCGGCTGCCCGCCGATCACCGGGATCGCCGGCCCGTCCGTCCCGCCTGTCCCGTCCGTCCTGGTCGTCAGCGGCGGCAGGGGCGACGTCCCGCGCGCCGTCACGCGGACCCGATCCCGCGAGCGAGCGCGGCTGCCGTTCACCGCGAGAGGACCGGTCCTGTGCGTGAGTTGAGCCGTAGTGTGATCGGATGGGGGACACGGGGCCCGGTGACGGGCCCGCACGCGAGTCCGCATGCGAAAGGAAGAACTCGTGGCTACCACGCGCTCCGCACACACGGTCTGGGAAGGCAACCTGCTCGAGGGCAGCGGTGTCGTCACCTTCGACTCCTCCGGCGCCATCGGCGAGCAGCCGGTGACGTGGGCCTCGCGCGCCGAGGAGGCGAACGGCAAGACCAGCCCCGAGGAGCTGATCGCGGCCGCCCATTCCAGCTGCTTCTCCATGGCTTTCTCCAACATCCTCAACAAGGCCGGGACGCCGCCCACCAAGCTCATCACCTCGGCCGACGTCTCCTTCCAGCCCGGTGAGGGCATCACCGGCATCCATCTCACCGTCGAGGGCACCGTCCCCGGCATCGACGAGGCGGCCTTCCAGGCCGCCGCCGACGAGGCCAAGGTCGGCTGCCCGGTCAGCCAGGCCCTCAAGGCCACCCCGATCACGCTGACCGCCAAGCTCGCCTGACCGGCCGCACCTCCCGCCGCGCGGGTCCGCCCACCAGGGCGGCCCGCGCGGTGTCGTCGGTTCACCACCCCGGGCCGGGGTATGAACCAGAGGCCTCGAACCGCCGGCCCGGAAGGAACGCGATGACGCCGCACCCCGCCGTCTCCGCCCACCGGGGCGGCTCCGAGCGCGCCGGCCCGGCCACCTGGGAGGCGTACGAGGGCGCGATCGACTCCGGTGCGGAGTACGTCGAGTTCGACATCCGCCGAACCAGGGACGGGGTCCTCGTCGTCTACCACGACCCCCGGGTCGGCCCCGTGGGGCCGCCGCTGTCCGCGCTCACCCACGCCGAGCTGTGCGAGCGGGCCGGATACGCCGTGCCCGTCGTGGACGAGGTCATGGCGCTGATCGCCGGGCGACTCGTGGCCCACCTGGACCTCAAGGAGACCGGCTACGAGCGGGAGGTGATCGACCGGGCGGTGGCCCTGCTCGGCGTGGACGGGCTCGTCGTGACGACGCTGGAGGACCGGTCCGTCGCCGCTGTCGCACAGCGGCACCCGGGCGTGCGCACCGCCCTTTCCCTGGGGCGTGACCGCGGGGAGCTGGCCCTCGCCCGGCTGCCCGGGACGCGCCTGAGCGAGCTCTTCCCCGTCCGGCGCATCCGGGCCTGCGGGGCCCACGGTGTCGCCGTGCACCAGCGGCTGGCCCGGGCCGGTGTGCTGCGCCAGGCGACCCGGCACGGCCTGTTCACCATGGTGTGGACCGTCAACGACGACACCCTCATGCGGGCCTTCCTGGCCCACCCGCGCGTCGACGTGCTCGTCACCGACCGCCCCCGGCACGCCGTGGCGCTGCGCGGAGCGATCACCCCTTCGCGGCATTGACAACAGCGCACTCAAGTTTTGTGCTGGAGAATGGGAAGAGCTCCCTGGCGGAAGGGGACAGCGATGGGACGTGCGGTCGGAATCGACCTCGGAACCACGAACTCGGTGGTCGCCGTGCTGGAAGGCGGCGAGCCCACCGTCATCGCCAACGCGGAGGGGGCCAGAACGACACCCTCGGTCGTGGCGTTCGCCAAGAACGGCGAGGTGCTGGTCGGGGAGGTGGCCAAGCGGCAGGCCGTGACGAACGTGGAGCGCACCGCCCGCTCGGTCAAGCGGTACATGGGCGACGCCCACTGGCGCTTCCCCGACGAGGGCGACGTGGACGGCACCCGGTACCGGGCGCAGGAGCTGTCCGCGCGGGTGCTGCAGAAGCTCAAGCGGGACGCGGAGTCCTACCTCGGCGAGGACGTCACCGACGCCGTGATCACCGTCCCCGCCTACTTCGACGACAGCCAGCGGCAGGCGACCAAGGAGGCCGGTGAGGTCGCGGGCCTGAAGGTCCTGCGGATCATCAACGAGCCGACGGCCGCGGCCCTCGCCTACGGCCTGGACAAGGAGAACGACCAGACGGTGCTCGTCTTCGACCTCGGCGGCGGCACCTTCGACGTGTCGCTGCTGGAGATGGGCGAGGGCGTCATCGAGGTGAAGGCCACCAACGGCGACACGCACCTCGGCGGCGACGACTGGGACCAGCGGATCGTCGAGTACCTGATCAAGCGCTTCAAGGGCCAGAACGGCGTCGACCTCGGGCGCGACAAGATGGCCGTGCAGCGGCTGCGCGAGGGCGCGGAGCGGGCCAAGATCGAGCTGTCCAGCTCGACCGAGACGACGATCAACCTGCCCTACATCACGGCCTCCGCCGAAGGGCCCCTGCATCTCGACGAGAAGCTGACCCGGGCCCAGTTCCAGGAGCTCACCGCCGATCTGCTCGACCGCTGCAAGAACCCGTTCCACCAGGCGGTCAAGGACGCCGGCGTGAAGCTGTCGGCGATCGACCACGTGATCCTCGTCGGCGGCTCGACCCGGATGCCCGCGGTGACCGACCTGGTCAAGGAACTCACCGGGAAGGAGCCGCACAAGGGCGTCAACCCCGACGAGGTCGTGGCCGTCGGTGCCGCGCTCCAGGCGGGCGTCATCCGCGGCGACGTCAAGGACGTGCTGCTGCTCGACGTCACCCCGCTGTCCCTGGGCATCGAGACCAAGGGCGGCATCATGACGAAGCTCATCGAGCGCAACACGACCATCCCGACACGGCGTTCGGAGATCTTCACGACGGCGGCGGACAACCAGCCCTCGGTCGGTATCCAGGTCTACCAGGGCGAGCGGGAGATCGCCGCGTACAACAAGAAGCTCGGCGTCTTCGACCTGACGGGCCTGCCGCCGGCGCCGCGCGGTGTGCCGCAGATCGAGGTGGCGTTCGACATCGACGCCAACGGCATCATGCACGTCTCCGCGAAGGACCTGGCGACCGGCCGCGAGCAGAAGATGACCGTCACCGGCGGCTCCGCCCTGCCCAAGGACGACATCGACCGCATGATGCGCGAGGCCGAGCAGTACGCCGAGGAGGACCGGGGGCGCCGCGAGGCCGCCGAGACCCGCAACCAGGCCGAGCAACTCGTCTACCAGACCGAGAACTTCCTCCGCGAGAACGGCGACCGGATCCCGGCGGACACGACGTCAGAGGTCGAGGCGGCCGTCGCCGAGGTGAAGGAGCACCTGGAACGGCAGGCCGACACCACGGCCCTGCGCGCCGGCGTCGAGAAACTCGCCTCCGTCAGCCAGAAGATGGGCCAGGCGATGTACGCACAGACCCAGCAGCCCCCCACCGAGGACCCCTCGGCCACGCCGCGGGACGAGGAGGGCGTGGTCGACGCGGAGATCGTGGACGAGGACCGGGACGCCCGGGACGAAAAGGGGGCCTAGCCCGGACTCGCCTCGCCGAAAACCCCTTCGATGATGTCAGTGCGCCCTGCCGGCCTCCAGCGGGCCCGTGCGGCCTGCCGGCCGAGTGCGGCGGACAGGGAAGGACACGGCTCCTAGGCTTCGGTGTGCGCAGGCGGCAGTGTCGCGCACACCGCGTCCAGGACCGTCGCGTACGGCGTGCCGAAGTCGGTGAGGCCGGTGCGGAGCTGGTCCAGGCCGTCGCGGTGCTCCGCCAGCAGCCCGGTGTCGCCGGTGCGGGCCGCGAACTCCAGGACCGCCGGCAGGAAGTCCGGCGGTTCCTCGCCGGTGGTCTCCAGGCCGTGCGCGCGGTACATCTCCTCGGAGGGTGCCGGTGCCGCCTCCCGCCAGACGCTCAGATACAGGCTGTGGTCCTGGCCGGCCTCGAACACCTCGACGTAGTGCGCGGCCAGTTCCCTCGGCGGCGTCACGGCCGCGTGGTCGGCGAACTCCCGCAGTTGCGGGGCCGCTTCGCGCAGCAGCGGCAGCCGGGCGCGGAAGTCGTCGTCGGGGTACATCAAGCACAGCGCCGCCGCCTGGTACAGCACCTCGAATCCGGGCATCGGACCTCCTTCGCGTGCGCTCCCTTGCCTGCCCCGTCATCCCAGACGCTAGGGGCGGGCCGGGGAGCACACCTGTCGGCGGCGCCCGTACGGGTCAGAACCCGTGCCATGACGTCACGGCGGGAGACGACGAGCTCAGTAGCGCTCGCGGTACTCCCGCAGCAGTTCCTCCGTGCGCTGCGCGGAGCCCGCCCCGGCCGTCATGTGGTCCAGCACCTCCAGATGCGTGGAGACCTCCTTGCGGGAGTCCAGGTACAGCGCACCGGTCAGATACTCGGTGAAGACCATGTCGGGCAGTTCCGGCTCGGCGAAGCGGAACAGCGAGAAGGGCGCGTACGTCCCCGGATGGGGGCCGTCCGCGAACTCGGCGATCTGCAGGGTGACCCGGTCGCGCCCGGCGTACTCCAGCAGCTTGTCCAGTTGGTCGCGCATCACCCGGCCGTCGACGCTCACCGGGCGCCGCAGCACCGTCTCGTCCATGATGACCCACAGGTGCGGCGCGTCCGGGCGGTCCAGGAGCCGCTGCCGCTCCATCCGCAGCGACACATGCCGCTCGATGGCCTCGGCTCCCGCGTTCGCGATGGTGCCGGCCTTCAGCACGGCCCGCGCGTACCCCTCGGTCTGCAGCAGCCCCGGCACGAAGTGCGGCTCGTACGACCGGATGATCCGGGCGGCGCCCTCCAGGCTCACGTACAGGCTGAACCACTCCGGCAGCACGTCGTGGAACCGCTGCCACCAGCCCGGCCGGTTCGCCTCCTCGGCGAGGTCGACGAACGCGCTCACCTCGTCCTCGGCCACCCCGTACGCGGTCAGCAGGATCTGCACGTACGGGATCTTCAGCGCGACATCGGCGGTCTCCATCCGCCGGACGGTCGCGGGGGCGACCCGTAGCACCCGGGCGGCCTCGTCACGACTGAGGCCCGCGGCCTCGCGCAGTTCCTGCAACCGCTTGCCCAGGACCACCTGGCCCACGGTGGGTGCGGCCCGCCGTTCACTCACGCCACGCCTCCCCAACGTGCCAAGCCTGCGATCAGTCTGTCACGTCCGGCCGGGGGTATCACAGGGCCTTGCACCGGGAAGATCGCGCAAGCCGGGCAGAGGCAGGGGCATGACCTCGCGGGTAATCGACCGGACGTCCCCCGCACGGGATCGTGAACCCACCGGGTCCCGGTCCGGCGCACTCCGGCCCGGGACCCGGCCCCAGCCGCCTCACCACGACCCGACGGAGGGTGATGCCCCGTGTCCGCCATCCAGCTCGCCGCACTCGCCCGGACCTCCGAGCCGCAGTCCGTGCTGCGCCGCTTCCTCGCCCTGGACGCCGTGGTGACCGGCGCCAACGCGCTCGCCTACCTGGCGTTCTCCGGTCCTCTCGGGCGCTTCCTCGGCGTGGACGCCACTCTACTGCTCACCCTCGGCGCGTTCCTCACGCTCTACGCGGCGGGCGTGGGCCTGCTGGCCGCCCGCCGACGCCCGCCGGTGCTCGGCGTGCGGGCCGTCGTCGAGGGCAACCTCGCCTGGGCGGCGGTGAGCCTGGCGGCACTGGTGCTGTGGCTCACGCCGAGCACCCCGGGCGCCGTGTGGACGGTACTCCAGGCCCTGACCGTGGCCGCGTTCGCCGTCCTCCAGCACACGGCCCTGAAGATGCGTCAGGCCAGCAGCCCCTGAAGGTACTTGACCGTCGCCGGGTCGGCCGGGAGCAGGGTCTCGATGGCCAGCTCGGCGACCGTCACGTCCATCGGGGTGTTGAACGTGGCGATCGAGGAGATGAACGACAGCGTGCGCCCCTCATGCTCGATCCGCAGCGGCAGCGCGAAGTACGGCACCGGCTCCGACGGCTCGTCCGCCGGATCCGTTTCGGGCACCGGATAGGCCGCCACCTCCTCGTACAGCGCCCGCAGCGGCTCCGAGCGGTGCAGCGCGATCTGCCGCTCCATCTGTTCCAGCAGATGGCCCCGCCAGGCGCGCAGATTGCGGATGCGCGGCGCGAGGCCCCGAGGATGCAGGGCCAGCCGCATCGCGTTCAGCGGCGGTTCGAGCAGTGAGGGGCAGACCCCGTCGACCAGCGTCATGACCCCGCGGTTGGCGGCGACCACGTTGTACAGCGCGTCCACCACCAGCGCCGGATACGGCTCGTAGCCGCTGATCAGCCGCTCGATGCCCTCCCGCAGCGCGCCCAGCGCCGGGTCGTCCAGCGGGGTCTCCGGATAGCGCGGGGCGTAACCGGCCGCGAGCAGCAGTGCGTTGCGCTCCCGCACGGGCACCTCCAGATGCTCGGCCAGCCGCAGCACCATCTCCTCGCTGGGCCGGGAGCGGCCCGTCTCGACGAAGCTGATGTGCCGGGCCGAGGAGTCCGCGCGCAGGGCCAGCTCCAGTTGGCTGACCCGCCGCTGCTCCCGCCAGGCCCGCAGCAGGGGACCCACGCCCTTCTCGGCGGTGGACGCGTGAATGGTCATGTCAGGACCGTAGTCGAGAACCGGTCGTGCCGGACAGGCACACCCCTGCGACGGCGACCAGGGTCTCGGCGGCCGGCCTGTGGCAGGCTGAGGGAACACCCCGAGGACTCCGGAGCAGGACAAGGAGCGCAGCCCATGCCCGTCGAACCGCTGTCGCAGAAGGAGATCGAGGACCGGCTGGCCGAGCTGCCGGGCTGGTCGCTCGACGAGGACCACCTCATCCGGTCCTACCGGCTCGGCTCGCACTTCGCGGCGACGGCGATGGTCGTGCACATCGCCCAGGTGCAGGAGGAGCTGAACCACCACTCCGACCTCACGCTCGGCTACCGCACCGTCTCCCTGGCCCTCCACACGCACAGCGCGGGCGGCACCGTCACGGAGAAGGACTTCGAGCTCGCCCGCAGGGTGGAGGACCTCGCCCCCGGGCACGGGGCACACTGACGGGGTGCTCGACTACGACAAGGAAGCGGAGCGGTACGACGCCTCGCGCGGCGGCGAGCCCCGGGCGGCGGCCGCCGCGGAGGCGGTGCTGAGCCTGCTGCCGCCGGACACGCGTGCCCTGCTCGACGTCGCCTGCGGAACGGGCATCGTGACCCGCCGGCTCGCCGCCCGTGACGGCATGCGGGTGACCGGTGTCGACCTCGCCCCCGCGATGATCCGACAGGCCTCCACCCGGCTGCCCGGTGCCGTCGTGCGCGCCGACAGCCGCCGGCTGCCCTTCCGGGACGGACAGTTCGACGCCGTGTGCAGTGTGTGGCTGCTGCATCTGGCCGCCGGTCCCGCCGAGGTGCGGAGCATCGTCGGCGAGTGCGCCCGGGTGCTGCGGCCCGGCGGGATCTATGTCACGACGGTCGACAAGGCCGCCTCCCACAATGTGGGCAGTGACATCGATGTCGTCCTGTCCTCCCGGCCGCCCAGCCCGGTCCGGGACGCGGCGGCGGACGTCGCGTCCTGCGCCGCCGCCCATGGCCTGGTCCCGGCCGGACAGGCCCGCTTCACCGGTCAGGGCCAGGGCCGCAGCCCCCGCCGGACCATCGCCGACCTGCGCCGGGGCTGGTTCGTCACGCTACCGCCGGGCGATCCGCTCGCCGACGGGTTCGCCGCCCGTCTCGCCCGCCTGCCCGACCAGGACCGGCCCCGCCCCGACCCGGTGTTCAGCCTGCGGTCGTTCCGGAAGGCCGGGTGAACTCCATGATCCAGTTGGTGAGCCAGGTGTCCCCGCCGTCGACGGAGAACGCCTGCTCCCAGCGGGCCGACGTGGCGGAGACACCCGACCAGACGAACCGCACGCTGACCTCCTCGCCGCCGTACGTGTCGGCACCGTGGAACTCGCCGCGTCCGTGCTCGAACCGGCCGAAGACCGGCGGGAACAGGGTTCCCGTGCGGCTGGAGGCCCAGTTCAGCGACCACCGCTCGGTGTCCGGGTCGAAGAGGCGCAGGGTCGCGCCCTTGGCCGACAACCCCGGCATGTCGATCTCGTCGACGTTCGCGGCCCCGTCGAACAGCGGCCGGCAGAGGCTGGTTCCCCGGAACTCGGTCCAGGCGCTGCCCGGGTCGAGGAAGTCGGTGCGGCGCCGGTGGCGCACGTCCCACGCGCCGTGGAAGAAGTCGAAGTCGTGCGGGCTGCTCATGCGCGGTCTCCTGTGGTTCGTTCGGGCAGGCAGTCGGCCACGTAGGCCTTGATGTCCGGGACTTCGGGCGCGAGCAGGTGCCGCACCCAGGCGTCCCGCTCGTGCAGGATCGGCGGCAGCTCCCAGACGCAGCCGATCCACGGCAGTCCGGGAGTGACGAAGTGGGCGGGATCGCGGTCCGGCAGCCCAGCACGGGCTGTCCCGCCGCAGCGCCCTTGAAGTGCAGGACGTTGTCCCACACCCAGCTGTACGCGTTCAGGTAGGCGCCGTCGTCCCCGCCCCGGTGCAGGACGACGAAGGTCGCCGGGGGCGTGCCGTCCGGCTCCGGCAGCAGCTCCGGCAGGATCGCGTACGCAGCTCCACCTCGGGTTCGATGCCCGCGGGGTCGGCGGTGACGTGGTGGCGCTTGATGTGGCGGCCGGCCACCTCGAGGGGTGGGGGCACGGTCAGCAGTTTCTCGGTGAAGCCCATGGCGGGACCTTAGGGCGACTTCACTGACATCCTGTGGCAGTGAAGTCCAGCCGGCTCGTCTCCGTCCTCCTGCTGCTCCAGACCCGCGGCCGGATGACCGCCGCCCAGCTCGCCGAGGAACTCGAGGTGTCGGTGCGCACGGTGTACCGGGACGTCGAGGCGCTGAGCGCGGCCGGTGTCCCGCTGTACGGCGACGCGGGCCACTCCGGCGGCTACCGCCTGCTGGACGGCTACCGCACCCGCCTCACCGGGCTGACCGCCGACGAGGCCGAGGCGCTCTTCCTCGCCGGTGCCCCCGGTGCCGCCGCCCAGCTGGGTCTCGGCTCCGTCCTGGCCGCCGCCCAGCTCAAGGTCCGCGCCGCGCTGCCGTCCGAACTGCGCCCGCACGCCGACCGGATCAGCGGCCGCTTCCACCTCGACGCGCCCGGCTGGTACGCCGACGCCGACGAGACGCCGTACCTCCCGGCTGTGGCCGACGCCGTCTGGAACCACCGGGCCGTGCACGTGCTGTACCGCCGCTGGCGTGAGCCCACCGACGTGGAGCGCCGCCTGGAGCCGTACGGCCTCGTCCTCAAGGCGGGCCGCTGGTACGTCGTCGCGGGCCCGGGCGGCCCCCGCACCTACCGGGTCGACCAGATCCTCCGGCTCACCGCCACCGAGGAGGAGTTCACCCGCCCCGGCGACTTCGACCTGGCCGGGTACTGGGCGGCGTACCAGCGCGACTTCCACGACCGGCTCCGCCCGGCCCGGGCCGTGGTCCGGCTGGCACCGGGTGTGCCCCTCCCCGGCCCGGCGCAGACCGACGCACACGTCGAGGAGGACGGCTGGACCCGTGTCACAGTCGCCATCGAGTCCGTCGACCGTGCCCACGCCGACTTTCTGCGCCTGGGCAGCGGCATCGAGGTGCTCGAACCCCCTGAACTGCGCGACCGGATCGCCCGGACCGCGAGGGAACTGACGCAGCGGTACGGCCATCGGGCCGGGCCGGTGACGACCGGTCCCGACTCCGGCGCGCGGTCCAGTCGGAGCCACCGCTGACACGGTGGGCGCCCCTTCCGCCGCGTCGTGTGACCGGGCCGTCTCGGTGACGGAGACGGGAACGGGGTCGGTCACGGCGGGCGGGGTCGGTCCGGACCCGCGCGGAGGGCGCATGCCGTTGCCGGCACACGCCCTCGGGTCACCCGGTCAGGTCAGGCGAGCGCGCAGGTCTGCTCGCCCAGCTTGAACGCGACCGGTTTCGTGTTCGTGCCCGACCAGTCCGCCGTGAAGCCGAAGCCCACCGACGAGCCCGCCGCCACGTTCGCGTTCCAGCCGACGTTCTTCGCCGTCACCGCCGCGCCCGACTGCGTGGCCCCGGCGTTCCAGGCCTGGGTCAGCTTCTGGCCGTCCGGGAAGGTCCAGCCGAGGGACCAGCCGTTCCAGGCGGTGGTACCGGTGTTGGTGAGCTGGACGTCCGCCTGGAAGCCGCCCGGCCACTGGCTGGTGACCTTGTACGTCACCTTGCAGGCTCCCGCCGGGCCGGGGCCTGGTCCCGGGTCCGTCGTGCCGCCGCCGGAGCTGTCGCCGTAGACGATGCCACGGCCGTTCGTGGAGACGTAGACACGACCGTACACCCGCGGGTCGCCGGTGATCGCCGCGCCCGTCCAACCCCACTGGTGGGCGTCGTCGTTGATGCGCGTCCAGCTCGCGCCCTTGTCCGTGGAGCGGAAGATGCCGCGCACGCCGCCGATCTTCGCGCTGGTGAACAGCGTCTGGTAGGAGGCGCCGGGCGCCGCCTTGCCGAAGCCGATGGTGTCGGCCTGCTCGACGGCGGAGAGCTTGGTGAAGCTCGTCCCGCCGTCCGTGGAGTGCCACAGCCCGTACGCGCCGTCCGTGGCGCCGCCCGCCAGCCACACGTCGCCCTTCCCGCCGGGCAGCGCCTTGAAGCGGACGCTGTCGCCGCTCGGCAGCCCGGTGGCCGGGGACTCCTTGAAGGTCGCGCCGCCGTCCGTACTGACGTAGAACCTGCCGGACTTGAAGCCGTAGAAGGTCTTCGGGTCGACGCGGTCCGACTCGACGATCGCCCCTGCGGGGATCCCGCCCGACGCCTGCCATGACGTGCCGAAGCCCGTCGTGTGGTGCACGCCGGCGCCCTCGGGGCTCCACACGAACCGGCCGCCGTCGGCCGCGGATGCGACCGTGCCGCCCCCGCTCACGCCCGAGGGGTCGGTGCCGGCGAACCAGTTGGCGCCGTTGTCCGTGGAGAACGCGATGTGCGGGCCCGAGTCCAGGTTGCCCACCCGGACGACGGTGTCCGGGTTCGACTCGGCGAAGTCCAGGCTCGTCGTGGTCGTGAAGTTCGGCTGGGTGAACATCATCGGCGGGACCTTGGTCAGATCCGTGTGGCGGAAGCCGCCGATGTCACCCAGCGCGCTCAGCAGCGGGGCGCCCGACGGGGGAGAGGCGAGGTCGTTGACCGCCGTCTCCTCCAGCCCCCGGACCATCGGCTTGACGGTGAACTTGCCACCACTGTCCCAGTTCCCGAGGTTCTCGGTGCCGTAGATCGTCGCGCCCGTCCCGTACATCATGCGGTTCGAGTCGAACGGGTCGATCTCCAGGGCCTCCGTCATCCAGCCCAGCTTCGGCGTCTGCTCGGGCGGCTGCGGGTTCGCGCCCCAGGTCAGCCACGGCGAGGAGGAGACGTCCATCGTGTAGCGGTTCTCGCGGTTCGGGTACGACGTGTAGTCCCATGCCTTGGTCCAGGTCGCGCCGCTGTCCGTGGAGCGGAAGATCTGCGTGTCCGGCCACCAGGAGCTGTACGCGGTCGCCATCACCGTGCCCGGCTTCTGCCGGTCCACCGTCAGTCCGCTGAAGCCGTAGAAGGTGTCGGCCTCCGCGACCGGGCTGATGTTCGTCCAGGTCCCCGTCCCGGTCGCGTATCGCCACAGTTGGCCCTTGCCGCCGTCGTACGGGCCGCCCTTGTCGCTGTAGGCGAGGTAGAGGGAGCCGTTCTCGGCGTCCAGCACACCCTTGTGGGCGAGGTAGCCGGTGGGCTGCCCTGCCAGCCGCTGCCAGGTGGCGCCCGCGTCCGTCGACCGGTACACCGCGTTGTCCTTGTCGGCGACCCCGACGTAGATCGTCTTCGTCGCGTTGCCGGACGTGCCCGTGGACTCGTCGAAGGTGACCCAGACGATGCCCTGGTTGTCGCTGGAGTAGCCGGACGTGTCACTCGGGTCCGCCACGTAGTCGCCCACGTTGGGGAAGTTCGCGACCTGCGACCAGGTCACGCCCGCGTCCGTCGACCGCCACAGCCCCTTACCGCTGGGCGCCCCCAGGTACAGCACGCTGTTCCGGTTCGGGTCGACGGCCAGCCGCTCGCCCATGCCCCGCCCCGGCATGTTGCCGCCCAGTTTGAACGGCAGATTCGTCTTCTGCCAGCTCGCGCCCCGGTCGGAGGAGCGCATGACCGCGCCGTTCTTCGGGTCCCAGCTGTTGGTGTACGTGCCCACCGCCGCGTACACCCGGTCCGGATCGACGGAGTCGGACGCGATGCCGATGACGCCCGTGTGCCCCCAGTCGTCCCAGCCGACCGAGTCCAGCAGCGGCGTCCAGGTCTTCGAGGACTCCTGCCAGCGGTAGGCGCCGCCGATGTCCGTGCGGGCGTAGGCCAGGTTCTTCTCGGAGCGGTTGAAGACGATCCCGGGGACGAAGCCACCGCCGTCGATCCGGGCGTTCTTCCAGGTGTAGGTGTCGGCGGCCATCCGCGGCGACGGCGGGTCGGCGGCCAGGGCGGCGGGGGCGCCCGACAGCAGGCCGGCCGCCAGCGCCAGCACGGCCGTGAGGATACGGGTTCTTCGCACGGTGGGGTTCCTTCCGCGGGAGGGGGAACGTGCGAGGGCCGGGCGACTCCCGTGCGGGGGAGCCGCCCGGCCGTGGTGGCCCCGCGTCAGGTGCGGGGCCGGGTACGCGGAGCGTCGGACACACCTGCTGTTTCAGGGGCGCGGGGAACTGCGCGGCCGGCCACGACGGACCGGCAGCCGGGACCCCGCCCACCCGAGGAGCGTCCGGCGGGGGCTATTCGAGAAGCTCCGCGTACGCGCCCATGGCCAAGGCGATGTCCGCCTGAGCCCAGAACCGGTGGTACGTGAACGATGGCACCGCGCCGCCCGCGAGATAGCTCTCGATCTTCGACCAGGCCGGGTCGTCCTTGTAGAAGGAGCGGATCGAGTCGAACGTCGACGACGAGTTGATCGCGTCACCGTTCGGCATCGTGCCCGTCCAGCCACTGGGGATGTGCACCGGGTCGTCGAACCGGTTGTAGTCGGCCCGGTTCTCCGGGACGGCGATCCCGAGGGCATCCTGGTGGTTGTCCCACATGCCGTCCAGCAGCTTCTTCGCCGCCGCCGCCGCCTCCGTGTCACCGGAGCGGTCCGCGTAGTACGTCAGGATCTTGGCGTACGCGCCGGCCACACCGACGTCGTTGGAGTAGTCGGCGACGGTGACGCGCAGTCCGCTGTTGGCGCCGGGGCTGGAGGCGTTCCAGGTGTCGGGCTGGCCCGACCACTGGAGCGTCGCCGGGATGCGGAAGGTGCCGTCCGGGTTGAACGTGGTCTCGGACAGCGCCCAGTCGACCCACTTGTCGAGGACCGCCTTGGCCTTCGCGTTCCCCGTCTGCTGGTACAGCTCGGCGACCCGCTCCATGGACCACGCCTGGAAGCCGAACCACTGGTTGGACGGCGGGTCGTGGTACACGGGCTTCTCGTCGTAGTACATGCCGTAGAACGTCGACTTCCCGGCGGGCGGGGACGCGTACCGACCCGCCCAGCTGTTGGTCGCGCCGCCGGCGATGGCGCCCTCGCTCGACTGCAGCCAGCGGTAGAACTCCAGCTGCCGGTCCATGGACTTGGCCCAGTCCGCCGCGCCTGTCGCCGACTTGGGCTTCAGCGGCGCGTAGTTGCCGAGCGCGTAGGCGGCCAGCGGGTTCTGGTAGCCGCCGTGTGCGTGGCTGGAACCGATGCGCCAGGCCCAGCCGGCCGAGGTGTCGGTGGCGCCGCCCCATGCGTAGTACCAGGACATCAGGTACATCGAGGCGTCCTTGCCGGTGCCGGCCGGACAGGTCGACGGCCCGACACAGTTGCCGATCTTCTTGAAGTACTTGTCGAACATCGAGTAGCGCAGGTAGTCGCCCATCTTGGCGGCCTTGCCGACCGTCGCGGAGACGGCGGAGCCCTTGCCCTGCTCCTTCGCCCACAGATCCGCCCAGTAGGCGGCCTGCACGGCCCGCGCGTCGGCGTCCGGCGCGTTGGTGAACTTCCACTGCTTGGCGTAGGAGGCGTCGCCGGTGAACAGGTCCAGATAGCCGTTCTTGCCGCCGAACTTGAAGGCGTCACAGGTCGGCTGCGGCACCGTCTCCCACACCGACTCCTGCGCACCGCGCTGGAAGGTGTTGATGTACGAGGGGCCGGTGTCCGACGGGCCCGCCTCGCACTTGCCGGGCGAGTTGCCGTAGCCGTACACGTTGTCGACGTCCTGGAGCCAGTGCATGCCGTAGACGTCGTCCGTGCCGTAGGCGCTCTTCAGCTCGCCCGCGATCGGGTCCGTGCCGACCGAGACGCCGGTGTCGAGCTTGGCCGGGTACTCGTTCGGCGTGTCCAGCTCGGGGGCGTAGGTGGCCGGCTTGGAGGCGTTGTAGAAGGAGTTGGTCGGCTGGTCGGCCTTGGTGGGGATCATGTACTTCTCCATGAGGTCCCACGCGCCGTTGAACTTCGACCAGTCACCCGTCACCTTCCCGTACATGGCCTGGAGCCACAGGAGGTAGCTGTACGCCTCCGAGGTGGTCTCGTGACCGTGGTCCGGTGCCTCGACGATCAGCGTCTCGACCGAGTGGTACGGAATGCCCTCGGGGGAGAAGTAGCCGTTCGCCGGGTTGGTGATCTTCCCGTAGAGCTCCAGGAAGCGGGCGTCGTACACCTTCGCCGCCGCCAGCTGGGTGACGGTGACCGAGGCCTTCGCATGGCCCGCGGCCGTCGACTCGAACACGGCGGAACCGGTACCGGAGCCCGCGGCCGTGACGGTCACCTTCTGCGCGGTGTTCCAGTTCTGCGGCGTGAAGGTCAGCGAGGCGCCGGCCGAGACCGACAGGCCCGAGTTGCCGCTCGCGCGGGCCGAGGTCACCGTCACGTTCGAGGAAGGCTGCTTGGACAGCTTCACCTCGTACGTGCCCGACTTGCCGGACTGGACGCCCAGTTGGAGTGGGGAGGCGACGAGGGTGGGACCGGCGGCTACGGTGATCCCGACCGGGGTGGAGTCGGCGGAGGCGCCCATGCTGTCGTACGCCTTCGCCACCAGGGAATGGCTGCCCACGGTCAAGTCGGAGACGGAGAGCGTGTAGGGCGCGCTCGTGTCCGTGCCCAGCAGCTTGGTGTCGTCGTAGAACTCCACCTTGCTGATCGAGGCGTTGTCCGCGGCGGCGGCGGTCGCCGCCAGGGGCACCGCCTGTCCCTGGGTGTAGACGGCGCCCGCGCTCGGGCTGGTCAGCACGGCGATCGGCGGCTGGTGCGCGCCGGTGCAGGTGGTGCCGTTGACCGAGAAGGACGTCGGCGCGGTGTTGCCGCCGCTGTAGGAGAACTGGGCGCCGGTGGAGACGGCGGCACCCGCGGCGACCCGCGCGTTGTGGCCGGCGTTCTTCACGGTGATGTTCTGGCCGGACTGTGACCAGGTGCCGTTCCAGCCGTTCTGCAGCTTCTGGTTGCCGGAGTAGGCGTAGGTCAGCGTCCAGCCGTCGATGGCGTCCGTGCCGCGGTTGGTGAGGGTCAGGTCCACCGTGAAACCGGAGCCCCAGTCGTTCGTCTTGTAGTCGACACTGCACTGAAGTGCCGCCGCCTGCGCGGTGGTCGACCCTGAGGAGAGCATCGTCAACGGAAGCGCGAGAGCTGCGAGGGCGGCGGTCCACAACCGCCGCACCGCTCCGCGTCTCCGGGGTGGGGGATGCATGGTGCTGGTCCCTCCTTGCGGCTCGGAGAAGTCAAGGCTTGAACCAGTGGGAGCGCTCCCATAGTGCGGACCCGTCAGGTACCGGTCAAGGTCCTTGAAGAGTCGAAAAGATTCGACGCCCCGCCTTGGGCAAAAGTCAGCAACTTCCCTGTTCTTTACTGTCACTTGGCGCTACCTTCCTTGGCACCAGTGGGAGCGGTTCCATCAGTCGACGCGTCCGTCACGGCACGCCCGACCTGCAAGGAGTCGCTCATGCGACACCCCCCGCCTTCAGTGCTTTGAGCCGCCGCCGGCGCCGGACGCCCGCCTGCGGCGGACCGTTGCCGCCCCGCTTCGGTCACGTACGTCGCCGCCCGGCATCGCCCTGCCCGCGTGAAGCCTCACCGCGCCTGACGAACCCCCCACGCAACCGCGGACATCGCAAGGAACCCCAACGGAAGAGGGACCCCCACTCATGAGCCGTACGAGAACCGCGTTACTGGCCGCCATGGCCCTGGTCGGTGGTGCGACCGGCACCGCCTTCGCCGTCGACGCGGGCGGTGCCGACGTCGCCGCCGTCCCGTGCACCGTCGACTACAAGATCCAGAACGAGTGGAACACCGGCTTCACCGCCGCCGTGACCGTCACCAACAACAGCGCCGCCAAGTCCTCGTGGTCGCTGAAGTGGTCCTACGCAGGCAACCAGAAGGTCACCAGCGGCTGGAACGCCAAGATCAGCCAGAGCGGTGCCGCCGTGACCGCCGCCAACGAGTCCTACAACGGCCGGCTGGCGACGGGAGGTTCGGTCAGCTTCGGCTTCCAGGGCAGCTACAGCGGCAGCAACGCGATCCCGGCGACCTTCACCCTCGACGGCGTGACCTGCAACGTCGACGGCGGCGGCGGCCCCGGTGGACCCACCGATCCGCCGGACCCGGGCGGCCCGGGCAACCGGGTGAACAACCCCTACGACGGCGCCAAGGTGTACGTGAACCCGGAGTGGTCCGCGAATGCGGCCGCCGAGCCGGGCGGCAGCCGCATCTCCAACCAGCCCACGGGTGTCTGGCTGGACCGGACCGCGGCCATCAACGGCGCGGGCGGCAAGATGGGCCTGCGCGCCCACCTCGACGAGGCGCTGCGCCAGAAGGGTTCCGGCGAACTCGTCGTGCAGCTCGTCATCTACAACCTGCCCGGCCGTGACTGTGCCGCCCTCGCCTCCAACGGTGAGCTGAAGGCCGACGAGATCGGCCGCTACAGGACGGAGTACATCGACCCGATCAAGGCGATCCTCGCCGACTCGAAGTACTCCTCGCTGCGGATCGTCACCACCGTCGAGATCGACTCGCTGCCGAACCTCGTCACCAACACCGGCAGCCGTGCGACGGCCACCCCGCAGTGCGACGTGATGAAGGCCAACGGCAACTACCAGAAGGGCGTCGGCTACGCGCTGAACAAGCTGGGTGACGTGCCCAACGTCTACAACTACGTGGACGCCGGCCACCACGGCTGGATCGGCTGGGACGACAACTTCGGGCCCAGCGCCACCCTGTTCAAGGAGGCGGCGACCACGGAGGGCGCCACCGTCAACGACGTCCACGGCTTCATCACCAACACGGCGAACTACAGCGCCCTGAAGGAGGATCACTTCTCCATCGGCGACAACGTGGCCGGCAAGTCCGTCCGTGAGTCGAAGTGGGTCGACTGGAACCGCTACGTCGACGAGCTGTCCTTCGCCCAGGCGTTCCGCAACCAGCTGGTCTCCGTCGGCTTCAACTCCGGCATCGGCATGCTGATCGACACCTCCCGCAACGGCTGGGGCGGCACCGCACGACCCACCGGACCGGGTGCGACGACCAGCGTCGACACGTACGTCGACGGCGGGCGCTACGACCGCCGCATCAACCCCGGCAACTGGTGCAACCAGTCCGGAGCCGGCCTCGGTGAGCGGCCGCAGGCCAGCCCGGCCGCCGGGATCGACGCCTACGTGTGGATGAAGCCCCCGGGCGAGTCCGACGGGTCGAGCAAGGAGATCCCGAACACCGAGGGCAAGGGCTTCGACCGGATGTGCGACCCGACGTACGAGGGCAACCCGCGCAACGGCAACAGCCCGTCCGGTGCCCTGCCGGACGCACCGGTGTCCGGACACTGGTTCTCCGCCCAGTTCCGGCAGCTGATGCAGAACGCGTACCCGCCGCTGTCCTGAACCGCCTCCGCTGACCGGCAGATCCGCCGGGGCTCCGGGCCCCGGCGGATTTGCCGCACCGGCAACAGCAGTGGCCTCCGATCGGTGCGTCGGCGCACGCTGACAACATCCGAGCGAGAGGCTGACCACCATGGCGCACCAGCACGACCACGACCACCGGCACGAGCACAGGCCTGAGCCTGGACATCATCACGACCACACGGATCTCGACTGGGCCGAGATGGGCCCGATGCTGGAGTCCTCGGCGGAACTCTTCGCGTCCCTGTACGAACGGGCGCTGGGCTGGCTCGCGAAGGAGGTGACCGAACCGGGCCTGATCGTCGACGCGGGCAGCGGTCCTGGCGTCGTGTCGTGCCTGTTCGCGGAGACGTTCCCGGGCGCGCGGATCGTGGCGGTGGACGGCTCCGCGGCGCTGCTGGAACGCGCCCGGGCGCGGGCCGAGCGGCAGGGCGTCGCCGACCGCTTCGGCACGCTCGCCGGTGACCTGCCCGACGTGCTGGGCGAGCTGGAATACCCCGCCGACCTGCTCTGGGCCAGCCGCAGCCTGCACCACCTGGGCGACCAGCGGGCCGCGCTGGCAGCCTTCGCGCAGCGGCTCGCGCCGGGCGGCACCCTGGCCCTCATGGAGGGCGGTCTGCCCCTGCGGTTCCTGCCGCGCGACATCGGCATCGGCCGGCCCGGTCTCCAGGCGCGGATCGACGCCGTGGAGTCGGAATGGTTCACCCGGATGCGCACCGACCTGCCCGGGCACGTCGCCGAGACGGAGGACTGGCCGGCCCTGCTGGCCGCCGCGGGCCTCAAGCACACGAGGACGCACAGTTTCCTGCTCGACCTCCCGGCGCCCGCCTCGGACCGGGCGCGAGCCTACGTCGTGGCGTCCCTGTCCCACATGCGCGACAAGCTCACCGAGGGGCTCGACGCCGAGGACCTCGCGACCGTCGACCGTCTGCTCGACCCCGACGACGAGGCGAGCCTGCACCACCGCCCGGACGTGTTCGTCCTGGAGGCCCACACGGTGCACACGGCGGTCCGGCCCGCGTAGCGGCGGCGGCCCTCGACTTCGGATGCTGCCCGACGGGGACGACGTCGACTCGGTGGTCGAACGGCCGGTCGGGCAGCCGGGCTGAGCGGGCGCTGAACCGGCGGCGCCCCCGGGCCCGGCCCACCGGGGCCCGGGGCCGGGGCGCTCCCCGACACGGCTCAGGCTCCGTTGAACTCCGCCGGGTCCGGGCCCAGGCGCCGGTCCTCGTTCAGGGCGCTGATCGCCGCCAGGTCCTCGTCGTCGAGGCTGAAGTCGAAGACCTCGATGTTCTCCTTGATCCGCGACGGCGTCACGGACTTCGGGATCACCACGTTGCCCAGCTGGAGGTGCCAGCGCAGCACCACCTGAGCCGGGGTGCGGTCATGCTTGCGGGCGATGGCCACGATCGCCGGGACCTCCAGCAGGCCCTTGCCCTGGCCCAGCGGCGACCAGGCCTCCGTGGCGATGCCCCGCTCCGCGTGGAAGGCACGGGCGGCCTCCTGCTGGAGGTGGGGGTGCAGCTCGATCTGGTTCACCGCCGGGACGACCGAGGTCTCGCCGATCAGGGTCTCCAGGTGCTCGGGAAGGAAGTTGGAGACACCGATGGCCCGGATCCGGCCGTCGGCGTGCAGCTTCTCGAACGCCTTGTAGGTGTCGACGTACAGACCCCGCTCCGGCGTCGGCCAGTGGATCAGGTACAGGTCGACGTAGTCCAGGCCGAGCTTCTCCAACGACGTGTCGAAGGCGCGCAGCGTGGAGTCGTACCCCTGGTCGGCGTTCCAGAGCTTCGTGGTGACGAAGAGCTCCTCACGGGGGAGACCGGCCGCGGCGATCGCCTTGCCGGTGCCCTGCTCGTTGCCGTAGATCGCCGCGGTGTCGATGCTGCGGTACCCGGCCTCCAGCGCCGCCGCGACGGCCGTCTCGGCCTCGTCGTCCGGCACCTGCCAGACGCCGAAGCCCAGCTGGGGCATCTCCACGCCGTTGTTCAGGATGATCGGGGGGACCTTGCTCACGAGCTCTCGATCCTTCGGTAAGTGGTCAGGTGTGCTCCCATCGTGAACGATCACGGGCGGTGATGCATTCCTGACGGGAGAATTCCGCAGCCACACCTGCCCCGTGGGGGCGGGGTCACGCCCGGTAGAGCGCCGCGACCTCGTTGTGGTACGCCTTCTCGATCGCCTTGCGCTTCAGCTTCAGGGACGGGGTGAGCAACCCGTGCTCCTCCGTGAACGGCTGGGCCAGGATGCGGAAGGTGCGGATCGACTCGGCCTGGGAGACCAGGGTGTTGGCGGCGACCACGGCGCGCCGCACCTCCGTCTCCAGATCCGCGTCGCGCACCAGCTCCGCCGGGGACATCCGCGGCTTGGCCCGCATGGCCAGCCAGTGCTCCACGGCCTCCTGGTCGAGGGTCACCAGGGCGGCGATGTACGGACGGTCGTTGCCGACGAGGATGCACTGGTTGACCAGCGGGTGGTCCCGGACGCGTTCCTCCAGCACACCGGGCGAGACACTCTTGCCGCCGGACGTGACCAGGATCTCCTTCTTGCGGCCGGTGATGGTGAGGAAGCCGTCCTCGTCGAGTGCGCCGAGGTCGCCGGTGGCGAGCCAGCCGTCGTGCAGGGCCTCGTCGGTGGCCTTGGGGTTGTTGAGGTAGCCCTGGAAGACGTTCTCGCCGCGCAGCCAGATCTCGCCGTCGTCCGCGATGTGCACGGTCATGCCGGGGATGGGCCGGCCGACCGTGCCGAACCGGGTGCGGTCGGGCGGATTGGCGGTCGCGGCGGCGGTCGACTCGGTCAGGCCGTAGCCCTCGTAGATGTGCACGCCCGCCCCGGCGAAGAACAGCCCGAGCCGGCGGTCCATCGCCGAGCCGCCGGACATGGCGTGCTTGATGCGGCCGCCCATCGCGGCGCGGATCTTGGCGTAGACCAGCTTGTCGAACAGCTGGTGCTGCATGCGCAGGCCGGCCGACGGGCCGGGGCCGGTGCCCCAGGCCTTGGCCTCCATCGCGTCGGCGTACTTGATGGCGATGTCGACGGCCTTCTCGAAGGGGCCGGAGCGGCCCTCCTTCTCGGCCTTGCGGCGGGCGGCGTTGAACACCTTCTCGAAGATGTACGGCACGGCCAGGAAGAACGTCGGCTTGAACGCGGCCAGGTCCGGCAGCAGGGCCGCCGCGTTCAGCTGTGGCTGGTGGCCGAACTTGACCTTGCCGCGGATCCCGGCGACCTGGACCATCCGCCCGAAGACGTGCGCGAGCGGCAGGAACAACAGGGTCGCCGCCTCGTCGCCGCGCTTGGAGTGGAACAACGGCTTCCAGCGCTCGATGACCGTGTCCGCCTCGTACATGAAGTTGCCGTGCGTGATGACACAGCCCTTGGGGCGGCCGGTGGTGCCCGAGGTGTAGATGATCGTGGCGACCGAGTCGGGTGTGACGGCCTGCCGGTGGCGGTGCACCACCTCGTCGTCGAGGTGTGCGCCCGCGTCGTACAGCTCGTGCACGGCACCGGAGTCGAGCTGCCAGAGCCGGCGCAGCTGGGGCAGCCGGTCGATGACGGTGGCGATCGTCATCGCGTGGTCCTCGTGCTCCACGACCGCTGCCGTCACCTCGGCGTCGTACAGCATCCAGAAGCACTGCTCGGCGGAGGACGTGGGGTAGACCGGGACGACCTGGGCGCCGACGGTCCACAAGGCGTAGTCGAACAGGGTCCACTCGTAGCGCGTGCGGGACATGATCGCGACCCGGTCGCCGAACCGGATGCCGCTCGCGAGCAGGCCCTTGGCCAGGGCGAGCACCTCGTCGCGGAACTCGGCGCTGGTGACGTCCCGCCACTGGCCGGAGTCGTCCTTGCGGCCCAGCGCGATGTGCAGGGGGTCTTCCTGGGCATGCTCGAAGACCACGTCGGCCAGACCGCCCACCGGAGGTGCCAACGCCAACGGAGGGTTGGTGAACTCGCGCAAACCCCGCTCCCCGCTCCTCAGCGCTCCTGTCGAGTGACGCCCCGCACAGCGCCGTGAAAGCTACCCCACCCGGACAGGGGACGGGAGGGGGCGCGAAGGTGAGCACCGCTCCGGTCCGAGCTGGTCAGCGAGGGAAAAAGCGCTCACATGGGGAAGGGCCGGACACATTCCTGACGGTTGAGTAAGTTTCGGTGCTGTAATCTCCACCGAATCTGTACGAGCCCCGGTGTCGTGCGGCGCGCCGTCGAGCGGGGTCTCTTCTGTCAGCGGGACGACGGCGGATTCTGTTACTCCGCTTCGTCACAGTCCCTTGCGCTCGCTGCGGTGCAGCCGGTCGCCGCCCGCCAGGACCGCCGCCGCCAGGGCGTCCGCCGCGCCCTGGGCGGACGGCCGGCGCCGGCCGTGGACCAGGACGAAGTCCACCTGCCCCAGTTCCGGCAGTCCCGCCCGGTCCGGGACCCGGACCAGTCCCGGCGGGATGAGGCCGCGCGAGTGGGCCATCACGCCGAGACCGGCCCGGGCCGCCGCGACCAGGCCGTTGAGGCTGCCGCTGGTGCACGCCACGCGCCACTGGCGGCCCTGCCGCTCCAGGGCCTCCAGGGCGAGCGTGCGGGTGATGCCCGGCGGCGGGTAGACGATGAGCGGCACCGGGCGGTCCGGGTCGAGCCGGAGGCGTTCCGCGCCGATCCACACCAGCCGGTCGTGCCGGACCAGCTCACCCCGCGGGTCCTCGGGCCGCCGCTTGGCCAGGACCAGATCCAGCTTCCCCGCGGCCAGCCGCTCGTGCAGCGTGCCCGACAGTTCGACCGTCAGCTCCAGGTCGACCTCCGGATGCTCGTGCCGGAAGCCTTCGAGGATCTCGGGCAGCCGCGTCAGCACGAAGTCCTCCGAGGCGCCGAAGCGCAGCCGGCCGCGCAGTCGGGTGCCCGTGAAGAACGCCGCCGCCTGCTCGTGCACCTCCAGGATCCGGCGGGCGAAACCGAGCATCACCTCGCCGTCCTCCGTCAGCTCCACCGAGTGCGTGTCCCGGGTGAACAGCGTCCGCCCGGCGGCGTCCTCCAGCCGCCGCACGTGCTGGCTGACGGTGGACTGCCGCAGTCCGAGCCGCCGCGCGGCCTGTGTGAAGCTCAGCGTCTGCGCCACCGACAGGAACGTGCGCAGATGCGCGGGGTCGTACATGGTGCCACGTTATCGCGAATCGCGATGACAGTGAGAGCGGTGTACGGGATTCCCGATCGCCGACCGGGGGAGCAGGATGGGAGGGGGCCGCCACGGCCCTCCGGACCGACGGAAGCACCAAGCAAGTGGAGCACCGTGAAACGCCTGCAGTGGCCGCAGTGGATGCCGATCGACCCCTACATCCTGCTCCTCCTCGGGACGGTGGGCCTGGCCGCACTCTTCCCGGCGCGCGGATCGGCCGCCGACCTCGCCTCCGGTGCCTCCACCGCCGCGGTCGCCCTCCTCTTCTTCCTGTACGGCGCCAGGCTGTCCACCCGTGAGGCGCTCGACGGGCTGCGGCACTGGCGGCTCCACATCACCGTCCTGGCCGGCACCTTCGTGGTCTTCCCGCTGCTCGGGCTCGCCGCCCGGGGGCTGGTGCCGGTGATCCTGACGCACCCGCTCTACCAGGGTCTGCTCTTCCTCACACTCGTCCCGTCCACCGTGCAGTCGTCGATCGCCTTCACCTCGATGGCCCGCGGCAACGTGCCCGCGGCGATCTGCGCGGGCTCCTTCTCCTCCCTCGTCGGCATCATCGCCACCCCGCTGCTCGCGGCCTCGCTGCTCGGCGGCAGCGGCGGGTTCTCCGCCGACTCGCTGCTGAAGATCGTGCTGCACCTGCTCGTGCCGTTCCTGGCCGGGCAGCTGCTGCGCCGCTGGATCGGCGGCTTCGTCACCCGCCGTAAGCGGGTCCTCGCCCTGGTGGACCGCGGCTCGATCCTGCTGGTGGTCTACACCGCGTTCAGCGTGGGTGTGGTCCAGGGCATATGGCACCAGGTCAGCCCCGCGCGGCTCGGCGGTCTGGTCGTCGTCGAGGCGGTGATCCTCGCCGTGATGCTGCTGCTCACCTGGTACGGCGGCAAGGCGCTGCGTTTCGGCCGGGCGGACCGGATCGCGATCCAGTTCGCCGGCTCGAAGAAGTCCCTGGCCGCCGGGCTGCCCATGGCGAGCGTCCTGTTCGGCGCGCAGGCGGCGCTCGCCGTGCTGCCGCTGATGCTCTTCCACCAGATGCAGCTGATCGTGTGCGCGGTGATCGCCAAGCGGCGCGCACGGGAAGCGGCGGGCGAGCTCACCGCACCGCGGCCAGGCGCAGCGTCACGAACCGTGGCCGGTACAGGGACACGTTCCGGCTGAGCTGGGCGGCGGCGCCCGTCGTCCCGAGCCAGTTGACGTCGTAGCTCAGGACGAGCCGTCCCCCGCCGCTCAGCACCGGATGCGCCTGGGGGTTGTAGGCGGCCACCTGCCCCTGCGGCAGCGAGGGGCTGAACTCCTTCGCCGGACCGTGCCACGGTCCGGCCGGGGAGCAGGCCCAGTAGGACGCCACGGTGGTCAGGCCCTTCGGGCCGGCGGCCATCGTGAACAGCACATAGGTGCCGCCGTCCCGGACGACCGTGAACGCGCTGCCCACACCCGTGCGCCGCCCGTCGCCGAGCACCGGCCGGGGGCGGGCGCCGGGCACCCAGGACGAGCCGCTCCAGTACTGCCAGGCGTCCGGATCAGCGAGCCCGCCCTCCGGCACCCGGGCCGCGTACGCGTGCGAGGCGGGGCGGGAGGCGGCCCGGCCGTCGTCGCCGCCGAACACGTATGTCCAGCCGTCCTCCTCGACCAGCGTCGTGCCGAACAGCACGCGGCGGGACGGGTCGGGGACCGCGCTCTGGTCCAGCACCTCGACGATCGACTCCAGGCGCAGCGCGGGCAGCGACAGGGTGGCGACCTCGGTGGCGGTGGGAACGCCGTAGATCCAGGGAGCCTGGCCCGCCGTGCGCACCCACAGCAGGACCCGCACGACCTGCTCCGGGGAGCCGGGGGAGCGGGGCTCGACGCGGGCGGCGACCGGCCAGCGCCACTGGTCGGGCGCCGGATCGGCGAACAGCGGGGCCGGCAGGGTCGATTCGAGCCGGCCGTCGCGCATCAGCACGGCCGAGTTGCGCACCAGCGGTGTGGTCGGGTCCCGCCAGGCGTAGGGCTCGCCGTGCGGGTTGGGCGGTCCGTACACCTGGCCCAGGAAGGTGTCCGAGAACAGCCACAGCACCCGGCCGTCCGGCAGTCGCACCGAGTGGGTGCCGTCGCCGCCGGTCCAGTCGTCGGTGCGGCTCGCGTCGCCGCCGTAGCGGGCGAACTCGGCGGTGAGGCCGTCGTCCGCCTTCCAGGAGCCGACGGTGCGGCCCCGGCAGGCGCCGTCGTCCGAACCGTCGTCGTCCGGCAGGCCGATGAGCAGCGCGGCGCCGAGAACCAGGACCAGCAGAAGGCCGATCCCGGTTCCCGTGCGCTGTCGTGCTCGTGCTGCTCCTGAGTCGTCGGGCACGGTCCGTGACGTTAGTTGCTGCCGCTCACCCGGTCCATGGGCAGCCACAGCACCGTGCCCCGCGGGGCCGCGCCCGAGGTGCCGGAGGCCGGCTCCTCGTCACTCAGGGCCCGGTTCCACACGCGGACGTCGTCGAGCCGTGCGCCGGTGCGGTGGGCGCGAGCAGCGCCCCGGCGGCGGTGGCCGTCAGGGCGGATCTCAGACGTGCGCGAAGACTTGACGGCATGGTGCGACCAGCCCTCCAGGCGTCTGTCGGCCGGACCACCGGGGCATGGAACTGACATCCGCTCAACCGGACATTCCGCGTCCAACGTCTGGGCCACAGACGGTCCTCGGCCTCTCGGACCCCCCAAGAATCGTCCGTCAGGGGATCAGGACGACCTTGCCCAGATTGACCCGGGCCTCGATCTCCGCGTGCGCCCGGGCCGCGTCCTCCAGGGCGAACTCCGCGTGGACGACGGGCTTGACCTCGCCCGCCGCGAACAGCCGCCACAGTTCCTCACGCCACTGCTCGTACAGCTCCGGTTTCCCCCGGGCGACCCGGGCCATCTGGAACCCGATCACCGACTTGGCGTCCACGAGCAGGTCGTACGCCTGGATGGTGCCGCCGCCCGAGCTGTAGGCCACCAGCCGCCCCTCGGGGACCAGCGCGTGCAGGGCGCGGGTGAGCAGCTCCCCGCCGACCGCGTCCAGCACGTAGTCGACCGGGGTGCCCCAGCTGCCGTCGCCGTAGGAGATGACGTGATCGGCGCCGAGGGCCCTGACGAAACCCGCCTTGGACGGGTCGGAGACGGCTCCCACGACCCGTCCGGCGCCGCGCGTCCTGGCCAGCTGCACGGCCAGGTGGCCGACGCCGCTCGCGGCCGCGGTGACCAGGGTCGCCTCGCCCGGCTGGGGGCGGGCCGCCTCCAGGGCGCCGAGGGCGACCAGGCCGCTGCGGACCAGGGCGACCGCGTCCACGGCGCCGGTGTCCCCCGGAACCGGGGAGGCCACGGCCTCGTGCAGGAGCGCGACGTCGGCATACCCGTGGCCGAGGCAGAGACCGGTCACCCGGTCGCCGGTGCCGAACCGGGTGACACCCTCGCCGACGGCCACGACCTGCCCGGCGATCTCACCGCCGAGCGGGACGGGCTCGGCCGCCTCGGTGACCTTGCGTACCACCGGAAGCGTGACGCCGATCGCCTCCGCGCGCACGAGCAGCTCTCCGGGGCCGGGCTCGGGCAGCGGGGCCTCCTCCACGAAGAGGGGGCCGCCTCGGGATTCGTAGCGGATACGGCGCATCGCACCTCCGGGGTCGTCGGACTTCCCGACGGAGTCGTCGGGGTCTCCAGCGGAGTCGTTGGGGACCCCAACGGTATAGGAGGATCATGGGAACACCCAACGATGTACTGGTTAGGCTGCGGCCATGTCGGAAGCCCCCCTCCCCGCGATCCGCTCCCTGCCCAGCTGGCTGCTCGGCCGCGCCGCCGCCCGCGGCCGGGCCCTGGTGGCCGAGGCGCTGGCCGAGGAGGACATGCGGATGTGGCACCACGTGGTGCTGTCCGCCGTCCGCGACCTCGGTCCCGTCGCGCAGGCCGACCTCGGCCGCGGGGTACGGCTGGACCCCAAGGATCTGGTCGGCGTCCTCAACGACCTCCAGTCGGCGGGCCTGGTGCTACGCGAGCCGGACCCGGTGGACCGCCGCAAGAACGCGGTGTCCCTCACGGAGCGGGGAGCACGGCTGCTGAAGCGCTGCGAGAAGGCGGCCCGCGCGGCCAACGACGAACTGCTCGCACCGCTGTCGGCGGCCGAGCGGGAGCAGTTCACGGGGATGCTGCTGCGGATATCCGGCACGGCGGACTGACGACGCTCCCGTGTCTTCGCGAAGGCGGCCGAGACGGGGCCCCTGCGGCGCAGGGGGCGCTCCCCGCCGGTCGGGGCCCCGCCGCCGTGTCGCGGAGGAACCGGTTCAGCCCTGGGCGGCCGCGGCCCGCAGGGCGATCCGGTCCTCACCCGCGTACACGTTCATGGAGCTGCCCCGCAGGAAGCCCACCAGCGTCAGACCCGTCTCGGCGGCGAGATCCACCGCCAGCGAGGACGGGGCCGACACCGCCGCCAGCACGGGGATGCCGGCCATCACGGCCTTCTGCGCCAGCTCGAAGGAGGCCCGGCCCGACACGAGCAGGATCACCCGCGACAGCGGCAGGTCCCCGTTCTGCAGGGCGCGGCCGACCAGCTTGTCGACCGCGTTGTGCCGGCCCACGTCCTCCCGGACGTCCAGCAGCTCGCCCTCCTCGGAGAACAGGGCCGCAGCGTGCAGGCCACCGGTCCGGTCGAAGACCCGCTGGGCCGCGCGCAACCGGTCGGGCAGGCTCGCGAGCAGTCCGGGGCTGATCCGGACCGGGGGAGTGTCGGCGATGGGCCACCGGGCCGTGGTGCGCACCGCGTCCAGCGACGCCTTGCCGCACAGGCCGCAGGAGGACGTGGTGTAGACGTTGCGCTCCAGTGTGATGTCGGGGATCACCACGTCGGGGGCCGTCTGCACGTCGACCACGTTGTACGTGTTCGAGCCTCCCCCACTCTCGGCTCCGCTCGAGCGGGAGGTGCCCCCAGCCGTCGCGCCGGCGCAGTAGACGATGTTCCGCAGGTCCTGCCGCCCGGCCAGCACCCCCTCGCTGACCAGGAACCCCGCCGCCAGCGCGAAGTCGTCCCCCGGGGTGCGCATGGTGATCGCCAGGGGCTTGCCGTTGAGCCGGATCTCCAGGGGCTCCTCGGCGACGAGCGTGTCGGGACGGCTGGAGACCGCTCCGTCCCGGATGCGGAGAACCTTGCGTCGTTCCGTGACTCGTCCCATGTCCTGATCAGTCCCGGTTCTGTACGTGCTGGTAGCCGAAGCGGCCCTTGATGCAGAGGTTGCCGTGGGTCACCGGGTTGTCGTGCGGTGAGGTGACCTTCACGATCTCATTGTCCTGCACGTGCAGCGTCAGATTGCAGCCCACTCCGCAGTACGCGCACACCGTGGTCGTCTCCGTCTGCCGTGACGCGTCCCACGTACCCGCCGCACGCATGTCGAACTCGGACTTGAAGGACAGCGCACCCGTGGGGCACACCTCGATGCAGTTCCCGCAGTACACGCACGCCGAGTCGGTCAGCGGCGCGTCGTGCTCCACGGCGATCCGGGCGTCGAAACCGCGTCCCGCGACCGAGATCGCGAAGGAGTTCTGCCACTGGTCGCCACAGGCGCCGACGCACTTGTAGCAGAGGATGCACTTGTCGTAGTCGCGCACGTACAGGTCGTTGTCGACCCTCGGCTCCTCGTTCAGCCGCGCCGCGTCCGGGCCGAAGCGGTCCGGCTTCGCCTCGTACTCCTTGAGCCACCCGGCGACCTCCGGTGTCGTCGACAGGTCGACCGAGGACGCGAGCAGTTCCAGGACGACCTTGCGGCTGTGCCGGGCGCGCTCGGTGTCCGTGCGCACCTCCATCCCCGGCTCGGCCTCGCGGGAGCAGGCCGGAACGAGCGTCCTGGCCCCCTCCACCTCGACGACACAGACGCGGCAGGCGTTCTTCGGCCGCAGGGTGTCGCCCTCGCACAGGGTCGGGATGTCCTTCCCGGCCGCCCGGCAGGCATCCAGGACGGTCGAGCCCTCGGGGACCCGGGCCTGCTCGCCGTCGAGGGTGAACTCCAGCATCCGGCGCGGGATGCCCAGCGGTGTGACGGTCATTCGTACGCCCCCAGACGGTCGATGGCGGATTCCACGGCGTTCCACGCGGTCTGCCCGAGACCGCAGATCGAGGCGTCCCGCATGGCGCGGCCGACCTCCCGCAGCAGCGCGATGTCCCCGGCGGCGTCGGCGCCCGTGCGCTCCACGATCCGGTGCAGCGCCTCCTCCTGCCGCACCGTCCCGACCCGGCAGGGCACGCACTGCCCGCACGACTCGTCGCGGAAGAACTCGGCGATGCGCAGCAGCAGCCGGGGCAGGGGAACGCCGCTGTCGAAGGCCATGACGACTCCGGAGCCCAGGGTGGTGCCGGCCTCGCGCGTGCCCTCGAAGGTGAGCGGGATGTCCAGTTCGTCGGTGCGGACGAACCCGCCGGCCGCCCCGCCCAGCAGCACCGCCCGCAGCCCGTCACGCACCCCGGCCAGCGTGAGTACTTCCCCCAGCGTCGCGCCGAACGGCACCTCGTAGACACCGGGCCGTTCCACGCTCCCGGACACGCAGAACAGCTTCGGCCCGGTGGAGCGGCCGGTGCCGATCGCCGCGTACGCCGGGGCGCCCATGGTCAACACCGGCAGGACGTTGACCAGCGTCTCCACGTTGTTCTCGACCGTCGGCTTGCCGAACAGGCCCTTCTCCACCGGGAACGGCGGCTTGGAGCGCGGTTCGCCCCGGTAGCCCTCGATGGAGTTGAACAGGGCCGTCTCCTCACCGCAGATGTAGGCGCCCGCGCCGCGCCGGATCTCGATGTCGAAGGCGTAGCCCTGGCCGAGGACGTCGTCGCCGAGCAGTCCGCGCGCACGGGCCTGCGCGATCGCGTGCTCCAGCAGGTGCAGGGCGCGCGGGTACTCGCCGCGCAGATAGAGGTAGCCCCGGTGGGCGCCGGTCGCGTATCCGGCGATCGTCATCGCCTCGATCAGCGCGTACGGATCGCCCTCCATGAGCACCCGGTCCTTGAAGGTGCCCGGCTCGGACTCGTCGGCGTTGCAGACGAGGTAGTGCGGACGGTCGGGCTGGGAGGCCGCGGCCTGCCACTTGCGGCCGGTGGGAAAGGCGGCGCCGCCGCGCCCGACCAGGCCCGAGTCGGCGACCTCGCGGATCACCCCGGCCGGTCCCAGCGCGAAGGCCCGGCGCAGGGCGGTGCAGCCGCCGTGGGCGCGGTAGTCGTCGAGGGACCACGGGTCGACCACGCCGATGCGGTGCAGCAGCATCAGGCCGTCCTGCCCGGCCTGGGGCACCGCCAGCGCTGCGGGCGGCTCCTCGGGCGCGGAGTCGGGTGAGCTCGCGGCGAGCACGGCGTCCCGGACGGTCGCCGGCGCGGAGACCGCCGTACGGACGGGGTCCCCGGCCTTGATCGCGAGCGCCGCCGGGGCGCGTTCGCACAGGCCCAGGCAGGGGCTGCGCTCGACACTGACCCCGCTGCCGAGGCCCAGCCGCTCCTCGATCCCGGCGCACAGCTCCGGCGCCCCGGCCGCCGCGCACGCCAGGTCCGTGCACACGTGGAGCACGGTCGCCGGACGCGGCTCGACCGAGAACATGGCGTAGAAGGTGGCGACCCCGTAGGCCTCCGCCGGCGGCACGGTCAGCCGTCGGCACAGGTAGTCGAGGGCACCCTCGCTGATCCAGCCGATGCGGTCGTTGACCGCGTGCAGCCCCGGCAGCAGCAGGTCGCGGCGGTCCCTGGCCTCCCGCCCGCCACGCGCCCATCGCAGATCCGCGTCCGAGCGGTCGGCGCCCTCCCAGGAGGACTCGGGAGGCCCGAGCAGGGCGTCGACGGCCGCCCGTTCCTCGTCCGTCGGTTTGCTGTCACCGAAGCGCAGGTCCACGTACGTTCACCCCACGATGGTCGCGATGGGCAGCTTCTCGATCCGGATCGCCGACGCCTTGAACTCCGCAGTCCCCGCGATCGGGCAGTTCGCCTCGATCGTCAGGGCGTTGGTGTCCACCTCGTCCGGGAAGTGCATGGTCATGAAGGCGAGCCCCGGCCGCAGCGCGGTGTCCACCCACACGGGAGCGGTCACCGACCCGCGCCGCGAGGTCACCTGGACGTGCTCGCCGACCACGACCCCGTAGCGTTCGGCGTCCTCCGGGCTCAGCTCGATGAACTCGCCGCGCCGCAGCGGCGAGGCGTAACCACCGCTCTGTACACCGGTGTTGTAGGAGTCGAGCCGCCGTCCGGTGGTGAGCCGGATCGGGTACCGCTCGTCGGTGAGGTCCAGGGGCGGGTCGTGCCGCACGATCCCGAACGGAGCGAGCGGGCCGCGCCGTGCGGGGTCGGTCTCCCACAACCGCCCGTGCAGATAGGTGGGTTCGATGCCGTCCGTGCTCGGGCAGGGCCACTGGATGCCCTGGTGCTCCTCCAGCCGCTCATACGTCATGCCGTGGTGGTCGGGTGAGACGGACCGCAGCTCGTTCCACACGGTCTCGGCGTCGGCGTACTTCCAGTCGTGGCCGAGGCGGGCCGCGAGGTCGCAGATGATGTCGATGTCCTCGCGGGCCTCGCCGGGCGGGGTGACGGCCTTGCGCACGCGCTGCACGCGCCGTTCGCTGTTGGTGGTCGTGCCGTCGGTCTCCGCCCAGCCGGCGGTGGCCGGCAGGACGACGTCCGCGAGCTCGGCCGTCCTCGTCAGGAAGATGTCCTGCACGACCAGGAAGTCCAGGGCCCTCAGCCGCCGCACGGCCTGCTCGCTGTCCGCCTCCGATTGGGCCGGGTTCTCGCCGATGCAGTAGACGGCCCTGAGCGAGCCGTCCTCCATGGCCTCGAACATCTCGGTGAGGTTCAGGCCGTAGTGCGGCTGGATCACGGTGTTCCAGGCCGACTCGAACTTCAGCCGGACGCTCGCGTCCAGGATGTCCTGGAACCCGGGCAGCCGGTTGGGGATCGCCCCCATGTCGCCGCCGCCCTGCACGTTGTTCTGCCCGCGCAGGGGCTGAAGCCCCGAGCCGTAGCGGCCGACATGCCCGGTGAGCAGGGACAGGTTGATCAGGGCGCGGACGTTGTCGGTGCCGTTGTGGTGCTCGGTGATGCCCAGGGTCCAGCACAACTGGGCCCGTTCGGCCCGGGCGTAGGCGTGCGCCAGCTCGCGGATCGCCGCCGCCGGTACGCCCGTCACCTTCTCGGCGAGGGACAGGGTCCACGGCTCGACCAGCGCCCGGTACTCCTCGAAGCCGGTGGTCGCCCGCTCGATGAACGCCTCGTTCGCGAGCCCCGCGTGGATGATCTCGCGGCCGACCGCGTGCGCCAACGGGATGTCCGTGCCGACGTTGAGCCCCATCCAGCTCTCCGCCCACTCGGCGGTCGACGTCCGGCGCGGATCGACCGCGTACATCCGGGCGCCGTTCCTGATCCCCTTCAGCACGTGCTGGAAGAAGATCGGGTGCGCGAACCGGGCGTTGGAGCCCCACATCACGATGACGTCGGTGTGCTCGATCTCCTCGTACGACGACGTTCCGCCGCCCGAGCCGAACGCCGCCGACAGGCCCGCCACGCTCGGGGCGTGGCAGGTGCGGTTGCAGGAGTCGACGTTGTTGGTGCCCATGACGACCCGGGCGAACTTCTGCGCCACGTAGTTCATCTCGTTGGTGGCGCGGGCACAGCTGAACAGGCCGAAGGCGTCGCGGTTGCGCCCGAGGCCCGCGGCGGCCCGGTCCAGGGCCTCTTCCCAGGTGGCCCGCCGGAACGGCTCGTCGCGGGAGTCCCGGACGAGCGGGTGAGTGAGCCGGGTGTAGGTCTTGGGGGTCCGGTCGCGTTTCCTCATGCGACGCTCCTCAGCGCGAGCAGGTCCGAGATGGCGTGCACGGTGCGCAGGGTGGGCACCTCGACGCCGGTGATCTCCGCCAGCTCGACGACCGCCGCCAGCAGCACGTCGAGTTCCAGCGGCTTGCCGCGCTCCAGGTCCTGGAGCGTGGAGGTGCGGTGGTCGCCGACCCGCTCGGCGCCCGCGAGCCGGCGCTCGATGGAGACCCCGACCTCGCAGCCGAGGGCCTCGGCGACCGCCAGCGTCTCGGTCATCATGTTCTCGATGACCTTGCGGGTGCCGCCGTGCAGGCACATCTGCCGCATGGTGGCGCGGGCGAGGGCACTGATCGGGTTGAAGGAGATGTTGCCGAGCAGCTTGACCCAGATGTCGCTGCGCAGGTCCGGTTCGACCGGGCACTTCAGTCCGCCCTCCCGCATGGCCTCGCTGAAGGCGAGACAGCGGGCGGAGCGGCTGCGGTCGGGTTCGCCGATGGAGAACCGCGTGCCCTCCAAGTGCCGGACCACGCCCGGCCCTTCGAGTTCGGTCGCCGCGTAGACGACACAGCCGATGGCCCGTTCGGGAGCGAGCACCGCACTGACCGCGCCGTCCGGGTCGACGCTCTCGACACGGTGGCCGTCGTACGGGCCGCCGTGCCGGTGGAAGTACCACCAGGGGATGCCGTTCTGGGCCGCGACGACCGAGGTCGTCTCGTGCAGCAGGGGCGCGATCAGCGGCCCGCACGCCGCGTACGCGTTGGCCTTCAGGCCCAGGAAGACATGGTCGACCGGGCCGACCTCGGCCGGGTCGTCGGTGGCGTGGGGGTGCGCGGTGAAGTCACCGCGTGGACTGCGCACCCGGACTCCGTGCTGCCTCATGGCCGCCAGATGCGGTCCACGGGCGATGAGATGCACCTCGGCGCCCGCGCGGTGAAGCGCGGCGCCGACGTAGGCGCCGATGGCACCTGCTCCGAGAACTGCGACTTTCACGGGAACACTCCGTTCGGTTCGAGGGATACCGCGGAGGTGGCTGCCGTCCGGCCGCCCACGGGTCGCGTCCCGCCCAGCACAGGCGGGCCGGGCCTTCTCGCGGACGGCTTGTGTCGACGAAATATTGTCTACAGTATGGAGGTTGGGGCGGCAAGGGTTCGCGCACCGACCGTTCGGCGCATGCCGGATACCGTTCACCGCATACGGTCGACGCGCCGCCTTCTCAACTCCCGCGCGGATGCCTACCGTCCGGGGTTCATGAGTCCCCCAGTCGCGCCCCCGGGCTGGAGCCGCTGGCTCGTCCCGCCCGCCGCTCTCTCCGTACATCTCTCCATCGGCCAGGCCTACGCCTGGAGCGTGTTCAAGCCGCCCCTCGAGTCCGCGCTCGGTCTCAGCGGCACGCAGAGCGCGCTGCCCTTCCAGCTGGGTATCGTCATGCTGGGCCTGTCCGCCGCGTTCGGCGGCACGCTCGTGGAGCGCAACGGCCCGCGCTGGGCCATGACCGTCGCCCTGGTCTGTTTCTCCTCCGGCTTCCTGCTCTCCGCGCTGGGCGCGTCCCTGGAGCAGTACTGGCTGATCGTCCTCGGCTACGGCTTCGTCGGCGGCATCGGTCTCGGCATCGGCTACATCTCGCCCGTCTCCACGCTGATCAAGTGGTTCCCGGACCGGCCCGGCATGGCCACCGGCATCGCCATCATGGGCTTCGGCGGCGGCGCGCTCATCGCCTCGCCGTGGTCGGCGCAGATGCTGGAGTCGTTCGGCGGTGACAGCTCCGGCATCGCGCTCGCCTTCCTCGTGCACGGGCTGTCGTACGCCGTCTTCATGCTGCTGGGCGTGTTCCTGGTCCGCGTTCCGCGTCCTGCCCCGGCGGCGCGGGCAACCGCGCGACAAGCCCCCACCGGCCCGCAGGTCTCCGCGAACCAGGCGCTGCGCACCCCGCAGTTCTGGCTGCTGTGGCTCGTGCTCTGCATGAACGTCACCGCCGGCATCGGCATCCTGGAGAAGGCCGCGCCGATGATCACGGACTTCTTCGCGGACACCTCCACCCCGGTGTCGGTGACGGCCGCCGCCGGTTTCGTCGCGCTGCTGTCGGCGGCGAACATGGCGGGCCGCATCGGCTGGTCGTCGACGTCCGACCTCATCGGCCGCAAGAACATCTACCGCCTCTACCTGGGCGCCGGCGCGCTGATGTACGCGCTCATCGCCCTGTTCGGCGACTCCTCCAAGCCACTGTTCATCCTGTGCGCGCTGGTCATCCTCTCCTTCTACGGCGGCGGTTTCGCCACGGTTCCGGCCTATCTGAAGGATTTGTTCGGTACGTACCAGGTCGGTGCCATCCACGGGCGGCTGCTCACCGCCTGGTCCACGGCCGGGGTGCTCGGGCCGCTGATCGTGAACTGGATCGCCGACCGGCAGGAGGAGGCGGGCCGGCACGGCGCGTCCCTGTACGGGCTGTCCTTCGTCATCATGATCGGGCTGCTCGTCGTCGGCTTCGTCGCCAACGAACTGGTGCGGCCCGTCGACCCCCGCCACCACGTCCCCGAGCCGAAGGAGGCCGCCCATGTCCGGCGAGAGCAGTCAGAGTCCGCCTAGCCCGGACCGGCGGTGGCTGATCGCCTTCGCCTGGGTGTGGGTGGGCGTCCCGCTCGCCTACGGGCTGTACGAGCTCGTCCGCAAGGCGACGCAGTTGTTCACCGGGTAGCCGCCGGGGCGGGGGAGGGGCGCCGGTGTACGGGGCGGGCAGCGGGGTGCGGGGTGGGCGGTCGACAGGTGTCCGGGCGTCCGAGCTGCTGACCGAAGCTGACAACCCCGGCGCTCGATTCCTGTCGCCTTGGCTGCCGTCGTACCCGTGAGTCACTGATCAGACTGGTGGATCCGCTACCCAAGGCAACGAGGGGGACCCACCCAATGAACGGCTCGCGCATCGCCGCCGTCGGCCACTACCAGCCCGCCAAGGTGCTCACCAACAAGGACCTGGCGGCTCTCGTGGACACCAGTGACGAGTGGATCACCAGCCGGGTGGGCATCCGGACCCGTCACATCGCCGGACCCGACGAGCCGGTCGACGAACTGGCCGGCCACGCCGCCGCCAAGGCCCTCGCGGCGGCCGGGCTGGCCTCGGCGGACATCGATCTGGTGCTGGTCGCCACCTCCACCGCCGTCGACCGCTCGCCCAACATGGCGGCCCGGGTCGCGGCCCGCCTGGGCATCCCGCAGGCCGCCACCATGGACCTCAACGTCGTGTGCGCCGGTTTCACCCACGCCCTGGCCACCGCCGACCACGCCGTCCGCGCGGGGGGCGCGAGCCGGGCGCTGGTCATCGGGGCCGACAAGATGTCCGAGGTGGCCGACTGGAGCGATCGCAGCACGTGTGTGCTCGTCGGTGACGGAGCCGGGGCCGCGGTGGTGGAGGCCGCCGACGCGCCGGCCATCGGCCCGGTGCTGTGGGGCTCGGTGCCCGAGATGGGCAACGCGGTGCGCATCGAGGGCAACCCGCCGCGCTTCGCCCAGGAGGGGCAGAGCGTCTACCGCTGGGCCACCACGCAGCTCCCGTCCATCGCGCGCCGGGCCTGCGAGCGGGCCGGGCTGGAGCCGGCCGACCTCGCCGGGGTCGTGCTGCACCAGGCGAACCTGCGCATCATCGAACCCCTCGCGGAGAAGATCGGAGCCGTCAACGCGGTCGTCGCGCGCGATGTCACCGAGTCCGGCAACACCTCCGCCGCGAGTATCCCGCTGGCCTTCTCGAAGCTGGTCGAGCGGGGGGCGCTCACCACCGGCGACCCGGTGCTGCTGTTCGGCTTCGGCGGGAACCTCTCGTACGCGGGGCAGGTCGTGCGCTGCCCCTGAGCGTGCGCCGCCCCTGGCGGAGGGGTGGTGTGACGCGGTCAACTCCCCGAAACCCTGGCTCTGGGGCGCCGTAGACTGTAGACGAAAGACAATCAATACTGACTCTGCGGTGACACCGGCCGGCGCCGCACTGTGCACGGCCCTGCCGAGGAGGGGGACCGCGATGCTGTCGACAGGCCTGCCCCAGGGGGCGGTACCCAAGCTGGAACGCCCGGGTCCGCTGCGCGACCGTGTCTACGAGGCACTGCTCGAACTCATCACCACCCGTGCGCTTCAGCCCGGCCAGCATCTCGTCGAGAGCGAACTCGCCGGGCACCTCGGGGTCTCCCGGCAACCCGTGCGCGAGGCGCTGCAGCGGCTCAACACCGAGGGGTGGGTCGATCTGCGGCCCGCGCAGGGCGCGTTCGTGCACGAGCCGACGGAGGAGGAGGCCGACCAGCTCCTCACGGTCCGTACGCTCCTGGAGGCCGAGGCGGCCCGGCTCGCGGCGGCCAACGCGAACAGCGCGGGCGTCGCCGCCCTGGAAGCGTTGTGCGCGGAGGGCGAGAAGGCCGTGGAGGCCGACGACGTGGACGGGGCCGTGGCGATGAACGCCCGCTTCCACGCCAAGATCATGGAGCTCGCCGGCAACGCGGTCCTCGCGGAACTCGCCGCCCAGGTCGACCGGCGCGTGCGCTGGTACTACACGCCGGTGGCCCGTCGGCGCGGCCACCAGTCCTGGATCGAACACCGCGAGCTGATCGCCGCCATCTCCGACCGGGACGAACAGCGCGCCACCCAGCTGATGCGCGCCCACACGGAGCACACACGACGGTCGTACCACGCGCGGGCGGGCTCGTAGCGCCACCACGGGCGTCCTGTGCCGCGAGGCACCCGTCACCGCGCCTTTGTCCTGTGAGTGGAAAAAGTAGAGGGCAATTCCTGCGCGACTTCTTCCCACCTCCGGCAGCCGCTGCTACGTTCCCTCCGAAAGCAAGCCACCGAGGTGGCGGAAAACCGGCGCGCGCAGGCCGATCGAGGCGGGGAGGGGCTCGTGAGACGTATGACCGCACGACCCGCCAACGCCCATCAGGCCCGACTGCTCACGCTGTTGCGCGACGGCGGACCCAACTCCCGTGCCCAGCTGGGCGATCAGGTCGACCTCTCGCGGTCCAAGCTGGCCGTGGAGGTGGACCGGCTGCTGGAGACGGGTCTGGTCGTGGCCGACGGGCTCGCCGCCTCGCGCGGCGGCCGCCGTTCCCACAACGTCCGGCTCAACCCCGAGCTGCGCTTCCTCGGCGTCGACATCGGCGCGACCTCGATCGACGTCGCCGTCACCAACGCCGAGCTGGAGACCCTCGGGCACCTCAACCAGCCCATGGACGTGCGCGAGGGCCCGGTCGCGGTCTTCGAGCAGGTCCTGGCCATGGCCGCGAAATTGAGGGCCTCCGGGCTCGCGGAGGGGTTCGACGGCGCCGGCATCGGCGTTCCGGGTCCGGTCCGTTTCCCCGAGGGCATCCCGGTGGCACCGCCGATCATGCCGGGCTGGGACGGCTTCCCCGTGCGAGAGGCGCTCAGCCAGGAACTCGGCTGCCCGGTCATGGTCGACAACGACGTGAACCTCATGGCGTTGGGGGAGCAGCACGCGGGCGTCGCCCGCAGCGTCGGTGACTTCCTCTGCGTCAAGATCGGCACCGGCATCGGCTGCGGCATCGTCGTCGGTGGCGAGGTCTACCGCGGAACGACGGGCAGCGCCGGCGACATCGGGCACATCCAGGCCGTGCCCGACGGCCGCCCGTGCGCCTGCGGCAACCGGGGCTGCCTGGAGGCCCACTTCAGCGGCGCCGCGCTGGCCCGGGACGCCACGGAGGCCGCCCAGCAGGGCCTTTCGGTCGACCTGGCCTCGCGCCTGGACACCAACGGCGGACTCACCGCTGTCGACGTCGCCGCCGCGGCCTCCGCCGGTGACGCCACCGCCCTCGATCTGATCCGCGAGGGCGGCAACCGCACCGGCCAGGTCATCGCCGGCCTGGTCAGCTTCTTCAACCCGGGCCTGGTGGTGATCGGCGGCGGGGTGACCGGCCTCGGCCACACCCTGCTCGCCGCGATCCGCACCCAGGTCTACCGCCAGTCGCTGCCTCTGGCGACCGGCAACCTGCCCATCGTCCTGGGAGAGCTCGGCCCCACCGCCGGAGTCATCGGCGCGGCCCGGCTCATCAGCGACCACCTGTTCTCACCCGCGTAGTCCCTTCACAGCACGGCTCACCAGCACGGCTCACCAGCACAGCGCCCTGCTCTGCCCTGCCCTGAAACCCGCCTGCTCGACAAGCGCCCTGACACCGGCCCGCCCGCCAAGGGGAATCCGCATGGCACCAGAACCACCGCTGCTCAGCATGTCCGGCATCACCAAGTCGTTCCCCGGAGTCCGGGCCCTCGACGGCGTCGACCTCGACGTCCAGGCCGGTGAGGTGCACTGCCTGCTCGGCCAGAACGGAGCCGGCAAGTCGACCCTCATCAAAGTCCTGGCCGGCGCCCACCAGCCCGACACCGGCCGTCTGCGCTGGCGCGGCGAGGAGGTCGCGCTCCGCTCGCCCCTCGCGGCCATGCGCCTCGGCATCGCCACCATCTACCAGGAACTCGACCTGGTGGACCACCTGTCCGTCGCCGAGAACGTCCATCTCGGGCATGAGCCGACCGCCGCGGGATTCGTCGTCCGCGGGAAGGCGGCCAAGACGTCAACCGCCGCTCTGCTCGAACGACTCGGGCATGCCGAGATCGATCCGGCCCGGCTCGTCGGGGAGCTGCCGGCGGCGCAGCAGCAGATCGTGTCCATGGCCCGGGCGCTCTCCCACGACGTACGGCTCATCGTGATGGACGAGCCCTCCGCCGCCCTCGACCCGGACGAGGTCGACAACCTCTTCCGCATCGTCGGCGACCTCACCGCCGCCGGAGTCGCCGTCGTCTACATCTCGCACCGCCTGGAGGAGATCCGCCGCATCGGCGACCGGGTGACGGTGCTCAAGGACGGCCGGGCGGTGGCGAACGGGCTCCCGGCGAAGTCGACCCCGACCCGCGAGGTCGTCTCGCTGATGACGGGCCGCAACGTCGAGTACGTCTTCCCGGAGCGGCCCGTCGCACCGCCGACCGCCGGACCCGTACTGACGGTCCAAGGGCTCTCCCGGCGCGGGGAGTTCGAACCGTTCGACCTGGAGGTGCGGCCGGGTGAGATCGTCGGCCTCGCCGGACTCGTCGGCTCGGGCCGCTCCGAGATCCTGGAGACCGTCTACGGCGCCCGCAAACCGACGACCGGTCGGGTGCTGATCGGCGGCAAGGCCCTGAAGCCGGGCAGCGTACAGGCCGCCGTCCGGGCCGGACTCGGGCTCGCTCCCGAGGAACGCAAGGCGCAGGCCCTGCTGATGCTGGAATCCGTCACCCGCAATGTGTCGGTCTCGTCCATGTCCCGCTTCTCCCGCGGCGGCTGGATCGACCGGGGCGCCGAACTCGGCGCCGCCCGGGCCGCGACCCGCGAACTGTCGCTCCGGCCGGACAACCCGTCCGTGCCCGTGCGCACCCTGTCCGGCGGCAACCAGCAAAAGGCCGTCCTCGCCCGCTGGCTGTTGCGCGGCTGCAAGGTGCTGCTGCTCGACGAACCCACCCGCGGCGTCGACGTCGGCGCCCGCGCCGAGCTCTACGCGGTCATCCGCCGGCTGGCCGACGAGGGCCTGGCCGTGCTGCTGGTCTCCAGCGAGGTGCCCGAGGTGCTCGGCCTCGCCGACCGCGTCCTGGTGCTGCGCGAGGGCCGTGTCGTCCACACGGCACCCGCGCGCGAACTCGACGAACACCGCGTACTCGACCTGGTCATGGAAGGAAGCCCGGCGTCATGACGCAGCCCGTCTCCCCGCCGCGGGACAGCACGACCGACAAGGTGCCGCAGGCCCGGCCCCCCGCCTGGCGCGGCCTGCCGGCCCGCGCCGACATCCGCACCCTCTCCCTGCTCGGCGTGCTCGCCGCGCTGATCCTCGTCGGCGGCATCACCAAACCCGACGAGTTCCTCGACACCCGCAACCTGCAACTGGTCCTCACCCAGGCCTCCGTGGTCGGCGTCGTCACCGTCGGCATGACCTTCGTCATCATCTCCGGCGGCATCGACCTGTCGGTCGGCGCGATCGTCGCCCTCGCCTCCGTGTGGGCCACCACCGTCGCCACCCAGGAGTACGGCTTCGCCGGCATCCTCTTCACGGCGATCGTCGTCGGAGTCGGCTGCGGCCTGGTCAACGGAGTGCTCATCGCCTACGGCGCGATGGTGCCGTTCATCGCCACCCTCGCGATGCTGGCCTCCGCCCGCGGCCTCGCCCTGCAGATCACCGACGGCAAGACACAGATCGTCACGGTGCCGTCCGTCCTCGACCTGGGGGAGCGCGACGCCTACGTCCTCGGCATCCCGCCACTGGTCCTGGTCTTCGCCGTCGTGACGGTCATCGGATGGCTGGTGCTCAACCGCACCACCTTCGGCCGCCGCACGGTCGCCGTCGGCGGCAATCCGGAGGCCGCCCGGCTCGCCGGCATCGACGTCCGCCGCCAGCGGCTCTACCTCTACCTGCTGTCCGGGCTGTGCTGCGGCATCGCCGCCTTCCTCCTGATCGTCCTGTCCGGCTCGGGCCAGAACACCAACGGCAACCTCTACGAACTCGACGCCATCGCCGCCGCGATCATCGGAGGCACCCTGCTCACCGGCGGCCGGGGCACCATCACCGGCTCCGTCCTCGGCGTCCTGATCTTCTTCACGATCACCAACATCTTCGCCCTGAACAACCTGCAGAGCGACGTCCAGCAGATCGCCAAGGGCGCGATCATCGTCGCCGCCGTGCTGGTCCAGCGCCGTACCGCGAGCACGACCTGAGGAAAGGGTTCCCCGCCATGCCAGAGATCACGAGCCGCAGAGGTCTGCTCTTCGGGGCCGCCGCCGTCTCCGCCGGTGCCCTCGTCACGGGGTGCACCAGCAACGAGCCGTCCGACGCCAAGGACGAGCCGGCGGGCAACGACCAGCCGGCCGCCGACGACAAGCCCGGCAAGCAGGTCACCATCGGCTTCGCCGGACCGCAGGCCGACCACGGCTGGCTCAACGCCATCAACGACAACGCCAAGAGCCGCGCCGAGAAGTACTCCGACGTCACCCTGGAGATCACCGAGGGCTCCAACGACACCGCCCAGCAGATCGGCCAGATCGAGACCCTCATCAACAAGAAGGTCGACGTCCTGGTCGTGCTGCCCGCCGACGGCAAGGCCCTCACCCAGGTCGGCCTCAAGGCGATGCGCGCCGGCATCCCGGTGATCAACCTCGACCGGATCTTCAACTCCCCGCAGGCGTACCGCTGCTGGATCGGCGGCGACAACTACGGCATGGGCCTCAACGCCGGGCACTACATCGGCGAGAAGCTGAAGGGCACGTCGGGCGCCCGCGTCATCGAACTGGCGGGCCTGGACAACCTGGAGCTCACCAAGCAGCGCACCCAGGGCTTCGACGACGCCCTGAAGAACTACCCCAACATCAAGAAGGTCGCCCGGCAGGCCGCCGAGTTCACCGTCGAGTCGGGGCAGGCCAAGATGGCCCAGCTGCTCCAGGCGCAGTCGAATTTCGACGCGCTGTGGAATCACGACGACGACCAGGGTGTGGGCGCCCTGCGCGCCATCGAGCAGGCCGGGCGCGACGACTTCCTGATGGTCGGCGGCGCCGGCGCGCTCTCCGCCTTCCAGGCCATCAAGCAGGACGACGGCGTCCTCAAGGCGACCGTTCTGTACCCGCCGACCATGGCGGCCTCCGCGATCGACCTCGCACGGGCCCTCGGCCAGAGCAAGGGCATCCAAGGACTCGCCGAGTTCGAGATCCCGTCGTCGCTCACGCTCTACTCGGCCGTCGTCGACAAGACCAACGTCGACCAGTACATGTCCACCGGCTTCAAGTGAGCCACCCCGCACCCCCCACGTGCGCCACCCCGACCAGGACGAGGAGGACACCCGTATGGGACAGCCGCAGCAGCCGTCGGAAGGGACCGAGAAAGGCAAGCCGCCCCTGCGCGTGGGGATGGTGGGCTATGCCTTCATGGGCGCCGCCCACTCACAGGGCTGGCGCACCGCGGGCCGCGTCTTCGACCTGCCGCTGAACCCCGTGCAGGCCGTGATCTGCGGCCGAGACGCCGCCGCCGTCCGCGCGGCGGCCGACCGGCACGGCTGGGCCTCCACCGAGACCGACTGGCGGGCCCTCGTGGAACGGGACGACGTCGACCTCGTCGACATCTGCACCCCGGGCGACAGCCATGCCGAGATCGCCCTGGCCGCCCTGGCCGCGGGCAAGCACGTCCTGTGCGAGAAGCCTCTCGCCAACACCGTCGAGGAAGCCACCTCGATGGCGCTGGCGGCCGAAGAGGCCCACACGCGGGGCCAGGTGGCGATGGTCGGGTTCAACTACCGCCGGGTGCCCGCCACCGCCCAGGCCCGCCGCATGGTCGCCGAGGGCCGCCTGGGCAGGCTGCGGCACGTGCGCGTGACGTACCTCCAGGACTGGCTGGTCGACCCCGCGTTCCCGCTGACCTGGCGGCTGCGCAGGGAGCAGGCCGGCGCGGGCTCGCTGGGCGATCTGGGGGCGCACATCGTCGACCTCGCGCAGTACCTGGTGGGGGAGCCGCTGGCGGGTGTCTCGGCACTGACCGAGACCTTCGTCAGGGAACGGCCCCTGCCCACCGGCGCGACCAGCGGGCTGTCCGCCGTCACGTCCGCCGGCACCGGCCAGGTCACCGTCGACGACGCCGCCCTGTTCACGGCCCGCTTCCTCTCCGGAGCCCTCGCCTCCTTCGAGGCCACCCGCTACGCCACCGGCCGCAAGAACGCCCTGCGCATCGAACTCAACGGGGAGCGCGGCTCGCTCGCCTTCGACCTGGAGCGGCTCAACGAGCTGTCCTTCCACGACGGCACCGAACCGGGCGCCGAGGCCGGCTTCCGCCGGATCCTCGTCACCGAAGCCGACCACCCCTACCTGGAGGCCTGGTGGCCGCCGGGCCACGGCCTCGGCTACGAGCACACCTTCGTCCACCAGGCACGCGACCTCGTCCACGCGATCGCCGAGGGCCGCCGCCCCGAACCCTCCTTCGCCGACGGGCTGCAGGTGCAGCGCGTGCTCGCGGCGGTCGAGGAGAGCGCCGAGAAGAACTCCGTCTACACGCCGATCTCGCTCTGAGGAGGCCCCGAGCATGCCGCGCACCTTCACCCTGTTCACCGGCCAGTGGGCGGACCTGCCTCTGGAGGAGGTCTGCCGCCTGGCCCGCGACTTCGGCTACGACGGCCTCGAACTCGCTTGCTGGGGCGATCACTTCGAGGTCGACAAGGCGTTGAGCGACCCCTCCTACCTGGAGTCGAGGCGCCAGCTCCTCGACAAGTACGGCCTGAAGTGCTGGGCGATCTCCAACCACCTGGTCGGCCAGGCCGTCTGCGACGCCATCATCGACGAACGCCACCAGGCGATCGTGCCGGGAGCGGTGTGGGGCGACGGCGATCCGGAAGGGGTCCGGCGGCGGGCCGCGGAGCGCATGAAGGACACCGCCCGGGCCGCGGCCGCATTCGGCGTGAACACGGTCATCGGCTTCACCGGCTCCGCCATCTGGCACCTGGTCGCCATGTTCCCGCCCGCCCCGGACACGATGATCGAGCGCGGCTACCAGGACTTCGCCGACCGGTGGAACCCGATCCTGGACGTCTTCGACGCCGAGGGCGTGCGGTTCGCGCACGAGGTGCACCCCAGCGAGATCGCCTACGACTACTGGACGACCCAGCGCGCCCTGGAGGCCGTCGGAAACCGCCCCGCGTTCGGCCTGAACTTCGACCCCTCGCACTTCGTGTGGCAGGACCTCGACCCGGTCGGTTTCCTCTGGGACTTCCGCGACCGGATCTACCACGTCGACTGCAAGGAGGCCCGCAAGCGCCTGGACGGACGCAACGGCCGGCTCGGCTCCCATCTGCCCTGGGGCGATCCGCGGCGCGGCTGGGACTTCGTCTCCGCCGGGCACGGGGACGTCCCGTGGGAGGACGTCTTCCGGATGCTGCGCTCCATCGACTACCAGGGCCCGGTCTCGGTCGAGTGGGAGGACGCCGGCATGGACCGGCTCCAGGGTGCCCCCGAGGCCCTGAACCGTCTCAAGGCGTTCGACTTCGATCCGCCCAGCGCGTCCTTCGACGCCGCGTTCAACAGCTGAACAGCGCGCCCGGCGCTGGTCGGGAGCGGGGACCGGCGGCAACGCCGATCACCCCTCCGACCTGCCCGGATCCCGCTCTGTCCTGAGGCGGGGGGACGTTCGACCGAGTCGTTCGCGAGGGGTGTTCGCCCCGGACGGACGCGGTTACCGTCCTTGATGTGTTCAGGACACAAGCACCTCCGGGGTGACTGCGCACCCCGGCACCCGCACCGCACGTCCACGCACCCACCCCGTACGGCCCACCCCGTTCCCGGAGGGACTTCGTGCACAGAACCAGACTCAGAAGCACCCGCACCCCCAGACGGCCCGGACTGCGCACCACCGTCGCCCTGTTCACCGGCCTGCTCCTCGCCGTGGGCACCCCGGCCACCGTCGCCGGCGCCCACCCCGGACACCCGGAACACGACGAACCGGCGGCCGCCGAGAGCCAGTTCCAGCAAGTGCCGCTCGCCAAGGGCGAACCCGAGACGGGCGAGCCGATGTCGCTCGCCGTGCTCCCGGACCGCAGCGTCCTGCACACCTCGCGCGACGGCACGCTGCGCCTCACCGACCAGGGCGGCGTCACCAGGGTCGCCGGCAAGATCCCCGTCTACAGCCACGACGAGGAAGGTCTCCAAGGCGTCGGCATCGACCCGGACTTCAAGAACAACCGGGCGATCTACCTCTACTACGCCCCGCCGCTGGACACCCCCGTGGGCGACGCCCCCGAGACCGGCACCGCCGAGGACTTCAAGAAGTTCGACGGCGTCAACCGCCTCTCCCGCTTCGTCCTCAACGCCAACGGCACGCTCAACATGTCCAGCGAGAAGAAGGTCCTGGACGTCGCGGCCTCCCGGGGCATCTGCTGCCACGTCGGCGGCGACATCGACTTCGACGCGGACGGCAACCTCTACCTGTCGACCGGCGACGACACCAACCCCTTCGCCTCCGACGGCTACACGCCGATCGACGACCGGCCGGGCCGCAACCCGGCCTTCGACGCTCGCCGCAGCTCCGGCAACACCAACGACCTGCGCGGCAAGATCCTGCGCATCAAGGTCGCCGAGGACGGCTCCTACACCGTCCCGGAGGGCAACCTCTTCGCCCCGGGCACCGAGAAGACCCGCCCCGAGATCTACGCGATGGGCTTCCGCAACCCGTTCCGCATGAGCGTCGACGACAAGACCGGCACCGTCTACGTCGGCGACTACGGCCCCGACGCGGGCGCCGCCGACCCCAAGCGCGGCCCGGGCGGACAGGTCGAGTTCGCCAAGGTGACCAAGGCCGCCAACTTCGGCTGGCCCTTCTGCACCGGCGACAACGACCCTTACATCGACTACGACTTCGCCACCAAGCAGTCCGGCGAGACCTTCGACTGCGACGCCCCGAAGAACACCTCTCCGTACAACACGGGCCTGGTCGACCTGCCGCCCGCGCAGGCCGCCTGGATCCCGTACGACGGCGGCTCCGTGCCCGAGTTCGGCAGCGGCTCCGAGTCCCCGATGGCCGGCCCGGTCTACCGCTACGACCCCGAACTCGACTCCAGCGTGAAGTTCCCCGAGGCCTACGACGGCGACTTCTTCGCCGGTGAGTTCGGCCGCCGCTGGATCAAGCGCATCGAACAGAACGCGGACGGGACCGTCGCGAAGATCAACGACTTCCCCTGGACCGGCACCCAGATCATGGACATGGAGTTCGGCCCCGACGGCGCGCTCTACGTCCTCGACTACGGCGTCTCCTGGTTCCAGGGCGACGAGAACTCCGCGCTGTACCGGATCGAGAGCGCCGAGGACGGCTTCTCGCCCATCGCCGAGGCGAGCGCCGACAAGGCGTCCGGAGCGGCCGGCCTGAAGGTCACCTTCACCGGATCCGCCAAGGACGCCGACTCCCCGAACCTCACCTACAGCTGGGACTTCGGCGACGGCACCAAGGGCGAGGGCCTCAACCCCACCCACCGGTACAAGAAGATCGGCACCTACAGCGCCACCTTCACCGCCAAGGACCCCGAGGGCAACACCGGCAACGCCAGCGTCCGGATCGTGGTCGGCAACACCGAGCCCAAGGTGACGATCGAGACCCCGGCCAACGGCAGCCTGTCCGCCCTGGGCCGGCCCGTCCCGTTCAAGGTGAAGGTCACCGACCCCGAGGAGACCGTCGACTGCTCCAAGGTCAAGGTCACCTACAGCCTCGGCCACGACTCCCACGCCCACGAGCTGACCAGCGAGATGGGCTGCGAGGGCACCCTGAAGCCGCCCGCCGGTGACGGCGGACACGACCCCAACGCCAACATCTACGGCGTCGTCGGCGCCGCCTACACCGACGGCGGGGCAAGCGGCCAGGAGGAACTGACCGGCACCGCCCGCACCGTGCTCCAGCCGCCGCACCGCCAGGGCGAGCACTTCACCACCCGGTCGGGTGTGTCGGTGATCGACAAGGCCGGAGCCAACGGCGGCAAGACCGTCGGCGACATCGACGACGGCGACTGGATCTCCTTCTCCCCCTACCGGTTCGACGGGCAGAGGAAGATGACCGTGCGGGCGTCCTCCGGCGGCGCGGGCGGCTTCGTCGAGCTGCGCACCGGCTCGCCCGAGGGTCCGCTGCACGGTTCGGCGTACATCCCGCCGACCGGCGGCTGGGAGACGTTCCAGAACGTCGACGTGCCGCTGCGGTCGCTGCCCAGGAAGACCACGGACATCTACCTGGTCTTCAAGGGCGGTGAGGGCGCGCTGTTCGACGTGGACGACTTCGAGTTCTCCAAGGAGCCCTTCAAGGGCGGCAAGAGGGTCCTCGTCTTCTCCAAGACCGCCGGCTTCCGTCACGACTCCATCCCGGCCGGCATCACCGCGCTGAAGGAGCTCGGCGCTCCCGCGGGCATCACGGTCGACGCCACCGAGGAGGCCCGGCAGTTCACCACGGCCAACCTCGCCAAGTACGACGCGGTCGCCTTCCTGTCCACCACCGGTGACGTCCTCAACGCCGAGCAGCAGCAGGCGTTCGAGAACTACGTCAGCAACGGAGGCGGCTACATGGGCGTCCACGCCGCCGCCGACACCGAGTACGACTGGGAGTTCTACGGCGGCCTCGTCGGCGCCTACTTCCACTCGCACCCGGCCATCCAGAAGGCCACCGTCCGCGTCGAGGACCACGATCACCCGTCCACCGCACACCTGGGCGAGGCCTGGGAGCGCACCGACGAGTGGTACAACTACCGCACCAACCCGCGTGAGCAGGCCAAGATCCTCGCCACCCTGGACGAGACCACCTACCAGGGCGGCACCATGAAGGGCGACCACCCGATCGCCTGGTGCCAGAGTTACGGCGGCGGCCGGTCCTTCTACACCGGCGGCGGCCACACCAAGGAGTCCTACGCCGACGAGGCCTTCCGCGCCCACCTGCTCGGCGGCCTCCAGTACGCCACCGGCCAGGTCAAGGCGGACTGCAAGCCGAGCAAGGACTACCGGAAGATCTTCAACGGCCAGACCCTGGACGGCTGGAAGCAGGCCGGCCCCGGCACGTTCGTCGTCAAGGACGGCGTGATGGAGTCCGAAGGCGGCATGGGACTGCTCTGGTACCAGGCCAAGGAGCTGAAGTCGTACTCGCTCAAGCTCGACTGGAAGATGCGGGGCGACGACAACTCGGGGATCTTCGTGGGCTTCCCCGCCTCCGACGACCCCTGGTCCGCCGTGAACAAGGGCTACGAGATCCAGATCGACGCCACGGACGCGCCCGACCGCACCACGGGTTCCGTCTACTCCTTCAAGTCGGCGAACATCAAGGCCCGTGACCAGGTTCTGCGGCCGCCCGGCCAGTGGAACTCCTACGAGATCAAGGTCCAGGGCGAACGCCTCCGGGTGTTCCTCAACGGAGTCGAGATCAACGACTTCACCAACAAGGACCCCCGGCGGAGCCTGACCGACGGCTACATCGGCCTGCAGAACCACGGCGCCGACGACCAGGTCTCCTTCCGCGACATCCAGCTCAAGGAACTGCCCGTCAAGGGCGACTGAACGGCGGCGGGCGGGGGACGCCGGACTTCCGCCCGCCGTCTTCCTCCCTCTCCCCCCGGGTTCGCGTACGACCAGGAGGCTGCCCATGTCCGCGTCCCTCTCCCGACCCCGTGTGGGGGTGTGGCTGATCGGAGCCCGAGGCTCCGTCGCCACCACCGTCGTCACGGGGTGCGCCGCCGTCGCCGCGGGACTGCACCCGCCCACCGGCATGGTGACCGAAACACCGGCATTCACCGACAGCGGCCTGCCCGCCCTGTCCGACCTGGTCTTCGGCGGCCACGACACCCTCGACTGCCCCCTGCCCAAACGCGCCGAGACCCTGACCGCCGGCGGCGTCCTCCCACCCGGCGTCGCCACCGCCGTGGCCTCCGAACTCACCGCCGCCGACCGGGAGATCAGGCCCGGCGGCCCCGCCCCGGGGGACACCAGGAGCGAGGCCGACCTGATCACGGCCTTCGCCCACGACATCCGTGACTTCCTGCACCGCCACGCACTGGAGCGGGCCGTGGTGGTGAACGTCGCCTCCACCGAACCCGCCTGCCAGGGGCCCGGCGCCCCACTGCCCGCCAGCACCCTGTACGCGCTGGCCGCCCTGCGCGCGGGCTGCCCCTACGTCAACTTCACCCCCTCCGAGGGCATGCACCACCCCGTCGCCGCCCGCGAGGCCGAAGGGAGCGGCCTGCCCTTCGCCGGCCGGGACGGCAAGACCGGTCAGACACTGCTGCGGGCCGTGCTGGGCCCGATGTTCCCGCAACGGGCGTTGAGGGTCCGGGCCTGGTCCGGCACGAACCTGCTCGGCGGCGGCGACGGGGCGGCGCTCGCCGACCCGGCCGCCGCGGCGGCGAAGAACGCCGGCAAGGAACGCGTCCTGGCCGACACCCTCGGCACCGTCCCCGAGGGCGAGGTCCACATCGACGACGTCCCCGCCCTCGGCGACTGGAAGACCGCCTGGGACCACATCGCCTTCGACGGCTTCCTCGGCACCCGCATGATCCTCCAGACCATCTGGCAGGGCTGCGACTCGGCCCTCGCGGCGCCTCTGGTGCTGGACCTGGCCCGCCTGACCGCCCGCGCCCACGAGACGGGGCTGTCCGGCCCACTCGATGCCCTCGGCTTCTACTTCAAGGACCCGGTGGGGGACGGGCCCCCGGGACTGTCGGAGCAGTACGAGGCGCTCGTCCGGTTCGGGCGAAGGCTTGCGCAGGCCGGTGGAAAGGCCGGTGGCACGCGGCCGGGGAGGCGCTCCGAGGAGACGGGGGAAGCGCCGTGACGCTGCGCGAGAGCCCTTGCGGGTGCCCCGGCGGTGCGCCCTGCGCCGATCCGGAAGCCACCGGCGACCCGGCCCCCCGCCCTTGCGCCGACCGTTCCCACCGGATTCGCGCCTGGGCCGAACTCCTGCGCTTGCCCGCCCTGTTCAGTGTCCCGGGGGACGCCCTGGCCGGTACGGCCGCCACCGGCTCGGCACCCGGCTCGCGCACCCTGCTCGCCATCGCCTCCTCCCTGTGCCTGTACGAGGCCGGCATGGCCCTCAACGACTGGGCCGACCGCGACGTGGACGCCGTCGAACGCCCGCACCGCCCCCTGCCCTCCGGCCGCATCCGCCCGGCTGCCGCCCTCACGGCGGCCTGCGCCCTCACCGGAGCCGGACTGGCCCTGGCCGCGCGCGCCGGCCGTCCGGCCCTGGCCGTCGCCGCACCCCTGGCGGCGACCGTCTGGGCGTACGACCTCGTCCTGAAGCACACACCTGCAGGACCCGTGGCCATGGGAGCGGCCCGCGGCCTCGACCTGCTTCTGGGAGCCGCGGCCACCACTGGCCGTACCCGCGAGGCGCTTCCCTCCGCCGCCCTCCTCGGCACCCACACCCTGGCCGTCACGACGGTCTCCCGCCAGGAGGCACAGGGCGGCTCACCCCTGCCACCCCTGGCGGCCCTCGCGACGACCGCTCTGCTCACCCGGCTGATGACACGGCCCTCCGCTGCCCAACCGAAACGCCCCCGGCAGGCGACCGCCACCGGGCCGATCGGATCCCGGGCCGCCCGGCGTCGCTGGCAGGGCGGGGTAGCGCCGCTCGCCACCGCCCTCGGGCCGATCGGATCCCGGGCCGCCCGGCGTCGCTGGCAGGGCGGGGTAGCGCCGCTCGCCACCGCCCTCGGGCCGATCGGTTCCCGGGCCGCCCGGCGTCGCTGGCAGGACGGGGTAGCGCCGCTCGCCACCGCCC
>NZ_JBEOSZ010000021.1:26064-26495 GCF_040303285.1 Streptomyces sp. NPDC096046 | reverse complement strand
GCGGGGTAGCGCCGCTCGCCACCGCCCTCGGGCCGATCGGTTCCCGGGCCGCCCGGCGTCGCTGGCAGGACGGGGTAGCGCCGCTCGCCACCGCCCTCGGGCCGATCGGTTCCCGGGCCGCCCGGCGTCGCTGGCAGGACGGGGTAGCGCCGCTCGCCACCGCCCTCGGGGCCGCCTACGCCGCGACGACCGCCCGCCCCTACGTCCACGCCATCCTCAACCCCTCGCCTCCCCTCACCCAGCGCGCCGTCGGTGCCGGCATCCGCGCCACCATCCCCCTCCAGGCCGCTCTCTGCGCGCGCTCCCGGGACACGGCCTCCGCCCTCCTCATCGCGGCCCTCGCACCCCTCGGAGCCCGGTTCGCGAAGAAGGTGAGCGTCACATGAGTTCTGAGGCCCGCAGCTCCGAGGGTGGTGCCGGGGCACCTTCGC
>NZ_JBEOSZ010000021.1:0-25969 GCF_040303285.1 Streptomyces sp. NPDC096046 | reverse complement strand
TACGCGAGCACCGGGTGTGCACGCCGCCGCATCGGCCCGTGGGTCTGAGGCCCGCAGCTCCGAGGGTGGTGCCGGGGCACCTTCGCGAGCACCGGGTGTGCACGCCGCCGCATCGGCCCGTGGGTCTGAGGCCCGCAGCTCCGAGGGTGGTGCCGGGGCACCTTCGCGAGCACCGGGTGTCCAGGCCGTTGCCTCGCCCCGTACCGCTCTCGTCCCGCCCGGCCCGCTTCCTTCCCTTCGCTTCGGTTACGGCACCAACGGTCTCGCCGATCTCCGGCTCGACGACGTGCTCGCTCTCCTCGCCGACCTCGGGTACGACGGGGTCGGACTGACCCTCGACCACATGCACCTCGACCCGCTCGCACCCGACCTCGCCGCCCGCACCAGCCGGGTGGCGCACCGGCTGGACGCGCTCGGACTGGGCGTCACCATCGAGACGGGCGCCCGCTATGTGCTCGACCCGCGCCGCAAGCACGGCCCGTCCCTGCTGGACCCGGACCCCGCGGACCGGGCCCGCCGCGTCGACCTCCTCGTCCGGGCCGTCCGGGTCGCCGCCGACCTCGGCGCCCACGCGGTCCACTGCTTCAGCGGTGTCGTCCCCGAGGGCACCGACACGGACACCGCGTGGAAGCGCCTCACCGGGACTCTGACCCCTGTCCTGGACGCCGCTTGCTCCGCGGGCATTCCGCTCGCCGTGGAACCCGAGCCGGGCCATCTCCTCGGCACGCTCGCCGACTTCCACCACCTCCGCAGCACCCTCGGCGACCCCGAACCCCTCGGCCTCACCCTGGACATCGGCCATTGCCAGTGCCTCGAACCCCTTCCACCGGCCGACTGCGTACGCGCCGCCGCCCCCTGGCTGCGGCACGTCCAGATCGAGGACATGCGAGGCGGCGTCCACGAGCACCTCCCCTTCGGGGACGGGGAGATCGACTTCCCGCCGGTTCTGGCGGCCCTCGCCGCCACCGGCTACCAGGGCCTGACCGTCGTCGAGCTGCCCCGCCACTCCCACGCGGGTCCCCACTTGGCCGCACACTCCCTTCCGTTCCTCCGCCACGCCGAGCGGACCGCGGCCACCACCACGCCGCCCGCCCCCGCTCCGGCCATCCAGCAGACCGCGCCACCCCACGGCGCTCCCTCCGCCACCCATGAGGGGAGCAGCACCGGATGACCCGTCCCCGCACCACACCAGCGGCGAGAACCGCGCACAGCGAGAGCACTCAGGACGCCCGGGACACCCAGGGGAGCCAGGGCGCCCACAGCCTCCACGACACCGGCCGCGCTGCCGAGGGCCCGGGCGACGCCGCCCGCCTCCCCACCCGGGACGCCGCCCCCACCCCCTCCCTCGCCGACCTCCGCCACCACCTCGCCACCCACCTCGACCCCGCCGCCGAGGCCTGGCTCGACCACGCCCTCGACGAGGCCGCCGCCCACCCCGGCCTGCACGGGCCCATCTCCACATGGGAACTGCGCCTCGCTGAGGCCGGCCGGCGCTGCGGCCCGGCCCACGCAGACGCCGCACGCGTCCTCATCCTCGACGCGGCCCGCGCCGACACCGACGCCCTGACCCGGGTCTACTTCCAGGGCACCGCCGACGAGCGCCGAGCCGTACTGCACGCCCTGCCCCACCTCGTCCCCGGCCCGGACGCCCTGCCGCTGACCGAGGACGCCCTGCGCACCAACGACACCCGGCTTCTCAGCGCGGCCCTCGGCCCCTACGCCGCCCGGCACCTGGCCGCCCACCAGTGGCGGCACGCCGTACTGAAGTGCCTGTTCACCGGTGTCCCCGTCGACCACGTGGCGGACCTGCCCCGGCGCGCCGCCGGTGACGGCGAACTGGCCCGGATGCTCGGTGACTACGCCGCCGAACGCTCCGCCGCCGGCCGAGCCGTCCCCGAGGACCTGTACCGCGTCCTGGACCTGACCGAGTCCGGCACCCCGGCCCCCGGCACGGACCACCCCCACGGCAAGGAGTCCTGATGCGCATCTTCGACCCCCACATCCACATGACGTCCCGGACCACCGACGACTACGAGGCCATGTACGCCGCGGGTGTCCGTGCCGTCGTCGAGCCGTCCTTCTGGCTGGGGCAGCCGCGCACCTCGCCCGCCTCCTTCCGCGACTACTTCGACGCCCTTCTCGGCTGGGAGCCCTTCCGCGCCGCCCAGTACGGCATCGCCCACCACTGCACGATCGCCCTCAACCCCAAGGAGGCGAACGACCCGCGCTGCGCACCCGTCCTCGACGAACTACCGCGGTATCTCGTCAAGGACAACGTGGTGGCGGTCGGGGAGATCGGCTACGACTCCATGACCCCCGCCGAGGACGACGCCCTCGCCGCACAGCTCCAGCTCGCCGCCGAGCACGCGCTGCCCGCCCTCGTGCACACCCCGCACCGCGACAAGCTCGCCGGGCTGCGCCGAACCCTCGACGTCGTTCGGGAATCCGCGCTGGCCCCGGACCGGGTCCTGGTCGACCACCTCAACGAGACCACCGTCAAGGAGGCCAGGGACAGCGGCTGCTGGCTGGGCTTCTCCGTCTATCCGGACACCAAGATGGACGAGGAGCGCATGGTCGCGATCCTGCGCGCCTTCGGGACCGAACAGGTCCTGGTGAACTCCGCCGCCGACTGGGGCAGGAGCGACCCTCTCAAGACCCGCAAGGTCGGTGACCTGATGCTGGCGGAGGGCTTCGACGAGGACGACGTCGACCAGGTGCTGTGGCGCAATCCCGTCGCCTTCTACGGGCTCAGCGGCCGCCTGAACCTCGACGTCACCGGTACGGACACCACCCACGAGGGCAATTCCATCCTGCGCGGCGCGCCGAAGCACCCGCACGAGCCGGCCAACGGCCCCGGCAGGCCGGGCGTCCCCACCGCGGGGGCGTGAGCCATGCGCTTCCGCCACCCCGACGGCTCCACCGTCCACCTCGCCTACTGCACCAACGTCCACCCCGCCGAAACCCTCGACGGCGTCCTCGCCCAGCTGCGTGACCACTGCGAACCCGTCCGGCGCCGCATGGGCCGCGACCGGCTCGGCATCGGACTGTGGCTCGCCCGGGACGCCGCCCACGCCCTCGTCACCGACCCGGCCGCACTGCGCAAGCTGCGCGCCGAGCTGGACCGGCGCGGCCTCGAGGTCGTCACCCTCAACGGCTTCCCCTATGAGGGCTTCGGTGCCGAGGAGGTCAAGTACCGCGTCTACAAGCCGGACTGGGCCGACCCCGAACGCCTCGACCACACCACCGCCCTCGCCCGCGTCCTCGCCGGGCTGCTCCCCGACGACGTCACCGACGGGACCATCTCCACCCTGCCCCTCGCCTGGCGCACCGCGTACGACGACGACCGTGCGGAAACCGCCCGCACCGCGCTGCGCACCCTCGCCGAGCGCCTCGACGCCCTGGAGGAGCTGACCGGCCGCTCCATCCGCGTCGGCCTGGAACCAGAACCCGGCTGCGTCGTCGAGACGACCCACGACGCCATCGCCCCGCTCACCGTGATCGGCCACCACCGCGTCGGTATCTGTGTCGACACCTGCCACCTCGCCACCTCCTTCGAAGATCCGCGCACCGCCCTGGACGCGCTCGCCGCAGCCCGCGTCCCCGTCGTCAAATCCCAGCTCTCCGCCGCTCTGCACGCCGAACACCCCCACCTCCCCGAGGTACGCGAGGCCCTCGCCGCCTTCGCCGAGCCCCGCTTTCTGCACCAGACCCGCAACGCCACCGCCGCCGGCCTGCGCGCCACCGACGACCTCGACGAGGCCCTCGCCGGTGCCCTGCCGGACGCCTCACCCTGGCGCGCCCACTTCCACGTCCCCCTGCACGCGGCCCCCGTCGCCCCTCTCACCTCCACCCTGCCGGTCCTGAGATCCGCACTGACCCGGCTCGTCGGCGGCCCGGCCCCGCTCACCCGCCACCTGGAGGTCGAGACCTACACCTGGCAGGCCCTTCCGCCCGAGCTGCGCCCCAGGGGCCGCACCCAGCTCGCCGAGGGCATAGCCGCCGAACTGACCCTCGCCCGCGACCTGCTGGCGGACCTCGGCCTGAAGGAGCTGCCATGAGCAACGGCACCCAGCACCCCGGCCCGGCCGCGACGGACCGCCCCATCCCCCTCCTCGTCCTCGACGTCGTCGGCCTCACCCCCCGTCTCCTCGACCACATGCCGCATCTCAAGGCGCTCGGCCGATCCGGCTCCCGCGCCCCGCTGGGCACCGTCCTGCCCGCCGTCACCTGCGCCGCCCAGTCCACCTTCCTCACCGGCACCATGCCCTCGGAGCACGGCATCGTCGGCAACGGGTGGTACTTCCGCGAACTCGGCGACGTCCTCCTGTGGCGTCAGCACAACGGACTCGTGGCCGGCGACAAACTCTGGGACGCCGCCCGCCGAGCCCACCCCGGCTACACCGTCGCGAACGTCTGCTGGTGGTACGCCATGGGCGCCGACACCGACATCACCGTCACACCCCGTCCCGTCTACTACTCCGATGGCCGCAAGGAACCCGACTGCTACACCCGGCCGGCCGCGCTGCACGACGAACTCACCTCCGAACTCGGTACGTTCCCCCTCTTTCACTTCTGGGGCCCCGGAGCGGACCTCGTCTCCAGCCGGTGGATCATCGACGCGACCCGCCACATCATCCGCACCCGCCACCCCGACCTGACGCTCTGCTACCTCCCGCATCTCGACTACGATCTGCAGCGCTTCGGCCCCGACGACCCGCGCTCCCTGAGAGCGGCCACCGACCTGGACGCCGCCCTCGCCCCGCTGCTGGACGACGCCCGCGCCGAGGGCCGTACCGTCGTCGCCCTGTCCGAGTACGGCATCACCCGTGTGAACCGGCATGTCGACATCAACCGCGCCCTGCGCCGGGCCGGCCTGCTGGAGGTGCACACACAGGACGGCATGGAGTACCTCGACCCGATGGCGTCCCGCGCCTTCGCGGTCGCCGACCACCAGATCGCCCATGTCTATGTGCGCCGCCCCGAGGACCTGGACGCCACCCGGGCCGCCCTGGACGGGCTGCCCGGCATCGAGCAACTCCTCGACGACGAGGGCAAGAAGGCCCACCACCTCGACCATCCGCGCGCCGGTGAACTCGTCGTCGTGGCGGAACCCGACGCCTGGTTCACGTACTACTACTGGCTCGACGACGACCGCGCGCCCGACTTCGCGCAACTGGTCGAGATCCACCGCAAACCCGGCTACGACCCGGTCGAACTCTTCATGGATCCCCTCGACCCCTACGTCAAGGTCAAGGCGGCCACCGCACTGGCGCGCAAGAAGCTCGGCATGCGCTACCGCATGGCGGTCGTGCCCCTGGACCCCTCACCTATTCGCGGCAGCCACGGCCGCCTTCCGGCGAGCGACGACGACGGCCCGCTCCTCATCTGCTCCACCCCCCGCGCTGTCGGCGACCGCGTCGCGGCCACCGATGTGAAGTCACTACTGCTCCGACTCGCCGGTCTCACCTGAGGTGGTGACCCTCAGTGTCCGACTGGTCACAAGTGAAGCACTCACCACTGACAACGCCCCGCGATCACGAGGAGTTCCACGCATGAGCCGCTTCTCCCAGCCCGACCCCGAACTCGGCCACCGCCTCAGCAGACGAGGCATGCTCGGCGTGGCCGCCGGTGCCACCGCCGCAGCCCTGCTCGGCGCCGCGGCCCCCGCGATCGCCGCCACGGGCGACGCCACGACCGCCACCGCGTCCGGCGCCAAGGGCCGCGGCCGCCCCGTCCTGCCGCCCGGCCGGCTCGGCATCCAGCTCTACAGCCTGCGCGACAAGGTCTCCACCCTCGGCTTCGGCCCCGTCTTCGCCGAACTGGCGCGGTACGGCTACGACGAGGTCGAGTTCGCCGGTTACACCCAGGGCTCGGCCGGCCCCCTCACGCTCGCCCAGCTCAAGCGGCTGGCCCGCGACCACGGCCTGAACCCGATCGGCAGCCACGTCGGCTACTACTCCGACGACCCCGGCGCCTACACCTTCGCCCAGAACCTCACCAAGGTCCTCGACGACGCCGAGGCCCTCGGCCTCAAGCACATCGGCACCGCCTCAGGACCGTTCCGCTACGGCTCGACCGTCGACGCCTGGAAGCGCGCCGCCGAGGACTTCAACACCTACGGTGCGGCGGCCAGGGCCCGCGGCATGAAGTTCTACCAGCACAACCACTCCGAGGAGTTCTCCTTCGCCACCGACCATCCCAAGGTCCGTCTCTACGACATCCTGCTCAAGGAGACCGACCCGGACCTCGTCTACCTGGAGATGGACATCTACTGGGCGTACGTCGGCCAGTTCCGCTTCTCCAAGCGGCCCGACGGCACGCCCGCGCCGTTCGAGCCGCTGAACTACGTCCTGCGGCGGCCCGACCGCTACCCGCTCTTCCACGTGAAGGACGGCGAGAGCGACCCGTCGAACCCCTACGGCTACAAGATGACCGACGTCGGCGACGGGGACATCGACTACCAGCGGTTCGTCTCGGCCGTGACCCGGCTGCGGGGCCACCGCATGGCCCACCACTGGCAGGCCGAGCACGACAACCCGGCCGAGTCCTTCACGTTCGCCCGCCGCTCCAGCGCCCATCTGCACTCTCTGAGGGAGAAGTGCTGACCGGCGTACGGACATGAGGAGGCCCCTCCCCGGACGGGAGGGGCCTCCTCATGGGTGGAGCGGGTGTCAGCCAAAGGGCTGCGGCCGCACCGGCGCGTGTCCCGGTCGGCGCACGGCGTGGACGGGCCCGGCGCCGATCCCGCCGACCAAGCCGAAGTGGACTATGAGTTCGCGGGAGTGGCCGAGGAGGTCGCGGTCGGTTTCGCCGGGACGGTGGACGCGGCCGTGGGTGTCGGTCACCTCGCGGTAGGGACGGTGTGCGGCGTCGGAGGGTGAGGGAGACGTGCGCGCCGGGTACGGAGCTGCTGTCAGGTCAGGCTGTGTCCTCGCCGAGCGGTTGCGGGTTGGGGGAGATGCGGCCCGTCTTCCTGTCGCGTCCCGGCGGGGTCAGGAACAGTGCCATGCAGCCCGCGAAGAGCGAGATGGAGCCGGCCAGGATGAAGGCTCCGGAGTGCCCCCAGGCGCCGACGACCACGGCACCCATGCCGGCGCCCAGGCCGGAGACGAGCTTGGCGCTGTAGACCATGCCGTAGTTGGACGCGTTGTTGTTCTCACCGAAGTAGTCGGCGGTGAGGGCCGCGAACATCGGGAAGATGGCGCCGCCGCCGAAGCCGGAGACCGAGGAGAAGACCAGGAACAGCGGAAGGTTCTCGGCGTTCGCCGACCAGAGGATGCCGTACTGGGACAGGCCCAGGATCACGCACACGACGAGCAGGCAGCGCTTGCGGCCGTACAGGTCGGAGAGCCAGCCGATGACACCGCGGCCGGTGCCGTTGACGATGGCCTTCAGGGACATGGCCGTGGCGACGATCCCGCCCGCGAATCCGGCCTCCTCGCCGATCTCCACCTGGAAGGCGATGCCGAAGATGTTCACGCCGGACGTACACGCCAGGCAGAACCACATCAGGCCGACCCGGCCGGTCTTCCACGCCTCCTTGGGGGAGTACTGGCGCACCGCCGGCGGGTTCATCCGCAGCGAGCGGGCCGCGCGCGGGTCGTCCGGCGGATTCAGCGGGTCGATCGTGGAGGGCCACCAGTTCTTCGGCGGGTCCTTGAAGAAGTAGCCGGAGAACGCGACCGTCCCGGCCAGGAACACACCCACCGAGACCAGCACCCAGCGGAAGTTGGTCAGGTCCATGTAGCCGTTGAAGAGGAAGACGAAGGGCACCGAGCCGTAGGCGAAACCGCCGTTGACTAAGCCGGTCTTGCCGCCCTTGCGCTCCGGATACCACTTGCCGACCATGTTGACGCAGGTGGCGTACACCATGCCCGCGCCCATGCCGCTGAACATGCTGAAGCCGATGTAGGCGAAGACCACGTGCGGCGCGAAGGCGAGGGACAGATAGCCCAGCAGCGTGCCGACGGCGCCGAGCATCATGGCCCAGCGGGCCGGCAGTTTCCCGCTCTCACGCAGTTTGCCCGCGGGGAAGGCCACCGCGGCCTGGAAGAAGACCCACACGGTCATCATCCAGAAGATGTGCATGCTGTTCCAGCTGTGCGCCGTGTGCAGGGTCTCCTCGGCCGACGCGAACGCGTACTCGGCGGAGGAGATGCCCATCATGCCGATCCAGGGCAGGATCACCATCCACTTGCGCTTGCGCCCCATGATGTCGATGTCGGTCTCACCGAGGCGGTAGACGCGACCGTTCGCGTCGGTGACCTCCCGGTAGGAAACCGTGGTGGGCAGATCGGTCGTTGTCATGTCGTGTCGCACCCCTTGCGTCGAAAGATCTGGCCAGCGCCCCCTGTCCCATGCCTTTCGTGCGCGCGCGGGTCCCGGGGCCGGCCGACGCGCACCGTCGGCCGGCCCCCCGCTCACTCACCTCATGTACCGCCCCCCAGCCGTTCCGCCTCCCGCGCCCAGCGGTACTTCGCGCCGAGCACGGCCACCGGCTTCTCCGTCGTGTACGGGTACGCCACGACCCCGTGCTCGAAGAGGTACTGGCAGGCCTCCTCCACCTCCACGTCCCCCGCGAGCGACGCCACCACGGGCTTCTCGATGCCCCGCTCCCGGAACTCGGCCACCACACGCGCGGTGAGCTCCGCGAAGACCATGGGAGGAGTGACGATGGTGTGCCAGTAGCCGAGGACCAGCGCGTGGACGCGCTCGTCCTCGAGACCCAGCCGGATCGTCGCCTCGTACGTCGAGGGCGGCTCGCCCCCGGTGATGTCCACCGGGTTGCCCGCGGCCCCGAAGGGCGGGATGAACGCCCGGAACGCCTCGTCCAGGTCCGGCGGGATCTCCATCAGCGACAGGCCGTTGTCCGTCACCGCGTCGGAAAGCAGCACACCGCTGCCGCCGGCACCCGTGATGATCACGACGTTGTCGCCCTTGGGTGCGGGCAGCACCGGCAACGCGCGCGCGTACTCCAGCATGTCGTTCAGTCCCGGCGCCCGGATCACCCCGGCCTGCCGCAGGATGTCGTCGTACACGGCGTCATCGCCGGCGAGGGCGCCGGTGTGCGAGCCGGCCGCCTTGGCGCCCGCCGCCGTCCGTCCGGCCTTCAGCACGACCACCGGCTTCTTCGGCACGGTCGCCCGCGCCGCCTCCACGAAGGCACGGCCGTCCTTGAGGTCCTCCAGGTGCATCGCGATGCAGTCGGTGTGCGGGTCCTCGCCGAACCAGGTCAGCAGGTCGTCCTCGTCCAGGTCCGACTTGTTGCCGAGCCCGACGATCGCCGACACACCCGTCCTGGTGGTGCGGGCGAAGCCAAGGATGGCCATGCCGATGCCGCCCGACTGCGAGGTCAGCGCCACCCCGCCCTTGACGTCGTACGGCGTGCAGAACGTGGCGCACAGGTCCTGCCAGGTCGAGTAGTAGCCGTAGATGTTCGGCCCCAGCAGCCGCACGCCGTGCCGCTCGGCGATCTCCACGATCTCCGCCTGGAGTGCGTGCTCGCCGGTCTCCGCGAACCCGGAGGGGATCAGCACGGCGTTCGGGATCTTCTTGCGCCCCACCTCCTCCAGGGCCGCGGCCACGAACGTGGCGGGGATCGCGAAGACCGCCACATCCACCTCACCGGGAACGTCCGTGACGCTCTTGTACGCCTTGCGGCCCAGAATGTCATCGGCCTTGGGATTCACCGGATGGATCTCCCCGGCGAACCCTCCGTCGATGAGGTTGCGCATCACCGAATTGCCGATCTTGCCCTGCTCGTTGGAGGCGCCGATCACGGCGACCGAGCCCGGCTGCATCAGCCGGCGCATCGACCTGAGGATCTCGTCGCGCGAGTACTTTCGGCGCGGCGCGGGCTGCGACTCGGCGAGGATCACCCGGATGTCGGCCGCGACGGCCCCTTCCGCCGTCGCGATCACCGGGTTGAGGTCCACCTCGGCGATCTCGGGGAAGTCCGCCACGAGTTGGGACACGCGGCGGATCTGCTCGGCGACGGCCCACCGGTCCACACCCGCCCGGCCGCGCACGCCGCGCAGGATCTCCGCCGACCGGATCGAGTCCAGCATCGACAGGGCCTCGTCGGCGGTCACCGGGGCGAGCCGGAAGGTGACGTCCTTCAGGACCTCGACGAGCACCCCGCCGAGCCCGAAGGCGACCACTTTCCCGAACGTCGGGTCCGTGACCGCGCCGACGATGACCTCCTGCCCCTGCGGCAGCAGCTCCTGCACCTGCACGCCCGCAATACGGGCATCGGCGTCGTAGGCGCGCGCGTTGTCGATGATGGTGTGGAAGGCGGCCCGTACGTCGGTCGCGCCCTCGACCCCGACGATCACTCCGCCGGCGTCGGTCTTGTGCAGGATGTCCGGCGAGACGATCTTCATCACGACGGGTCCGCCGAAGCGTGCCGCGAACGCCACGGCCTCGTCGACGTCCGTCGCCAGTTCCTCGCCCGGTACGGCGATCCCGTACGCGTCGGCGATCACCTTGCCCTCGGGCGCGGTCAGCGCGGTCCGTCCCTCGGCCCGCACGGACTCCAGGAGGGACCGCACCCGCAGGACCCGGTCTTCCGCCATCACGTCAGATCACTCCGTTCGACTTGAGCAGGCGCACTTCCTCGTCGCCGAGGCCGAGTTCGCCGACGTAGACCTCTTCGTTGTGCTCGCCGAGCAGCGGGGAGCTGGTCACCTCGACGGGCGAGTCGGACAGCTTGAGCGGGCTGCCCACGGTCACGAAGTCGCCGCGCTCGGGGTGCGGGACGGTCACGACCATCTCGTTGGCGGCGAGCGAACGGTCCTCGATGATCTCCCGGGTGGAGAGGATCGGCCCGCACGGGATGTTGCGTGCGTTGAGCCGCTCCAGCACCTCCCACTTGGGCAGCGTCGAGGACCACTCCTCGATCAGCTGGAACATCTTGCCGAGCTTGGGAAGCCGCGCCTCGGGCGTCGCCCACTCGGGGTCGTCGGCCAGCTCGGGCCGGCCGATGAGCTCGCTGATGGGCTGCCAGCCGACGGGCTGAACGATGACGTACACGTAGTCGTTCGGGCCGCCCGGCGCGCACTTGACCGCCCAGCCGGGCTGGCCGCCGCCGGACGCGTTCCCGGACCTGGGAACCTCGTCGCCGAAGTCCTCGTTGGGATATTCAGCGAGCGGCCCGTGTGCCAGACGCTGCTGGTCCCGCAGCTTCACCCGGCACAGGTTCAGTACGGCGTGCTGCATGGCCACGTTGACCCGCTGCCCGCGCCCGGTGCGCTCCCGTTGGTAGAGCGCGGCGAGGATGCCCGCCACGGCGTGCACACCCGTCCCGGAGTCCCCGATCTGGGCTCCCGTCGCCAGCGGCGGCCCGTCCTCGAAGCCGGTGGTCGACATCGACCCGCCCATGGCCTGGGCGACGACCTCGTACGCCTTGAAGTCGGTGTACGGGCCCTCGCCGAACCCCTTGATGGAGGCGTAGACGATCCGTGGATTGATCTCCTGGATGCGGTCCCAGGTGAAGCCCATCCGGTCCACCGCGCCCGGGCCGAAGTTCTCGACCATGACGTCGGAGCGCCGGATCAGCTCGGTGAGGATCTCCTTGCCGCGCTCGGTCTTGGTGTTGAGGGTGATGCTCCGCTTGTTGCAGTTGAGCATCGTGAAGTAGAGGGAGTCGACGTCCGGCAGGTCACGCAGCTGCCTGCGCGTGATGTCGCCGGTCGGCGCCTCCAGCTTGACGACGTCCGCGCCGAGCCAGGCGAGCAGCTGGGTCGCCGACGGCCCGGACTGGACGTGGGTCATGTCCAGGACGCGGATGCCTTCGAGGGCCTTGGTGGACGTAGTGGTCATCGGGGCACCTCACTTGTACATGGTCTGGTTCATGGTTCCGGGGGCGTACGCGTCCGGGTCGACCCAGACGTTGATCAGCGACGGCTTGCCGGACTCGCGGGCGCGCCGCAGGGCCGGGCCGATGTCGGCGGGGTCGCGGACCTCCTCGCCGTGGCCGCCCAGCATCCGGGCGAACTCGTCGTAGCGGACGTCGCCGAGGGTGTTGCCGATCCGCTCGCGTTCCTTGCCGTACTTGGCGGCCTGGCCGTAACGGATCTGGTTCATGGAGGAGTTGTTGCCGACGATGCCGACGAACGGGAGGTCGTAGCGGACGAGCGTCTCGAAGTCCCAGCCGGTCAGGGAGAACGCGCCGTCGCCGAAGAGCGCGACGACCTCCTTGTCGGGCCGCGCCTGCTTGGCCGCGAGCACGAAGGGGACGCCGACGCCGAGCGTGCCGAGGGGCCCCGGGTCCATCCAGTGCCCGGGCGACTTGGGCTGCACGACCTGCCCGGAGAAGGTGACGATGTCGCCGCCGTCGCCGATGTAGATCGAGTCCTCGGTGAGGAAGTCGTTGATCTCGCTGACCAGGCGGTAGGGGTGGATGGGTGAGGCGTCGGACTTCAGGTTCGGCAGCCGCTTCTCCAGGGCGGTCTGCTCGGCGGCCCGCAGCTCGTCCAGCCACTCCTTGCGCTTGGACGCACCTCCGTTGATGCGCCCGGAGGCCGCCTCGGTCACCGACTTCAGCACCAGCCCGGCGTCGCCCACGATGCCGAGGCCGATGTCGCGGTTCTTGCCGACGGTGCGGTAGTCGAGGTCGATCTGCACGACGGTCGCGTCCGGCGACAGCCGCTTGCCGTAGCCCATGCGGAAGTCGAAGGGCGTACCGACGATGACGATGACATCGGCGTGGGAGAAGGCGTACCGGCGCGAGAGCTGGAAGTGGTGCGGGTCGCCGGGCGGGAGGGTGCCGCGCCCCGCGCCGTTCATGTAGGCGGGGATGTTGAGGGTCCTGACGAGTTCGGCGGCCGACTCGGTGCCCCTGGTGGTCCACACCTGGCTGCCGAGCAGGATGGCCGGCTTCTCGGCGTGCACCAGCAGGTCGGCGAGCTTCTCGATCGCCTCGGGGTCGCCGGCCGAGCGGGTCGAGGCGCGGTAGGCGCCGACCTGCGGCACGCGCGCCTTGGCCGCGGGCACCTTGGCGTCCAGCACGTCGCGCGGGATCTCCAGGAAGGAGGGGCCGGGCGCGCCGTGGAAGCACTCGCGAAACGCCATGGACACCATGTCCGCGGCACGGGCCGTGTCGGGCACGGTCGCCGCGAACTTGGTGATGGGGTTCATCATGTCGACGTGCGGCAGGTCCTGCAGGGACCCCATCTTGTGCTGGGTGAGAGCTCCCTGACCGCCGATCAGCAGCATCGGGGACTCCGCGCGCAAGGCGTTGGCGACACCGGTGACGGCGTCGGTCGTCCCCGGTCCCGCGGTGACCACCGCGCAACCGGGTTTGCCGGTGATGCGCGCGTAGCCGTCGGCGGCGTGGGCGGCGACCTGCTCGTGGCGTACGTCGACGACCTCGATGCCCTCGTCGACGCAGCCGTCGTAGATGTCGATGATGTGGCCGCCGCACAAGGTGTAGATGCGGTCGACTCCCTCGGCCTTCAGCGCCTTGGCTACGAGATGACCACCGGAAATCAGATCCTGGGTGTCGTCGGGCATGGCGAAGTCCTGTCCCTTCGTAGGGGGTTGGAGCGGCTCCCGGTACATTGCATACAGTCGACGAATACTGTATGAAGCTTGTTATCCCGCATCCGGTGGGTGGTGTCCAGGGGGCGTGCGGCATTTTCCGGGGGGCTGGAAGTTCGCTCCCCGCACGACACGGCAGTCAGGAGCCGAAATGGACCTGTACGAACACCAGGCAAGGGAACTCTTCGAGGAACACGGCATCTTGGTGCCACGGGCCGAGGTGACCGACTCGCCCAAGGAAGCACGCGAGATAGCACGCCGACTCGGCGGGCGAGTCGTGGTGAAGGCCCAGGTGAAGACCGGTGGACGCGGCAAGGCCGGTGGCGTGAAACTCGCCGCGGACCCGGCCGCCGCAGAGCTGACAGCACGCCAGATCCTCGGCATGGACATCAAAGGCCACACGGTCGGCAAGGTCATGCTGGCCCAACCCGTGCGCATCGCGGACGAGTTCTACGTGTCCTACGTACTCGACCGCGCGGCGGGCCACTTCCTCGCGATCGCCTCGGCCGAGGGTGGCATGGAGATCGAGGAGGTCGCCGCCACGAGGCCGGAGGCGGTCGCCCGTATCCCCCTCGACCCGGCCGTGGGGGTGACCCCGGCCAAGGCCACCGAGATCGCCGACGCGGCCGGGCTCCCGCCCCGGACCGTCGACGTTCTCGTACGCCTGTGGGAGGTCCTGGTCCGCGAGGACGCCCTCCTCGTCGAGGTCAACCCGCTCGTCCGCACAGAGGAGGGCCGGATCCTGGCCCTCGACGGCAAGGTCACCCTTGACGACAACGCCCGTTTCCGGCAGACACGCTGGGGCGCCGACGACACCGGGTACGACGACCCGCTGGAGGCGGCCGCCGCCGCGAAGGGCCTCAACTACGTCAAGCTGGACGGCGAGGTCGGCGTCATCGGAAACGGCGCCGGCCTCGTCATGTCGACCCTCGACGTGGTCGCGGGCTGCGGTGCGCGCCCCGCCAACTTCCTCGACATCGGCGGCGGAGCGAGCGCCCAGGTGATGGCGGACGGGCTGTCGGTCATCCTCTCCGACCCGGCCGTGAAATCCGTCTTCGTCAACGTCTTCGGCGGCATCACCGCCTGTGACGCGGTCGCCGACGGCATCGTCCGGGCGCTGGACACCGTCCGACTGACCAAGCCGCTCGTGGTGCGTCTCGACGGCAACAACGCGGCCCGGGGCCGGGCCATCCTCGACGAGCACGCGCATCCGCTGATCCAGCAGGTCACCACCATGGACGGCGCCGCCGCCCGTGCCGCCGAACTCGCCACCGCGGCTTGAGGAGAGCGAACGCCATGGCCATCTACCTCACCAAGGAGAGCAAGGTCCTCGTCCAGGGCATGACCGGCGGCGAGGGCATGAAGCACACCCGGCGGATGCTCGCGGCCGGCACGAACGTGGTCGGCGGCGTCAACCCCCGCAAGGCGGGGCGCACCGTCGACTTCGACGTTCCCCCGAGCCTGGAAGGCCTGGCAGGTGCCCCCGGTGCCGTGCCCGTCTTCGGCTCGGTCGCCGACGGGATGCGCGCCACCGGAGCGGACGTCACCGTCGTCTTCGTGCCGCCCGCCTTCGCCAAGGCGGCCGTCGTCGAGGCCGCCGACGCCGGCATCGGCCTCGCCGTCGTCATCACCGAGGGTATCCCCGTCCACGACTCCGTCGCCTTCACCGCCTACGCGAAGGACAAGGGCACCCGCATCATCGGCCCCAACTGCCCGGGCCTCATCACACCCGGCCAGTCCAACGCGGGCATCATCCCGGCCGACATCACCAAGCCGGGCCGTATCGGACTGGTCTCCAAGTCGGGCACGCTGACGTACCAGCTCATGTACGAGCTGCGCGACATCGGCTTCTCCACCTGCGTCGGCATCGGCGGCGACCCCGTCGTCGGTACCACCCACATCGACTGCCTCGCCGCCTTCCAGGACGACCCCGACACCGAACTGATCGTCCTCATCGGGGAGATCGGCGGCGACGCGGAGGAACGGGCGGCGGCCTTCATCCGCGGGCACGTCACCAAGCCGGTCGTCGGCTACATCGCCGGATTCACCGCACCCGAGGGCAAGACCATGGGGCACGCGGGCGCGATCGTGTCCGGCTCCTCCGGCACGGCCGCCGCCAAGAAGGAGGCCCTGGAGGCGGTCGGGGTGAGCGTGGGCAGCACACCGACCGAGACGGCGAAGCTGGTGCTCGCGCGACTCGAAGGCCGCTAGCCGGGCCGCCCGCGTGGATTCCCGGCCGATCGCTGGGCCGCCCGCGTGGATTCCCGGCCGATGCCGGGCTGCTCGCGCCGATTCCTCGGTCGACAGCCGGGCCACTCGGCCCTCGCCGATTTCCCGGCCGCTACGCCGAAGCCCCGGCCCGCTCACAGGGCCGCCCACGCCGAGTCCCGGTCGACGCCGGGCCGCATCCCCCGCCCCCGACCGTGCACCGAGAGCGGAGCAACCCCATGGCACCCACCCTCACCCTCAAGACCGGAACGTCCTGGCCCGACGCCTGGCGGCGCTGTCTCGCCGTCGCCCCCGAGGCCTTCCGTGACGACCGGCTCCTCAACCTCTGGAACGGCGCCTGGCAGGAGGACGGCCGTGTCCTGCCCGCCGTCAGTCCGGTCGACGGCAGCCCGATCGCCGGCCCGCCACGCCTGGACGGAATCACCGCCCACCGGGCCGTGTGCGCCGCGCTCGAGCAGCATCGAGCCTGGCGGCACATCCCCCTTCAGGAGCGGCGGGCCCGGATCGCCGCCACCCTCGACGCCCTCACCGAACATCGCGGCCTGCTCGCGCTGCTGCTCGTCTGGGAGATCGGCAAGCCCTGGCGGCTCGCCCAGGCGGACGTCGACCGGGCCATCGACGGGGTCCGCTGGTACGTCGACGGAGTCGAACCCATGCTCGCCGGCCGCTCCCCGCTGGACGGCCCCGTGTCCAACATCGCCAGCTGGAACTACCCGATGAGCGTGCTCGTTCACGCGTTGCTGGTCCAGGCACTGGCGGGCAACGCGGTCATCGCCAAGACCCCGACCGACGGCGGTGTCGCCTGTCTCACCCTGGCCTGCGCCCTCGCCGCCCGCGAGGGGATCCCCGTGACCCTCGTCAGCGGCAGCGGAGGCGAGCTCTCGCAGGCACTGGTGCGGGCGCCCGAGATCGGCTGCGTCTCCTTCGTCGGCGGTCGCGACACCGGCGCCGCCGTGGCCACGGCCGTCACCGACCTCGGCAAACGGCACGTGCTCGAACAGGAAGGACTCAACACCTGGGGAATCTGGAACTACTCGGACTGGGACACCCTCACCGCGGTGGTCCCCAAGCTCTTCGACTACGGCAAGCAGCGCTGCACGGCGTACCCGCGCTTCGTCGTCCAACGGCATCTGTTCGACGCGTTCCTGGCGGCGTACCTCCCCGCGGTGCGCACCCTGAAGGTCGGGCATCCGCTCGCCGTGGAGCGGCGGGACGACCCGTACCCGGAGCTGGACTTCGGGCCGGTGATCAACGCGGCCAAGGCGAAGGAACTGCAGGACCAGGTCGCCGAGGCGATCGAGCGTGGCGCCGTACCGCTGCACCGCGCCACGCCCGACGACGTTCGCTTCCTGCCCGGCCAGGACACCTCCGCCTACGTCCAGCCGGTCACGCTCCTCAACCCGCCCTCGTCCTCTCCGCTGCACCACGCGGAGCCGTTCGGCCCGGTCGACACGATCGTCCTGGTCGACACGGAGGCGGAGCTGCTGGCCGCGATGAACGCCTCCAACGGCGCGCTGGTCGCCACGCTGTCCACGGATGACCGGGCGACGTACGACCGGCTCGCCCCGCACATCCGCGCGTTCAAAGTCGGTCACGGCACGCCCCGCTCCCGGGGCGACCGCGACGAACTGTTCGGCGGGCTCGGAGCTTCCTGGCGCGGCGCGTTCGTCGGCGGTGACCTGCTGGTGCGCGCCGTGACGCGGGGACCTGAGGGGGAGCGGCTGCCGGGGAACTTCCCGGAGTACCAGTTGCTGCCCTGACGTAGGGGGGCGCGTCCGACGCCGGTTCCCCGGGGGGTTCGCTGTGGGGAGCCGGCGTCGGATGCCGTGGCGGTCCGACGGGGTGTGGCCCGCCGCACTCGTGCGGCCTGTTGTCTGTGAGCGCCCTGCCACGGCGGGCCGGGCCTCCACGGCTGGTTCGCCCCGGGTTTGGCCTCTACGGCAGGGTTCCCCCGGGCCTGGCCCCTACGGCGGGGTCCCCCCGGGCCTGGCCTCCACGGCTGGGACCTCCGCCCCTGGCCTCCCCGGACCGGTCCCGGGCGTGCGGCGCGACGCCACGCTCCGAGGCGTCGCTCAGCCGATGCCCTGCCGGTCCGGGCGCAGGGCGAAGTCCCGGTCCGACGCGGTCGGCGCCGCCACGCCGACGGCCTGCCGGAGCAGTTCGCGATGGCGCAGCAGCGGCTCGCGGCGTTCCGGCGGCGCGAGCAGGAGCAGGTCGTCGAGACCGGCCAGCATGCGCCGGGAGATCTGCGGGCTGCCGACGGCGCATCCCCGTACCTCGGCGAACCCGAGATCCACCAGCTCGGTCCAGTCCGGCACCGGCTGCACCAGCCGCACCGCACCGGCCCGGTCCCGGTGCAGGGCGGCGTCCAGCGGCCGTCGGCTCAGCGCTGCCAGGAACTGGACGACACGGTCCAGCGCCTGCACGGCGGTCGTCGGATCGTTGATCGCGGGCGACAGGGCGCGCAACGCGATGTCGGACAACTGCCGCAGCCCGAAACCGAGATCCTGGTGGTAGGTCCGCTCCACCCCCACCGAGACCGCGTACCGCAGCACCCGGCGCGGCGGGACCGGCCCGTCGTGGACCGCCAGCACGGGCATGCCCGGCACCACGAAGTCCCCGATCCGCGGGATCAGCCGCAGCAGGACGCCGTGCTTGCGCGCCACCCGCACCAACCGCGCGATGTGCACGTCCCGCAACACCCCCGCCCGGCCCTCGTGCGGCACCCACGCGGTCGCGGCGCCCAGGCCGGGGCCCTCCTGCCCGCCCGACGGCACGGGCATCGAGGCGACGACCCGGAACGACTCCGAGGCGATCCGGGCGATCACATGGCTGATCCGCATCAGCCGCAGGGTGGCGTTCACGTACAGCACGAAGAGCAGCAGGCTCAGTCCGACCATGCAGAGGGTGAGCACCGACTGCACCAAGGGCACCGACGTGACGGCCCGCGGGTCCTCGACACTGTCGAAGCTCGTCAGGACCAGCAGGGTCAGCACGAAGGTCGCCAGGAACACCGCGAAGGTCGCCTTGGTGATCCGGCTCCGGACGAAGAGCCGCACCACGCGCGGCGTGAACTGCCCGCTCGCCATCTGCACGGCCACCAGCGAGATGCTGAAGACCACACCGATGAAGGTCATCATCGCCGAGCCGACCGCGCTCACCACGGCCTTCGCGTCCTCCGCGAACCGCAGCAGCTCGTCGAGCGTCTCGTAGTCCCGGTCCTCCTGGAGCGCGTCGACGATCGCCGTGTCGAGCGCCTGCGCCCCCACCCAGACCACGAACACGCTCACCATCGCCGCGGTCGGTGCGAACCAGAACGTGTCCCGCAGATGCTCCCTGAGCGGTGACAGCGCACGTGGACGACGCCCCGTCGAGGAGCTCTGCGTAACCATCCAGTCACTCATGGTGCGACCTTAGAGGTGTCGGCGCGTGAGGTCCGGGACCCCCGCCAGGCGGACGGAAACGCAGGTGAAAGGCACTCCGAAACCTTGGTATTGTTGTCCGTGTCGCCGCGGGGAACACCCCTGGCAAGGCGGCAGACACCTGGTCCGGGTGGCGGAATGGCAGACGCGCTAGCTTGAGGTGCTAGTGCCCTTTATCGGGCGTGGGGGTTCAAGTCCCCCCTCGGACACAGACCAGCTCGGGCGGGTCGAGATCTTCTCGACCCGCCCGAGCTGTTGTTCGTCGTCCCTCCCGCACCTCAGCGCCGGTACTCCCGCAGCTTGCGGTACAGCGTCGCCCGGCCGATTCCCAGCGCGGCCGCCGCGCGTGCCTTGTTGCCGCCGTGGCGGCGCAGCGCCTCCAGAATCGCGGAACGCTCGGCGTGCTCCATCGGGCTGAGCGGGCGCGTGGCCGGCCCTTCACGGACGGCGTCCGGCAGTTCCGTCCGGCGCACCGGCCCGGTCGCCCGCCGCCGCTCCGCCAGGGCCCGTACGACATGGGCCAGCTCGGTGACGTTCCCGGGCCAGGGGTACAGCTGGAGCGCACGCAGGGCGTCCAGGGTCCAGGTCAGCGGCGGCTGCCCGGGCGCCGTGCGGGGTGCGAGGGCCGGCAGGAGTTCCCGTATGTCCTCGGTGCGTTCGCGGAGCGGCGGCAGGGTCACCGAGCGGGCGGACAGTTTGTCCAGCAGGCGCTCGAGGCAGGGACCGACCGGGGCGCCGGGTGTGTAGGTGACCACCAGCCGGCTGTCCGGGTGCGGCGTCACCAACCTTGTGGTGACCCGCTACACGAGCCTCGCCGACACCCCGTGCGCACATCACCAACCAGCGCACCATGGAGGTGCTGCGCGACCTCGGCGTGAAGCAGGAGGTCGTCGCGCAGGCCACCCCGCAGCACCTGATGGGCAACACGACGTTCTGCACCAGCCTGGCGGGCGAGGAGCTGGGCCGGGTGCGCTCCTGGGGCAACGACCCGCTCGTGCAGGCCGAGCACGAACTCGCCAGCCCCACCCGCATGTGCGACATGCCGCAGCACCTCATGGAACCGGTCCTCGTGAACGCCGCCGTCGCCCGCGGCACCCGGCTCCGCTTCCAGAACGAGTACCTCTCCCACACCCAGGACGCCGACGGCGTCACGGCCACCGTCCGCGACCGGCTGCGCGGGGACACGTACGAGATCCGCGCCAAGTACCTGATCGACGGCGGACGGTCGAGGGTCGCCGCGGACGCCGGGCTGCCGATGGGCGGTCAGACGGGCGTGGCGGGCAGCATCAACATCGTCTTCGAGGCGGACCTGAGCAAGTACACCGCCCACCGCCCGTCCACCCTCTACTGGGTCCTCGCCCCGGGTGCGACGGTCGGCGGCATCGGCGCGGGGCTGGTGCGCTGCGTGCGCCCGTGGAACGAGTGGCTGATCGTCTGGGGCTACGACGTGAGCGCCGGGGCGCCCGACCTGACCACCGAGTACGCCGAGTCGGTCGTCCGGCAGCCCGTCGGAGACGACGACATACCCGTGACCGTCAGGTCGTCCTCGGCGTGGACCGTCAACGAGATGTACGCCGAGTCGTACGCGAACGGCCGCGTCCTCTGCGCCGGAGTGGCGTGAGAGCCACAGTGCGTGCCCGGACCGTCCACGCGGCTGCCATCGCCGACGTACCCCCGTCGGGACGAACGCCCGAACCGCCGGCCGTGACCGCATCCCCTGTCCGCATGGCCTCCTGCAGGGGCCGCGAGTCCGCGGTCAGTGGACGGTGTTACCGCGTCGGCACCCGCCGGGGCCCGGTAGACGCCTGTGATGTGCATGATCTGGTTGTACGGGACGGGTACCGGCTCGCGTCGGCAGGCCACGGCCGTCATCAGGGCGAGGGAGATCGAGTCGCCGGACTGCCGGCCGAGAATGCAGTAGTCGGCGTGGTAGACGCGGGTGAGGCAGAGCTTCGTGGAGCCGCCGGTGGTGGCGGACCGGAAGCTCCAGTACGACTTCCCATAGCCGGTGGGGCCGGCCGTGTTGATGGCGGACACCTGGACCCGCGCCTGCTCGCCGGCGCACGAAACGGGGTCCGGCGGAGCGCCGACGCTCCCGATCGCCGAGTTGCGCTGAGCCTCCGCCTTCGTGTTGACGCGGTTCGGCATCGCCGGCCCGGCCGTCGTCGACGTACCGGCGCAGGTGGTCGCTCGGCCGCCCGAGAGGACCGGGACGATGGCGTTCCTGAGCGGCTCCTACGGCGGCCTTGCGGCGATGGCCCTGGCCGAGACGTCCGCGGCCACGACTCTCCGGACGGTCGCTCAACCCTCCCGCCCGATCCGTCCGCCCGATCCGTCCGCCCGGCACATGCCTGCCGAGGCCGAGGGCCTGGCCCACTGCTGTCTCGCCCGCCCATTAGTCCGCCCGGGGCACCCGACCACCCGGACGCGACGATGGCCGTGCGCCCCGTCGTCGCCGACCGCACCATGGGCCGTGTCGCCGGCCGGCGAACCGATCGATGCCGGTCGGACACGAAGGAGGCCCCGCGATGGGCGAGCTGTACATCGACGGCGAGTGGACGAATGCGGCGGCCGGCGGGCGGCGGGACGTGGTCAACCCGTACGACGCCTCGGTCGTCACCACCGTCGACGAGGCCGACGCCACCGACGTGGACCGCGCGGTGCGCGCCGCCCGGCGCGCCTTCGCCGAGGAGGACTGGGCGAACGCCCCCTCCCGCCGCCGGGCCGACGTCCTGCTGCGCGTCCACGACCTGCTGCTGCGCGACCGGGAGGACATCGCCCGCACCGAGACCCTCGACACCGGCAAGACGCTGACCGAGGCCCGGATCGACGTGGAGGACGTGGCGAACGCCTTCCGCTACTTCGCGGAACTCGCCGGCAAGGACGGCGGCCGGGTCGTCGACGTCGGCCCGGACGTCCTCAGCCGTGTCGTCTACCAGCCGGTCGGGGTGTGCGCGCTCATCGCCCCCTGGAACTACCCGCTGCTGCAGGCATCGTGGAAGGTGGCGCCGGCGCTGGCCGCCGGCAACACCTTCGTCCTCAAGCCCAGCGAGACCACCCCGCTCACCACGATCGCCATGATCCGGCTGATCGAGGAGGCCGGCGCCCCGCCCGGTGTCGCCAATCTGGTGCTGGGCTCCGGAGCGACCGTCGGCGCCGCCCTGACCAGCCACCCCGAGGTGGACCTGGTGTCCTTCACCGGGGGCCTGGCCACCGGACGCCGGATCATGGCCGCCGCTGCCGAGGGGCCGAAGAACATCGCCCTGGAACTGGGCGGCAAGAACCCCAACATCGTGTTCGCCGACGCCGACTTCGAGGCCGCCGTCGACTACGCCCTCGACGCCGCCTTCCTGCACTCCGGGCAGGTGTGCTCGGCCGGGTCACGCCTGCTGGTCCAGGACTCCCTGCACGACCGGTTCGTCGAGGCCTACGCCGAGCGCGCCCGGGCGATCCGGCTGGGCAACGGCCTGGAGGAGGGCACGGAGAGCGGCCCGCTCAGCTCCGCCGAGCACCGTGACAAGGTGGAACGCCACATCGCCGCCGCCCGCGAGGAGGGCGCCCGGCTCGTCACCGGCGGCACCCGTCCCGACGATCCGGCGCTCAGCCGGGGCTTCTTCCTCCTGCCGACGATCTTCGCCGACTGCGACCGGTCGATGCGCATCATCCAGGAGGAGGTCTTCGGCCCGGTCGTCACCGTCGAGCGCTTCGGCACCGAGGACGAGGCGGTGGAACTGGCCAACGACACCCGCTACGGCCTGGCCGGCGGCGTGTGGACCTCCGATGCGAGCCGCGCCCAGCGCGTCGCCCAGCGGCTGCGGCACGGCACCGTGTGGATCAACGACTTCCACCCCTACGTACCGCAGGCCGAGTGGGGCGGCTTCGGCCGCTCCGGCGTAGGACGCGAGCTGGGCCCCACGGGCCTGCGCGAGTACCAGGAGGCCAAGCACATCTACCAGAACCTCGCTCCGGCACCCTCCGGCTGGTTCAAGGGCTGACCGGGCGCAGCACGGAACAGCCGCTCACCACCCGACGGGACCGAAGAAAGGCACCCATGGCCTCCACCACGCCGCACGGCCCCGAGTCCGCCTACGACTACGTCATCGTCGGCGGCGGCACCGCCGGCTGTGTGCTCGCCGCCCGGCTGAGCGAGGACCCCGACTGCCGGGTCTGCGTCATCGAGGGCGGCCCCAGCGATGTCGGCGACGAGCGCATCCTGCGCCTGCGCAACTGGATCAACCTCCTCGACTCGGAGTTCGACTACGGCTACACCACCGTCGAGCAGCCACGCGGCAACTCGCACATCCTGCACTCACGGGCCCGCGTGCTCGGCGGCTGCTCCTCGCACAACACGCTGATCAGTTTCCTGCCGCTGCCGCAGGACCTCGACGACTGGGTGACTCATGGCTGTTCCGGCTGGGACCCGGCGACGATCCTGCCCTACCGCGACCGGCTGCTCACGCGGATCGTCCCGGTGGCCGAGGCCGACCGCAATCCCATCGCCGAGGACTTCGTCACCGCGGCCCACCGCGCCCTCGGCGTCCCCGTCGTCGACGACTTCAACGCCGAGCCCTTCGCGGACGGCACCGGCTTCTTCTCGCTGGCCTACCAGCCGGAGGGCAACCTGCGCTCCTCCGCGTCCGTCGCCTACCTCCACCCGGTGCTGGGCCGGCCCAATCTCACGCTCCTGCTGGAGACCTGGGCCCACCGGCTGCTCACCGACGCATCGGGGAGGCTGACCCGTGTCGCCGTCCGCGGTGCCGACGGCGAACCCGCGACCGTCCGCGCCGAACGCGAACTCCTGCTCTGCGCCGGGGCCATCGACACCCCGCGCCTGCTGATGCTCTCCGGCATCGGACCGGCCGACGACCTGCGCGCACTGGGCATCAAGGTGCGGGCCGACCTGCCCGGCGTCGGGGAGAACCTGCTGGACCACCCCGAGTCCGTGATCGTCTGGGAGACCGACGGCCCGCTGCCGCCCAACTCCGCGATGGACTCCGACGCAGGCCTCTTCCTGCGCCTCGACAGGGGACAACCGCGCCCGGACCTGATGTTCCACTTCTACCAGGTGCCGTTCACCGTCAACACCGAGCGTCTCGGCTACCCCGTTCCGGAGCACGGGGTGTGCATGACGCCGAACGTGCCGCGCGCCCGCTCCACCGGCCGCATGTGGCTGCGCAGTTCCAACCCGGCCGAGCATCCCGCCCTGGACTTCCGGTACTTCACCGACCCCGACGGCCACGACGAGCGCACCATCGTCGAGGGGCTCAAGCTGGCCCGGACGGTAGCCGCCACCGATCCCCTGAGCGGCTGGCTCGTCCGCGAGGTCGCGCCCGGCCCGGACGTGGTCTCCGACGCCGACCTGTCGGAGTACGGACGGCGCGTGGCCCACACCGTCTACCACCCGGCCGGCACCTGCCGCATGGGCGCGGCGGACGACCCGGCGGCCGTCTGCGACCCCGAGCTGAGACTGCGGGGTTTCGAGGGCGTGCGGATCGTCGACGCGTCGGTGTTCCCGACCATGCCCACCATCAACCCGATGGTGACCGTGCTGCTCGCCGCCGAACGCGCCGCCGACCTGGTCACTCGCCGCCCTGGGCCCGCCGGCCGGGCGGCACCACGGTGACCGGCCCGCGGCCTCCCGCGGGCCCGGCCGCCGGGCACGTGCCCGTGAGCGGCTCCGGCCCGCAGGACAGCACGTCCGGTCGACCCCGGCCGGGTGCACCGGGCCGCCAGGACCGTGTCTCGTCCCCCAGGCCCCGGGCGTTCGAGCAATGACAACAGGCATCCCGGGCCCCGCGGGCCGCGGCAGACGCCACCGGCCGCCGGGAGCCGGCGTCCTGGCCCGCAGCGAAGGAGGAAGACCGTGTCGACCGCTGGAGAGAAGGGCCCCGGAACGGCACCGGAGGAGCCACCGGCCGAGGAGGTGCCGATGGGCGAGGCCCGGCTCAAACCCGTGGTGTTCTTCGGGTCGGCCGTCCTCATCCTCGCCATCTCCATCTGGGCGATCATCACTCCCTCCGGTGCGGAAACGGCCATCGGAGTGGTGGTCGGCAAGATCTCCCGCTGGTTCGGCTGGTACTACTTTGTCGCCGCGACCCTGTACCTGCTGTTCGTCGTCTTCATCGCCGTGTCCAAGTACGGCACGGTCAAGCTGGGCCCCAAGCACTCCAAGCCCGACTACAACCTCTTCACCTGGGGGGCGATGCTGTTCGCGGCGGGCATCGGCATCGACCTGATGTTCTTCTCGGTGTCCGGGCCGGTCAGCCACTACCTCGCGCCGCCGCAGGGCGACCCGGAGACGCTCGAGGCCGCCCGGCAGGCCGTGGTGTGGACGCTGTTCCACTACGGCATCACCGGCTGGGGCATGTACGCGCTGATGGGTATGGCGCTCGGCTACTTCTCCTTCCGGTACCGGCTGCCGCTCGCGATCCGCTCCGCGCTCTATCCGATCATCGGCCGCCGCATTCACGGGCGGATCGGTGACACCGTCGACCTGGCGGCCGTCATCGGCACCGTGTTCGGCATCGGCGTGACGCTCGGCATCGGCGTGGTGCAGCTGAACTACGGGCTGAAAGTCCTCTTCGACGTGCCGGAAGGGCTTGCCGCGCAGATCGCCCTCATCGTCGTCGCTGTGGCGATGGCCACCGCGTCCGCGGCGTCCGGCGTGGACAAGGGCATTCGCCGGCTGTCGCAGCTCAACATCCTCCTCGCCACCCTGCTGATGCTCTACATCCTGGTCGTGGGAGAGCCGTTCCGGCTGCTCAACGCCGTGGTCCAGA